>JBKCEY010000045.1:0-14931 GCA_046304115.1 Burkholderiales bacterium | reverse complement strand
GGGCCTGGCCGATTTCGATCCCTGCGCCATCCTGGTCAATAACGATCTGTCGGCCGGGATTCCGGACATCCTGCGTGGGCTGGATGAACAGATCCTGCTGCCTCCGTTGCATGCAGGCTGGGCGGTGCGGCGCAAGACCCGCCACTTTGCAGCCTATCGGGATGTGGTGGCCGACTTCGCCCGAGAAATGGATATCGATCCCTGGCTGCTCGATCCCTACTTTTCGGGTTGTGCGGCACTGGACTTTCAGGCCCGGGAAGGGGAGGAGCAACTCGCTCAGGCGGTCGACACCACGCTGTCGCAGATTCGGGCCAAATATGCCGAGTACCGCATCGACGCCACGCCCTTCGTGATCGTCAAGGCCGATGCCGGCACCTATGGCATGGGCGTGATGTCGGTCAAGGATGCTGCCGAAGTGCGCAACCTCAATCGCCGTCAGCGCAACAAGATGGCCGTGGTCAAGGAAGGCCTGCAGGTCACTGAAGTGATCATTCAGGAGGGCGTGCCCACCATCGAGACCGTGGAGCAGGGCACTGCCGAGCCGGTGGTCTACATGATGGATCGCTTTGTGGTGGGCGGTTTTTATCGGGTGCACGGCGAGCGGGGCATCGACGAGAACCTGAACGCACCGGGCGCGCATTTTGTGCCACTGCCGTTTGCCGCGCCCTGCAACACACCCGACCCCCGCGGCACGCCTGATTGCCCGCCCAACCGCTTTTATGCCTATGGTGTGGTGGCGCGGCTTGCCCTCATGGCCGCTGCGCTTGAGCTCGAACAGACCGCACCGACCGGGGCCTGACCACCATGCATCTGCTGATCATTCTGGATCCTGTCGAGACCATCAAGACCTACAAGGACTCGACCTACGCCATGATGCAGGCCGCCCGTGCCCGGGGGCATTCGATCAGCGTGTGCGAAATGCCGGGCCTGTGGCTCGAGGATGGTCATGCCTGGGCTGCAGCCCAGCGGCTCGATCTCGTGGGTCCGCAGCTCGGTGAGCCCGGCCATGATCCACAGGGCTGGTGGCACATGGCCGAGGCAGTGCCCACGAGGATTTCAACATTCGATGCCGTCCTGATGCGCAAGGATCCGCCCTTCGATCAGGAATATGTCTATGCCACCTGGCTGCTCGAACATGCTGCGCGCGAGGGTGCTCGTGTCTTCAACTCGCCGCGTGCGATCCGCGACCATGGCGAAAAATATTCGATCGCCGAATTTCCCCAGTTCACGGCACCCACCCTCGTGACGCGCGATCCTCAGCGTTTGCGCGACTTCGTTTTGCATCACCGTGAGGCGGTCTTCAAGCTGCTCGATGGCATGGGGGGCGCGTCGATCTTCAGGGCGCGGGCCGATGACCCCAACCTGTCGGTGATCATCGAGACGCTCAATCAGTTTGGTGCACGCAGCGTCATGGCCCAGCGCTATCTGCCGGCGATCAGCGAGGGTGACAAGCGCATCCTGCTCATCGATGGTCAGGTGGTGCCCTTTGCCCTGGCACGCATCCCCAAGGCGGGTGAGGCCCGAGGCAATCTGGCGGCGGGCGGCACCGGGCGGGCGCAGGCGCTGTCGGCCCGTGACCTCGAGATCGCGCAATCCCTGGCCCCGGTGCTGGCCGCGCGGGGTCTCTTTCTCGTGGGTCTCGATGTGATCGGTGACTGTCTCACCGAAATCAATGTCACCAGTCCCACCTGCTTCAGGGAAATTCACGACCAGAAGGGCTTTGATGTCGCGGGCCTCTATATCGAGTCGCTCGAGCGGGCGGTACGTCGGGCGGCATGATCGGCATCCTGGTGATCTCGCACGAACCGCTGGGTACGGCCCTGTTGCATTGCACGCGGCACATCTTCGGTCGAATGCCCGCGCAACTGGCCGCGCTTGATGTGATTCCCGACGAAGACCCCGAGGCCGCCTTCCATTCGGCTCAGGAATTGCTCAAGCGCATCAACGACGGCACCGGCGCGATCGTGCTCACTGACCTGTATGGCGCCACCCCCGCCCGGATCGCCGCCCGACTGGCCGAACCGCATCGCATTCACGTGATTGCAGGTGTCAATCTGCCCTTGCTGGTCAAGGCCCTCACCTATCGCCGGGGCCCCCTGGATGAGGTGGCTGAGAGCTTGCTCGAGGGCGTTCGCGAGTCGATCATGACCATTCAGCCCCCGTCTCAGGCCGACGCTTCATGAAAACAGCCGACGTCACCATCGTCAACAAGCTCGGGCTGCATGCCCGGCCTTCGGCCGCCTTCACGCAGGCGGCCACCCGTTTCAAAGCGCAGGTCTGGCTCACCAAGGGCGCACGCCGCGTCAATGGCAAGAGCATCATGGGTGTGATGATGCTGGCTGCGGCGCGCGGGGCAGTCCTGCACATCGAGACCGACGGCCCCGACGAAGCTGCGGCCCTCGAGGCGCTTGTCGCCCTGGTCCAGGGCGGATTCGGCGAAGGCGCCGCCACCGACTGACCGGCAGGCGATTCATGTTCAGCATCCATGGCACAGGACTTGGCGGCGGCATCGTGGTGGGCCGCGCCGTGGTGCTGGAGTCGCGCCTGCTCGACGTACCGCACTTTCACATTGATGCAGTGGGTGGCGATGCCGCACCGGGTCCGGACCCGGTTGCGCGGCAGGCCGAGGTGGCGCGCCTTCTGCGTGCGATTGACATGGTGCGCACTGAGCTCTCGGGGCTGGCCGATCGGCTGACCGACAGCATGCCGGCCGAGGCACAGGCCCTGCTCCAGGTGCACGCCATGATTCTCGAAGACCCGACCCTGCTCGAGGGTGCGACCGAGGCCATCACCTCTCACGGGCGCAATGCCGAGTGGGCCTTTGCGGCGCAGGCCGAGTTCCTGGCCGGGCAGTTTGCCCAGTTTGAAGATCCCTATCTGCGCGAGCGAGGCCGCGACGTGACCCAGGTGGCCGACCGGGTGCTCAAGGCCCTGTCGGGAACGGGGCATGTGCAAGCCCTGCGCGATGCCCGTCAGGCCGACGATGGCGTGCCCCTGATCTATGTGGCTCACGACATGGCACCGGCCGACATGCTGCATTACACGCAGGCCGGTGGCTTTGCGATGGATCTGGGCGGCACGGCTTCGCACTCGGCGATTCTGGCGCGCAGCATGAATGTGCCTGCCGTGGTGGGATTGGGCAGCGCAGCGCGCCTGGTGCGCGATGATGACTGGATCGTGCTCGACGGCCAGTCGGGTGTCCTGCTGGTGGACCCCGACGACATGGTGCTTGCAGAGTACCGGCATCGCATCGAACTGCAGGCGCTCGAACGCAAGCAGCTCGAGCGTCTGGTGCACATACCCGGCAATACGCTCGACGGTGTGTCGATTGATCTTCATGCCAACATCGAACTGCCCGACGAAACCGAACAGGCCATGGCTGCGGGTGCGGCCGGGGTGGGGCTCTTCAGAACCGAGTTCCTGTTCATGAATCGGGCCTCGCTGCCCGATGAAGACGAGCAGTACGAGGCTTACGCCAAAACCGTGCGGGCCATGAAGGGACGGCCCGTCACGATCCGAACCATCGATGTCGGTGCCGACAAGACCTTGTCCAGTGCCCACGAAGGTGCGACGCCTGCCGCCGCACCCAACCCGGCCCTGGGTCAGCGGGCGATTCGGTTCAGTCTGGCCGAACCGGCGATGTTCCTGCAGCAGTTGCGCGCCATTTTGCGGGCTGCCGAGCATGGGCCGGTGCGGTTGCTGATCCCCATGCTCGCCCATGGGCACGAGGTGGAGCAGTCGCTGCGCTGGATTGCGCAGGCGCGTGAGCAGTTGCTCGATGCACGGCGCAGCCCGCTGCCTCCGGTGCCGGTGGGTGGCATGATCGAGGTGCCCGCAGCGGCGCTCACCGCGAGCCTGTTTGCACGTCGACTCGATTTTCTGTCGATCGGCACCAATGATCTAGTGCAGTACACGCTGGCCATCGATCGGGCCGACCATGCGGTCTCGGCCCTCTACGATCCGTTTCATCCGGCGGTTCTGCAACTGATTGCCCTGACCCTGAAGGCTGGACATCGTGCTGGCAAGCCGGTGGCCGTCTGCGGCGAGATGGCGGGTGACCCGCAGGCCACCGCGCTGTTGCTGGGCATGGGTCTGCGCAGCTTTTCCATGCATCCGGCCAGCCTGTTGCGCATCAAGCGCGAGGTGCTGCGCAGCGATGTGGCGCGACTGGCGCCGCTCGCGTCACGCCTGGTGCGCACCGATGACCCCGACAAAGTCCAGACGGGTCTGCGCCGGTTGCGGGAGCTGCAGTGAGCAGGCCTTTCGTTGACACTGATGCATGGCCCCGGCTAAGGTGCGCGGCTTGTCTTTTTGCCGTGCCGCCCGGCTGCATGGCCCTTGCCTGAGATGACCGCATCGGTCGGGGTGGTAACCCCGCAACGTCACCGTTTCGAAGAACCGCTGCCGCTCGAGAGCGGTGCCGCCCTGGGCGGCTACGAGCTGGTCTTTGAGACCTATGGCCGCCTGAATCCGCAGCGCAGCAATGCGGTGCTGGTCTGTCACGCCCTCAACGCCTCGCATCATGTGGCCGGCTGCACGGCGTCCGATTCGCAGGACATCGGCTGGTGGGACAATCTGGTGGGCCCGGGCAAGCCGCTCGATACCGACCGATTCTTCGTGGTCGGTGTGAACAATCTCGGCTCTTGCTTCGGGTCGACCGGTCCCATGTCGATCAACGCCGCCACCGGACTGCCCTATGGGCCGGATTTTCCGGTGATCACGGTGGAAGACTGGGTCCGCGCGCAGGCACGATTGGCTGATGCGCTGGGTATTGATCGCTTTGCAGCCGTGATCGGTGGTTCGCTGGGGGGTATGCAGGCTCTGGCCTGGAGCATGCTCTATCCGCAGCGCATCGGTGCCTGCATTGCAATTGCGACCGCCCCCAAGTTGTCGGCGCAGAACATCGCCTTCAATGAGGTGGCCCGCCGTGCCATCCTGACCGACCCCGACTTTCATGGCGGACGCTTCTACGATCATGGCACCGTGCCCGCCCGCGGGCTGCAGGTAGCCCGCATGATTGGACACATCACCTATCTGTCCGATGACGTCATGGCCGAGAAATTCGGCCGCACGCTGCGCCAGCATGCACGGGATACCGAGCTGCGCAGCGAGTATCAGTTCACCTTCGATGTCGAGTTTGAAATCGAGTCTTACCTGCGCTATCAGGGCGAGAAGTTCTCGAAGTATTTCGACGCCAACACCTACCTGCTGATCACCCGGGCGCTCGACTACTTCGACCCAGCCCGTCGCCACGGTGGCGATCTCGCAGCAGCGCTCGCGCCGGCCACCTGCGACTTCTATCTGGCGTCGTTCACCACCGACTGGCGCTTTGCCCCGGATCGCAGCCGCGAGATCGTGCAGGCCCTGCTCGCCAATCGGCGTCGTGTGAGCTATGCCGAGATCGATGCGCCGCACGGTCACGACGCCTTTTTGCTCGACGATGCCCGCTATCACGCGCTGGTCCGCGCCTGGTTCGAGCGCATCGGCTCGCAGGTGGGGGTGGCATGAACAAGCCTGACTCATCCTCCATCCAGCGCAAGACCTCAGACCGGGTGGCTGCAGAGCAGCCTCTGCGTCCGGACCTCGCCCTGATTGCCAGCTGGATCGCGCCGGGCTCGCAGGTGCTCGATCTGGGATGCGGCGATGGCGTGCTGCTGGATCATCTGCAACGGCACAAAGGCTGCAGTGGTTATGGCGTGGAGATTGCCGATGCGCAGGTGCTGGCCTGCGCCCGGCGCGGCGTTGATGTCATTCAGCAGAACATCGAGGCGGGGCTGGGCATGTTCTCGGCCAATCGGTTTGATGTGGTGGTGCTGTCCATGGCGATTCAGGCCACCAAGAATACCGAGCAGGTATTGCGCGAGATGAGTCAGATCGGCACGACCGGCATTGTGTCGTTCCCCAATTTCGGTCATTGGAGTCATGCCTGGTCGATCCTGCGCGGGCGCATGCCGGTTTCAAGCGAGATGCCCTATCAGTGGTACGACACGCCCAATCTGCATCTGGCCACGCCGCTCGATTTTGAGGAGCTGATTGCACAGCTCGGCCTGAAGGTCACCCAGCGAGCCCTCCTGGCCAACGGCAAGCCGGTGGGCTGGCTGGCTGCACAGCGTGCAACCCAGGCGATCTACCGATTCTGCGCGCGTCCGGCCTGAGACCCGCGACAAGACAGGCCGACCTGTACTGCAGGCCCAAGGCTCCATTGCGATTGAACTGCCCATGACCGAATCAAGAGAGATCCCCGCCACCCAGCGTTTTGCATGGATCCTCGGCCTGGCGGGCCTGTTGCCTTTCTTTTCGCTGGCCGTGTTTTCGTGGCTTTCGCCACCCGCGGAACTCGGTGGTGTGCTCAAAGCGCAGGCTCACTATGCCGCGAGCATCTTCACCTTCCTGGGCGCCTTGCACTGGGGCGTCGTGCTCGCCCGATCGGAGATCACCGATGGCCGGGCAGTCACGCGCCTGCTCTGGAGCGTACTGCCTTCGATTGCAGCCTGGATTCTGACGCTGTATGGCGTGCGGGTGGCTCTGCCAGGCCTGTTCGCAGGCCTGCTGCTGGCGCTGGTGATCGACTGGCGGCTGTATCGAGGCACCGGGGTGCCGGCCTGGTTCATGCCATTGCGGCTAGTGCTCAGCATGGGCGCACTGGCCTGCGTGGGAGCGAGCTGGCTCGCCATGGCGAGCCGGCCGTTTCGCTGAGCTCCGCGCCCGCTGGCTGACTGTGCTGAAGGTCATGGCCCATGCATTCAGTGGCGCGGGCGTCCTCTGCCTCAACCCTGCACCTTCTCCTGAAGCCATACCTTGATCAAAGACTGATAAGGCACATCACGCGCATTCGCCGCTGCCTTGATGGAATCGAGCAGATGCTGCGGAAGGCGCAACGAGATGGTCTTGGTCGAAGGTTTGAGGTTTGGCAGCACCACGCGTTGGGCTTGGGTCCAATCAAGGTATTGAGTGGAGTCTTGCCCAGAGCCTTCCCAGAAAGCTCTTTCCTGCTGTTCGTTTTTGAAGCCTGGCACCGATTTAGCGGGCTTGCTCATAGATGATCCTTTCCTTTCGGTGCATGTCCCGGGCCGAGATCACTCGGATCAGGGTATCGCCCTCTCGCAGCGTGAAGGTGATGTGAAGCAAACGACCCTCAAGGGTCCTGCCCAGCGCATGGAACCTGATTTCCTGGTCGCGGTGCCGAAGATCCTCCAGCATCAGCAAGGGGTGATTGAAGAAAACCTCTTCGGCCTCTGATTGATCAACAGCATGCTTGTCGTTCTTTCGAGCGTTGCCACGATCCCAGTCAAAGCCAGAGATTTTCGCGAGATCGATCATCGTTTGTATATTACAGAAATATACAAAAAATCGCCTCTCTCCCTCTCTCCTCTCGCTAATGAGCCGATTGCGGCTGAGGCAATGAACTGCCTCAGCGCCTCAGCCCAGCAGCGCCTTGAGCCGCTGCGCCAGGGCGTCGGACTGCAGCGAATCCAGATAGCGTCGCTCGATCGGCGCAGTGTCGGCGGATGCGCGTGCGAGTTCAGCCAGGCTGCGTTTCATGGCGGCCACGGCCTGCGGCTCATTGGCGGCAAAGAGGCTCACCAGATGTTGCACCGTCGGCTCGAGCGTCTCGGGCGCCACGCACTGCGAGAGAAAACCGATGCGCAGCATCTCGTCGGCCTGCAACGTGTCGGCGGTGAGGAACAGGCGCGTGGCGGCCGTCAGACCCAGCCGCTCCACATACCGGCGCATGCCGCCCGGGTAGTAGTGCAGACCAAACTTGGCCGCTGGCATGAACATGCGTGAGGTGGTCACCCCGATTCGCAGGTCGCAGCACAGGGCCAGGTCGGTGGCTCCTCCATAGACGCCACCCTGAATGGCCGCCACCGTGGGCAGGGGCATGGCTTCAATGCGATCGAGCAGTCCTTCGAACTGGCGTTCGGTCATGGTGGCGCGGATGGCCTGCAGGGTGTAGCCCGAACTGAAGGTCTTGGGGCCATTGCCCGAAAACACCACCGTCCGCACGGCGGGGTCGGCCTGAGCCGCATCGAGATGGTCATGCAGCACCGCAACATCGCCAGGGTCGATGCGGTTGTGCTGTCCCGGCCGATTCAGGATGATTCGCGCGCAGGCACCCTCGATCTGAAGCAGGGGCGCGGTGTCGGTTACTGCTCCAGATGAAACATTGGACTCGGTCATTTCAGGTCGTGAAGGGCGGGTTGTCATCGGATTCGCGTTTCAGAAAGTGGTCTGCGGTCAGCCTCGGTCCTGCTTCATCCGAACCGGATCTGAACCCCTGGAGGGGCGTGATCCGGGTCGCCGCAGCGGTGGGCACCCGGGTGTGCTAAAACCTTTGGTTCAATTCGTACACCCCTGTTCGCCAAACCATCAAACCCTGCAAGGAGAACACATCATGGCTGAAGCCTATCTCGTCGCCGCTGCACGCACCGCCGGAGGTCGCAAGGGCGGCCGTCTTGCAGGCTGGCATCCCGCCGACCTTGCCGCCCAGGTGCTCGATGCCGTCGTGGCCCGCAGCGGGATCGATCCGGCCCGTGTCGATGACGTGATCATGGGCTGCGTTGGCCAGGCCGGCGAGCAGTCGGCCAACATCGGTCGCAATGCGGTGCTGGCCTCGGGCCTGCCCGAAAGCGTGCCGGCGACCTCGATCGATCGTCAGTGCGGCTCATCCCAACAGGCCGTGCAGTTTGCCGCGCAGGCTGTCATGTCGGGCACCATGGATATCGTGATTGCCGCAGGTGTCGAGAGCATGACCCGCGTCCCGATGGGCACGCCCTCGTCGCTGCCCTTCAAGAACGGCATGGGCCATTACATGAGCCCCAACATCCGCAGCCGCTATCCGGGCCCTGACTTCAGCCAGTTCATGGGCGCCGAAATGATGGCCAAGAAATACAACCTGACCCGCGAACAGCTCGACGCCTATGCGCTCTCCAGCCATCAGCGCGCCATTGCAGCCACCCAGGCTGGTGCGTTCAAGGACGAAATCATTCCGGTGCACATCAAGACCGCCGACGGCGTTCTGACCGATGACCAGCATCTGAGTGATGAAGGGATTCGCTACGACGCCACGCTGGAGAGCATCGCCGGCGTCAAGCTCATCCAGGAAGGCGGCATGCTGACCGCCGCAACCGCCAGCCAGATCTGTGACGGTGCTGCGGCCGTGATGGTGGTGAGCGAAAAGGTGCTCAAGGAGTTCAATCTCACCCCCATGGCCCGGGTGCATCACATGACCCTGATCGGCCACGATCCGGTCATCATGCTCGAGGCGCCGCTGCCGGCCACCGAGCGTGCACTCAAGAAGTGCGGCATGAAGATCGACGACATCGACCTGTTCGAAGTCAACGAGGCCTTTGCGTCGGTTCCTGTGGCCTGGTTGCAGTACACCGGTGCCGATCGCGAGCGTCTGAACGTCAATGGCGGCGCGATCGCTCTGGGCCATCCGCTGGGCGGCTCGGGCGCCAAGCTGATGACCACCCTGGTCTATGCCCTCAAAAACCGCAACAAGCGCTTTGGTCTGCAGACCATGTGCGAAGGCGGTGGCATGGCCAATGTGACCATCATCGAGCGGCTCTGAAGCCTAAGCCGCACGCTGCCGAAGCCCCCAGCTGAAAGCGCAGTGTGATTTTTGTGCCGTGCGCTCCTGTGTGAGCGCACGCGCCATAGTCCGGTCACCTCCTCGCAGCGCGGCCTCGATCAAGGTGCGGTGAACAATGTCGCGCTGAGCATGGCTGCCGCCAAAAGCGTGGGCCTTGTAGCGCACGGGCAGCAGCAGGTTGACCGTCTCGGCAAAGCGCCCCTTTCCGAATGCGTCGATCGCCTGAACAATCGGTAGGCCGACTTCGCGGATCATGCGGGCGTTGGTACCTTGGCCTGCAGCCGACGCCCGTGCTGCCTCGAGCAGGTCTTGGGCAGCACGTGTGCGTCCAGTGGCGACATAGGCTGCCATGGCATGCATGTCGTTGAACGCATAAAAACCTGCCTCTTTGCTTTGTTCGTAGCTATCGGCCAGCTCGTCCCAGCGCGTGCCCACATCGGCACCGTTCAGATGCATGCGCCACAGCAGCGCGGTGGCATCCAGCATCATGAGTTGCACGCCAATCGGCTCGGGCCGAATCCCACGGTCGTACAGGGCCAGCGCCTGCGCATGCTGCCCCTGATCCAGATGAAAGAGCGCGGTGTGCCACCAGTTATGAAAGGCGAAGCCATTGTCGGCTTGTGCCCAGTGTGCCTCGCGTGAGTGCATGAAGGCGAGCCCCTCGACCTGACGGGCCTGCATTTCCATGACGTGGGCCACAGCATGATGCGCCCAGCTGTCATCGGCATTCAGATCAAGCGCCCGTCGCCCGATGTCTTCGGCCAGAGCATACTGCCCGCACTCCTCGAGCCCGAAGGCATGCATGCCCAGCAGCAAGCCATAACCGGGATCGCTGGCACTCCAGGCGGACATCACCCGCTCCGGGCGCGCCCTCAGGTTGTCGCGGTCACCGTGGAAAAAGTCGGCCAGGTGGTTTACCTGCAGCGCCAGCAGATCGCGGGGATAGTCGGCCAGCAAGCGTTCTAATGCGATGCGCATCCCGTCCCAATCACCATCCACCCATCGGGAGATCGCCTGCCCATGTGCGCGTTCGCGATCATTGCTGCGTGATTGCAGCGCATGCAGTCGATCCAGGCTTTCCTGCACCTTGGGTACCACGCTTCGTTCCCACAGTGTGATGAGCACCTCGGCGCGCAAAACATGCCCCATGACGAAGTCCGGGTCGACTGCGAGGGCTTCTTCGATGATGGCCACGGCATCGCCGCGATAGACATTGAGCGCTGCAAGCGCGCGCTCGAAGATGTCCTGGCTGGCGGCTGTTCCTGAAGAAATCACCAGGCCCCGTTGATCATTCATGGCGTTTTCCCTCGTAAGATGGCCCGCAAGCAAACAGTTTTGGATGATTAGGCGTGGCTGACAATCTATCCCAAACGAGCTGCCAGGTCGGCGTGGACAGGCCACGCCACGCCCCGGTTTGCCACACTCGCCCGCTTGACCGAAAATCGCAGGCCGGGCCGCGCCCATGCGTTCCGTAGCTGCTCCACCGACACAGAGTCCACGATGACCGATCTTTCCGACGCCAAGAAACTTGCCGAGTACCGCATGACCCACAAGGTTCGCTTCGTGACGGCGGCTTCGCTGTTCGACGGACATGATGCGTCGATCAACATCATGCGACGCATCCTGCAGTCCATGGGCTGCGAGGTGATCCACCTGGGCCACAACCGGTCGGTGCGCGAGGTGGTCGAGTGCGCCCTGCAGGAAGACGCGCAGGGCATCGCGGTGTCCTCCTATCAGGGCGGCCATGTCGAGTACTTCAAGTACATGATCGATCTGCTGCACGAGGCGGGTGCACACCATGTCAAGGTGTTTGGCGGCGGTGGCGGCGTGATCGTTCCGGCCGAGATCCGCGAGCTGCATGACTATGGCGTGACCCGCATCTATTCACCCGAAGACGGTCAGCGCATGGGTCTGGCCGGCATGATCGGCGACATGATCGCGCGCTGCGATATCGATCTGTCTCCCTATGGTCCGTCCTCGCTCGATGCCATTGTTGCGCCTGCCTCACGCGCCATGGACACCACCAGCGCGGCAGCCCTCGCGCGCTCGCGCCGCGCGCTGGCCCAGCTGATCACAGCCCTGGAAAACGGCCGCGCGCCGGGCTCGCTCGATGACGCAGGGTTTGCCGCACTGCGTGCGGAACTGCATCGGCGTGCCGATACCGTGCGCACGCCTGCGCTTGGCATTACCGGCACCGGTGGAGCGGGCAAGTCGAGCCTGACCGATGAGCTGGTGCGCAGGCTGCGTCTGGATCAGGCCGATGCACTGCGGGTGGCCATCCTCTCGGTCGATCCCACACGGCGCAAGTCGGGCGGCGCTTTGCTGGGTGATCGCATCCGCATGAACGCCATCGATCATTCCAATATCTTCATGCGATCGCTGGCCACGCGCGATGCCGGCAGCGAAATCAGCCAGGCCTTGCCGGATGTGATCGCAGCCTGTCGGGTGGCGGGCTTCGATCTGATCGTGGTCGAAACCTCGGGCATCGGCCAGGGCGATGCCGCCATCGTGCCGCTGGTGGACACCACGCTGTATGTCATGACGCCGGAGTTCGGTGCGGCCAGCCAGCTCGAGAAGATCGACATGCTGGATTTCGCCGAGTTCGTGGCGATCAACAAGTTCGATCGCAAGGGCGCCATGGATGCGCTGCGCGATGTGAGCAAGCAGGTTCAGCGCAATCGCGAACTCTGGAGCACGCCCACCGATCGCATGCCGGTCTTTGGCACGCAGGCATCCCGGTTCAATGACGATGGCGTGACTGCGCTCTATCAGGGCCTGCTGCCCCGACTGATGGAACTGGGCCTCGTGCTGCCCCATCCTGAAGGCCGCCTGCCCAAGGCAACGGCCCGTTATTCGAGTGCTCAGACCGTGATCGTGCCGCCGGCACGCAGTCGCTATCTGGCCGAGATTTCGGACACCGTGCGCGGCTACAAGAAGCGCGCCCGTGCGCAGGCCCGCCTCGCCCGCGAGCTGCAGCAACTGCGCGAGACCGCGCGCATGCTGCATGAAGACGATGCCACCCGCAGCGGCGCGCGCGATACCGTGCTGGCCCTGGCCCAGCGTCGAGAAGGGGGTCTTGACGGCGCCGCAAGGGCGCTCATCGAAGGCTGGCCGGCGCTCAAGGCCGCCTATGCGGGCGATGAGTTCGTGGTGAAGGTGCGTGACAAGGAACTGCGCACGCAGATCACCACCACCTCGCTCTCGGGCACGCGCATCCGCAAGGTGGTGCTGCCCGACTACGAAGACCATGGTGAGCTGCTCAAGTGGCTGCTGCTCGAGAACGTACCGGGCTCCTTTCCGTATACCGCAGGCGTGTTTGCCTTCAAGCGTGAGGGCGAGGATCCCACCCGCATGTTTGCGGGTGAGGGCGATGCCTTTCGGACCAACCGGCGCTTCAAGCTGCTCTCGGAGGGCATGCCTGCCAAGCGACTGTCGACGGCCTTTGACAGCGTCACGCTCTATGGCAACGACCCGGCCGAGCGGCCCGACATCTACGGCAAGGTGGGCAACTCGGGGGTGAGCATTGCCACCCTCGAAGACATGAAGGTGCTGTATTCAGGCTTTGATCTGTGCGATCCGGCCACCAGCGTGTCCATGACCATCAATGGCCCCGCACCCTCAATCCTGGCCATGTTCATGAACACGGCCATCGATCAGCAGGTGGCACGCTTTACCGACAAGCAGGGCCGCGCACCCAACGCCGAGGAAGCCGCCCAGTTGCGCGCCTGGACCCTGGCCAATGTGCGCGGCACGGTGCAGGCCGACATCCTCAAGGAAGACCAGGGCCAGAACACCTGCATCTTCTCGACCGAGTTCAGCCTGAAGGTGATGGGCGATATTGCCCAGTACTTCGTGCAAAACGATGTGCGCAACTTCTACTCGGTCTCGATCAGCGGCTATCACATCGCCGAAGCCGGGGCCAACCCGATCAGCCAGCTCGCCTTCACGCTCTCAAACGGCTTTACCTTCGTGGAGGCCTATCTGGCGCGGGGCATGAAGATCGACGACTTCGCGCCGAACCTGAGCTTTTTCTTCTCCAACGGCATGGACCCGGAATACACCGTGCTCGGGCGCGTGGCCCGACGCATCTGGGCGGTGGCCATGAAGGAGAAATACGGCGCCAACGAACGCAGCCAGAAGCTCAAGTACCACTGCCAGACCAGCGGACGCAGCCTGCATGCGCAGGAGATCCAGTTCAACGACATCCGCACCACGCTGCAGGCCCTGATTGCCACTTACGACAATGCCAACAGCCTGCACACCAATGCGTTTGACGAGGCGATCACCACGCCCACCGAAGACAGCGTGCGCCGCGCCATGGCCATTCAGCTGATCATCAATCGCGAATGGGGTCTGGCCAAGAACGAAAACCCCAACCAGGGCAGCTTCGTGATCGACGAGCTCACCGAGCTGGTCGAGGAGGCCGTGCTCGCCGAGTTCGAGCGCATCGCCGAGCGGGGCGGGGTGCTGGGCGCCATGGAGACCGGCTATCAGCGCGGCCGCATCCAGGACGAATCCATGCACTACGAGCATCTGAAGCACACCGGCGAGCTGCCCATCATCGGCGTGAACACCTTCCGCAACCCCAAGGGCGATCCGATTCCCGAAAAGCTCGAGCTCGCCCGCTCAACCGATGAAGAAAAGCGCTCGCAACTCGCGCGGCTGGCGGCCTTTCATGCCACGCATGCCGAAGAGCGCGAGGCCATGATCGAGCGGCTGCGCCGCGCCGTCATTGATGAGGCCAATGTCTTTGCGGTGCTGATGGATGCGGTGCGGGTGTGTTCGCTCGGCCAGATCACCCAGACCCTGTTCGAGGTGGGCGGGCAGTACCGGCGCAACATGTGAGGTGCAAGGGGCGGGGCGATCAGCCCCGCGCCCTGGCCTTATTTGGCCTGCTCGGCCTTGATGTTGAACTCGTCCGACATCTTGCGCCACTTGCTCTGCTCGCCACGCACGAAGTTGCCGAACTCGGCGGGCTTGAAGAGCTCGTAGTAGCCGCCCACCGAGGTACGCCACTCGGTCATCTCGGGGCGGGCCATGGCCTTGATGGCTTCGGCATTGAAACGCTCCACGGCTTCGCGCGGGGCATTCGCCGGCATGAAAAAGCCCGCAAAGCTCGGCATTTCCATGTTCGGAAAGCCCGCTTCGGCAAAGCTTGGCGCGGTGGGGAACTTGGGCATGCGAATCGGCGCGAAGGCGGCCAGCACGGTCAGGCGCCCCGGGCCCGTGAAGGGCTCGAGTTCAGCGGTGTAACCCACCGAGACCTGGATGTTGCCTGCAGCGGCATCCATGAGCGCTGCCGAGCCGCCCTTGTAGGGCACCATGCGCATCTTGAT
>JBKCEY010000044.1:0-1769 GCA_046304115.1 Burkholderiales bacterium | reverse complement strand
GCCATGGACGATGTGATGGTGGCCTGGGCCATGAATGGTGAAATGCTGCGCCCCGAAAACGGCTATCCCCTGCGGCTGGTCGTGCCGGGCGTGCAGGGGGTGTCCTGGGTCAAGTACCTGCGCCGGATCGAGGTCGGCGACCAGCCCTATCACACCAAGGATGAGGTCATTCACTATGTCGACCTCATGCCCGATGGCACCCATCGACAGTTCACCTCGATCCAGGAATGCAAGAGCGTGATCACCTCGCCCTCGGGCGGGCAGGTCTTGCTGGACAAGGGTTACTACAACGTGACGGGCATCGCCTGGTCAGGGCGAGGGCGGATCCGCCGTGTGGATGTCTCCTTCGATGGCGGCCGCAACTGGACGCCTGCCCGTCTCGAGCAGCCGGTGTTGCCCAAGGCGCTCACCCGATTCAACGTTGATTGGGTCTGGAGCGGCAGCGAGGCCATAGTGCAAAGTCGCGCCATCGACGAAACCGGCTACGTGCAGCCCAGAATCAACCAGCTGCGCGCGGTGCGCGGAACCCGCTCGATCTATCACAACAACGCCATCCAGTCCTGGAAGGTTGCGGGCTCAGGGGAGGTCTTCAATGTTCAGGCCTATTGAGCGCACGGCCACAGCGCTGACGGCGGGTTTGATCAGCGCATCGATCCTGGCCCTGGTGGGTTGCGTCCATCCACGGGTCGAGCAGCCCTCAGCCCGAAGCGCCACTGCGCCGGGGGTCACGCACTCGCCATCTGCACAGGTGCCCTGGGCCCAGATCGGACGGCCTGCAACGCCAGGTGAAATCGCCGCCTGGGATATCGATGTGCGGGCCGATTTCAAGGGTTTGCCCAAGGGCTCGGGTTCAGTCGACAAGGGCATGGACGTCTGGGATGCCAAGTGCGCTTCATGCCATGGCACCTTCGGGGAGTCCAACGAAGTCTTTACCCCGGTCGTCGGCGGCACCTCGCAGCAGGATGTCGTGACCGGACGGGTCGCCAATCTGGCTCGCGCAGACTTTCCGCAACGCACCACCCTCATGAAGGTGAGTCAGCTCTCCACACTCTGGGACTACATCAATCGGGCGATGCCCTGGAATGCGCCCAAGTCGCTCACGGTGGAGGAGGTCTATGCAGTGACGGCCTATATCCTGCATCTGGGCGACATCGTGCCTGCGGATTTTGTGCTGTCGCACGCCAACATGGCCCAGACTCAGGCGCGCCTGCCCAACCGCAATGGCGCAGTGCGCTTTGAGGGCCTCTGGAATGTTCGCGGCAAGCCCGATATTCAGGCCGAGGCCTGCATGAAGGACTGTCCTGTGGAGAAAGGCATCGATTCGAGCCTGCCCGACTATGCCCGCAACGCGCATGGCCAGATCGCTGCGCAGAATCGGGTGGTCGGACCGGTGCGGGGTGCCGATACCGACCAGCCGGCCAGCCCGGGCGCTGCGCTGCTCGCTCGGGCCGCAGCCGATGCATCCATGAAGGACAGCCCGGCAGTCAGTGCCAGCGGATCAACGTCTTCAGGGCAGGGCTCGGTATCCTCGACCCAGGGTTCAACCTCCTCGCCTCCTGGCGCAGCATCGGGCGAACGCGAAGTCGCGACACTCGCGCGCGAATCGGGATGTCTGGCCTGTCATGCGATCGACGGCAAGCTGGTGGGCCCTGGCATGCGCGAGATTGCTGCGCGCTACAAGGACAGGCCGGATGCTCTGGCGATGCTGGCCGGGAGGGTTCGGTCCGGAGGCCAGGGCGTCTGGGGGCCGATTCCGATGCCTGCTCAAC
>JBKCEY010000043.1:0-3049 GCA_046304115.1 Burkholderiales bacterium | reverse complement strand
CCGATGATCCGCCGGGCGAAAGCCGCTGCCCGCCCGTCGATTGGGTGGGCCTGTGCCATCATCCATGAGCGCTGCCCGAACTGAAACATCCTGGAACCGCTGCCATGTCGAGCCCCCTACACCCCGTTGCAGTCATCGAATCCGCTTCAGGGCTCGTCGAGCGTGAAGACCGAGGCCCGGTAGCCTGGCTCTGGCTCAACCGGCCCCAGGCTTTCAATGCCTTGTCTGAAGGCCTCATGAGCGAGTTGCAGAACAGGCTCGATGCGATTGCCGCCGATCCTGCCGTGCGGGCTGTCGTGATCGGCGCGCGGGGCAAGGCCTTCTGTGCCGGCCATGATCTGCGCGAGATGCGTGCCGAGCCGTCGTTGGCCTATTACCAGCGTCTGTTTGCGCAATGCAGCCGCATGATGCTCGCCTTGCAGCGCATGCCGCAGCCCGTCATCGCCCGTGTCCACGGCATCGCTACAGCCGCGGGCTGTCAGCTGGTTGCCGCCTGCGACCTTGCGTTCTGTACCGATGACGCGCGCTTTGCGGTGTCGGGCGTCAATTTGGGGCTGTTCTGTTCCACGCCGTCGGTCGCCCTGTCGCGCAATCTCTCTCGCAAGGCTGCGATGCGCATGCTGCTCACCGGTGATTTCATCGATGCGCGGCAGGCCTGTGAGCAGGGCCTGGTCAACGAAGCCGTATCCGCAGACCAGCTCGATGCCTGCATTCAGGGCGTACTCGATCGCATTGCTGCCAAGCCCGTCGAAGCCATTCGTGCGGGCAAGGGCCTGTTCTATCGGCAGCTCGAACTCGGCGTTGATGCCGCCTATCAGCTGGCTGGCCAGACCATGGCCTGCAACATGATGGACGACAGTGCGCTCGAAGGCGTGCAGGCCTTCATCGAGAAGCGCCCGCCGCGTTGGTGATCAGGCCTTGAATCCCAGGCCCCGTGCGATCAGGTTGCGCTGAATATCGCTGGTGCCCTCGCCGATCACGTACAGCAGCGCATCGCGATGAATGCGCCCGACGGGGTATTCGCGCATGATGCCGGCACCACCAAAGATCCGGATGGCTGATTCGCTGGCCCGCACGGCGCATTCGCTGGCCACCAGCTTGACCTTGGCGGCGAGATCCGAAGTGAGTGTGCCCTGATCCACGCACCAGGCCCCGTAGTAGACCAGCCATTTGGTGGCTTCGATATCGGCTGCCATGTCGGCCAGTCGATGGGCGATGGCCTGGTAGTCGCCGATGCGTTTGTTGGCTACGACGCGTTCGCCGGCATAGGCCACCGATGCGGCCAGAGCCGCCCGGGCCATGCCCAGTGAATTGGCGGCAACGCCCACCCGGTTTTCGCTGAGGGATTCGAGAATGAGCGGATAGGTGCCCTCGCGCTCGCCCAGCAAATGGTCATCGGGCACAACGACGCCATCGATATGAATGAGCCCGGTTTCGGAGCTGCGGATGGATTCCTTGTCGAGCTTGCTCACCGTGAAGCCAGGGCTGTTCGTGGGGACGATGAACAGACTGATCGCCTCGATGGTGAGCTCGGGCTTGGTGCGCGCGGCCACCAGCACGAAGTCGGCAATCGGCGCATTGGAGATGTAGAGCTTGCTGCCATCGAGGCGCCAGCCTCCGGCGACCCGGGTGGCGCGGGTTTTCAGGGCCCGTACATTCGATCCGCCATCGGGCTCGCTCAGACCAAAGGCAGCAATCAGCTCTCCGGCCAGGGCCGGACGAAAATAGCGATCGACCTGCAGCGGTGTGCCTGCTTTCCAGATGGGCCAGATGCCCAGATGGCTGTGGGCGGACCAGCTCGAGGCAAAGCCCTGACAGACCATGCTCATTTCTTCGCGCACGATGCAGTCTGCGATCTTGTCCATGCCGGTACCGCCCACATCCACCGGATAGCGAGCACCAATCAGACCGAGCGCGCCCCACTTGCGAAAGAGCTCTCGCGGAAAGGTTTCGGTTTCTTCGGCATGGCGCACCAGAGGTGCGACCTCTTCCTGACAGAAGCGACGCACGGTCTCGCGGACCGACTCGTGCTCGGGGCTGAAGCTGAAATCAAGGGCCATGGCAGTCAGTCCACCTTCGCGCCCGAGGCCTTGATGGCCGCCCCATAGCGCTGCATCTCCGTCTCGATATGGGCTGCAAACTGCTCGGGCGTACTGCCCACGGGCTCCACGCCCTGCGACAGGAGTCGCTCGCGCACATCGGGTGCGTTCAGGGCCTTTTGGGTTTCGCTGCTGAGGCGCATCAGAATCTCCCGGGGTGTACCGCCCGGGGCGACCAGCCCAAGCCAGGTGTTGCCATTGAAGCCCGCAACGCTGTCGGCCACCGTGGGTACATCGGGCAGTGCGGGCGAGCGCACCGTGCCGGTCACGCCCAGCGCCTTGAGTCGCCCCGACTTGATGTGCGGCAGCGCCGAGAGAATGTCGACGAACATGACCGAGGTGTTGCCGGCCACCGTGTCGGTCAGGCCAGGCGCGCTGCCCTTGTAGGGCACATGGGTCATTTCAATGCCCGCCATCATGCGAAAGATCTCTCCCGACAGGTGATTGGACTGCCCATTGCCAGCCGAGGCGAAGGTGATGGTGCGCGGCTTGGCACGCGCCAGATCGATGAGCTCCCTGACGGTCGATACGCCCACGGACGGATGGGCCACCAGGATGTTCTTGAGGTTGACGGTATGCGACACCGGCGCGAGATCCCTGACGGTGTCATAGGGCATCTTGGGATAGAGCCCCGGATTGATGGCGTGGCTGGTGGCCACCTTGCCCAGGGTATAGCCATCAGGGGCTGCGCGAGCCACCGCCTCGGTACCCAGAATGCCGCCGGCGCCGGCGCGGTTTTCCACGACCACGGTCTGGCCCATGCTCTCGCCGATGCGCGTGGCTACCAGACGACCGATGGTGTCGAGAATGCCGCCCGCGGCGGAGGCCACCACCATGCGCAGCGGCTTGTTCGGAAATCCCCCCGCGGCGGTTTGCGCCCGGGCAAGGCCCGGCAGCAGCAGACCCGCACCCGGCGCGCCAGAGGCCAATGTGGTGGCGATCAGGCCGAG
>JBKCEY010000042.1:0-1301 GCA_046304115.1 Burkholderiales bacterium | reverse complement strand
GCCCGCCTCGAGGCCGGTGTGCAGGCCACCGAAGCCGCCGCCAATGCCGAGCGCGCGCGCAAGGTCGAAGGCGCGGGGGCTTTCAGCGAGCAGCAGCTCGCCCAGTACCGGCTGGCCGATCAATCGGCCCAGGCCCGGGTTGCCATGGCCCAGGCCCGTATCCAGGCGGCCCGCGCCCAGCTCGAAACCCAGCAGCTGCGCCTGCGCCACACCGAGGTCAAGGCTCCCGATGACGGCCTGATCATCAGTCGGCTTGCCGTTCTGGGCGCTGTGGTGAGCCCTGGCCAGGAGCTCTTTCGCCTGATCCGCGGCGGGCGACTCGAATGGCGCGCTGAAGTGACTGCGAGCGAACTCGCCCGCGTGCGGGTCGGCCAGAAGGTGGCCCTTCAACCGGTGGGCTCAGCGCCGATCACCGGGACGGTGCGGCTGATTGCGCCACAGCTCGATGCCACCAGCCGCAATGCACTCGTGCATGTCGATCTAGCCCCGGGCAGCAGCGCGCGGCCGGGTCAGTTTGCACGCGGTGAATTCAAGCTCGGTGCAAGCCGCAGCCTTGCGATACCGCAATCGGCCGTCGTGATGCGCGACGGCTTTGCCTATGTGTTTCGGGTGCAGGGCGATCGCGTGGTGCAGGTGAAGATCAAAACCGGCAAGCGCAGTGGCGATCAGGTGGAGATTCTGGAAGGGGTCAAGCCCCAGGACGCGCTGGTTGCGCAGGGCGCTGCCTTTCTGAATGACGGTGATCTGGTTCAGGTGCAGGCCGCGAAGTGAACTTTTCTGCGCTATCCATTCGCAATCCCATCCCGGCGGTCCTGCTGTTCATCCTGCTCACGCTGGCGGGGTTGCTTGCCTACCGGGCCATGCCCGTACAAGACTTTCCGGACATCGAGCTGCCCATCGTCACGGTCGATGCCAGCCTGCCCGGTGCTGCGCCCGCGCAGCTCGAGACCGAAGTGGCCCGCAAGATCGAAAACAGCGTGGCCCCGCTTCAGGGCGTGAAGAACATCTTCACGCGCATTCTGGATGGCCAGGTCTCGGTGACGGTCGAGTTCATCCTTGAAAAGAACGGCGCCGAGGCCGTCAATGAAGTGCGTGATGCCGTGAGTCGCATCCGTGCCGACCTGCCTGCCGATCTGCGTGATCCGGCCGTCACCAAGGCCAGCACGGCAGGACGGCCCGTCATCACCACCACGGTGGCCAGTGACCGGCTTGATGCCGAGGCGGTCTCCTGGTTCGTCGACAACACCGTGGCCCG
The DNA here is from genome assembly GCA_046304115.1 of Burkholderiales bacterium. Classification (GTDB taxonomy): domain Bacteria; phylum Pseudomonadota; class Gammaproteobacteria; order Burkholderiales; family Burkholderiaceae_E; genus UBA4615. Next base: position 46 of record JBKCEY010000042.1, on the reverse strand, counting down.
CCGTCTGCTGCGGGTGCCGGGCGTGGGGCTGGTCAAGCGCCTGGGT
>JBKCEY010000041.1:0-1021 GCA_046304115.1 Burkholderiales bacterium | reverse complement strand
AGTTGGGATAACGTCATGGCCGCCCGGATTCATCTGCTGGTGCGCACCAGCGAAGTGCCTGCCGGGCATACCGATGGCGCGTCGTATGCCATGGGGCTTGCAGGAACGCTCGGCCCGTTCAATGATGGCTGGAAGCGCACGGCCTTCGCCTCCACCGCGCGTCTGATCAATCCCGCGGGGCGACGCGAATGAGCCCGCAACCGTGTTCATGTGTTCAGGGTAACTCGCTGTTGCGGTTTGCCCCGGTGGCCAGGGTCCGGCAAAAGCGCCAGGAAGGCATGACGCTCGTGATCACGCTGGTGATGTTGCTGATCGTCGGGGTGGTGGCCTTGTCGAGTCTGGGCGGCAGCGAGCGCAACCTGCAGATCGCCGGCAACATGCAGCAACGCCAGGAGGCCCTTGCAGCCAGTCAGGCGGCGCTCGAGCAGACCCTGAGCAGTTCGGCGTTCGTTCGCGACCCGCTGGCGGCGGCGGCCTCACCCGTGCCTGTGGATCTCGATGGTGATGGCACTGCCGATCGCGAGGTGCGACTCGATCCGGCACCGGCCTGCCTGAGGGTGCGTCCGATCAAGATGGCAGAGCTCGACCCTGCAGCGACCGGTGATCTGGCTTGCCTCGGTAGCTCGTCACAGGTCTCGGGGCGTGATTTTTCAAGCACTGCGACCGGAGACTCCCTGTGTGGTGAATCGCTCTGGAATGTCTCGGCCTCTGTATCAGACGCCACAACCGGTGCTCAGGTTCGAATTCATCAGGGTGTGGCCATCCGCATTGCAACCACCGATGCACAGAATGCCTGCCCATGAACCCGCACAAGGCCCCGTGAAGGAAATGCCATGACGATGTCCGCTGTTGCTGGCTACTCGCGCGCCGTGCTCTGGTTGCTCGCGCTGCTGGGCGCACTGATCCTGCCCTCGCAGGCGGTGCAGGCGGAGGATATCGATATCTATGCCGGGGCGCCCTCAGACAACGATCGCCCCAACGTGCTGATCATTCTCGACAGCTCAGCCAACTGGTCGGCTGC
>JBKCEY010000040.1:0-2669 GCA_046304115.1 Burkholderiales bacterium | reverse complement strand
CCTGCGGCCTTACCAGAAAACCGGACTGTCCTGGCTGCAGTTCATCGCCCAGACCGGCACCGGTGGCGTGCTGGCCGATGACATGGGGCTGGGCAAGACCGTGCAGGTCCTCGCTCATCTGGTCTGTGAGCGCGCGAGTGGGCGCATGCAGCATCCGGCACTGGTCGTTGCTCCGACCTCACTGGTCTTCAACTGGCAGGACGAGGCCGCACGTCATGCGCCCCATCTGCGCGTGTTGGCCCTGCATGGACCCCACCGCGCGACGCTGTTCGAACGAATGGCCGAGGTGGATCTGGTGGTGACCAGCTATGCATTGCTGCCGCGGGACCTTGCTGTGTACGAAACGCAGCCCTGGCATGTGGTGATCGCCGATGAGGCGCATCAGGTCAAGAATCCCCGGACCCGTGCCGCCCAGGCGGTGCGCGCATTGCAGGCGCATCACCGCATTGCACTGACCGGCACGCCGCTTGAGAACCATCTGGGCGAATTGTGGTCGGTCATGCAGTTTGCGGTGCCGGGGTTGCTCGGTCGCGAGGAGGCCTTCAAGACCCGGTTTCGGCAGCCGATCGAGCGCCACGGCAACGAGCCGATTGCAACCGAGCGGCTCGAGTCACTGTCTCGGCGGATCAGGCCTTTTCTTTTGCGCAGAACCAAGGCGGCTGTGTTGCAGGACCTGCCCGAGCGCACCGACATCGTGCGACGCATCGAACTCGGACCGGCACAACGCGATCTTTACGAGTCGGTACGGGTGGCGATGGACGAGCGGGTGCGTCAGGCCCTGGCCGATGCGGGCGTGGACCGCAGCCGCATGGTGGTGCTCGATGCCCTGCTCAAGCTGCGTCAGGTGTGTTGTGACCCTTCGCTCATGGATCTGGCCGCTGCAGGGCGCGTGCGTGAATCCGCCAAGCGTGAGGCCTTGATCGAACTGCTTGAGCAGTTGGTGGAGGAGGGGCGCAAGGTGCTGGTGTTTTCACAGTTCACCCGCATGCTCGATCTGATCGACAAGAGCCTGACCGAACACGCAACCCTGAGTGGTGTGGCCCGCAGCCGCCTCGATGGCGATACCGCCGATCGGCGAGGTGCGGTCAAGGCGTTTCAGGAGGGTCCGGCCCAGATCTTCCTGCTGTCGCTCAAGGCCGGTGGCGTGGGCTTGAACCTGACCGCGGCTGATACGGTCATTCACTACGATCCCTGGTGGAATCCTGCCGTTCAGGCTCAGGCAACCGATCGGGCGCACCGTATCGGGCAACAACACGCGGTGTTTGTCTACAGCCTCATTGCGGCGGGTTCGATCGAGGAGCGCATTCTGGAACTGCAGGCCCGCAAGGGCGCCCTTTCGGATGCAGTGCTGCAGGGTGCGCTCGATGGCAGCACCCTGAGTCGTGACGACCTCCTGGGGCTTTTTGACGCGGGTTGAAGCCCCGCGCTGCATGCGTGCTGTTAGCGCGTGCCCGACAGGCTGATGCCGCGGCCATTGCCGACGGCGGCGATCATGAGTTGCTCACCAAAACCTGATGGTGGTGTTTCGGTCAGGGCGATACCCGTGTAGGTCGCGAAAGCCGGCCCCAGACAGCCGGCCTGGTCACTGACAGTGGCATCGTAGAAACCGGGGAGCACCGTTGCATTGAGCGTTCCGGAGAAGACGCAACTCGATGTTGTGGTCGCCGAAAACTGCCCACCTGAAAAATTCAGATTGATGGGTCTGCCTCCAGCATCGGATGCGGACCAGAGGCCATCCGTCGAAAAGCCCGTCAGCGAGTAATTGCGGCCATCAAAGTTACTGTTTGCAGAAGTGCCAGAGAGCTGAATGTTGCCGGCAATGCTTGTGAACGGACCGTCTTGACCGGTATTCATGTTGACCAGAACACCCGCCGGGTTGAGCACGTCATATTGGATGCCGCTGGCGTAGTCGGTGGTGTAGATGTTTGAACCCACCACGAAGCCTGTCTGGCCAAAGCGGCTACTGTTGGCGCTGCCCAGCAGGATCCAGAAGGAGCCGCCTTCCCGGATCACGAAGCGGTGGGCATTGGCGCCCAGGTTGCCGTAGACCCCTCCGGCATAGGTGCCAGGTACCGGCGGATTGTTGAACGTCCCCGACCCACCGCCACCGCAGGCAGCCAGGGTCAGGGTGGTGAGGGTAAGCAGGGCGGTGCGGCGCAGGTTCATGGCAGTGGCAGGAGAGTGTTCGGTCGCTAAGCAGTATTACATCCTTAACGCTCTGGACCTGCGCCTCGTGCACTGCGAATGGTTCGCCCGCCTGCCGGTTGACTGCATCGATGCAGTTCAGCCCGCATCATCAAAAGATCGGCCCGACAGCCTCGTCAGAGGGTCGACCCGACAGCGTCGGGTCTTTGAACGCTCAGTCCGGCAATAGACCGGGCCGCATCCCCTGGGCCAGGCGCTGATCGATCTGACTTATGAGACCGGGCAGTTCGCTGACGGTATCGACCCAGAAGTCGGGCGTGGCCTGCATCAGTCGCTGACGGGCTTTTTCGCGCAAGACCTGCTGCTGAGCCGGATCGAGGGCTTCCCATTGCGCTTCGGTCAGACCCACTTCATTGCCGGATGCCAGCACGCCGACGGTCCAGCATCCTGCATGTCGGCCTTCCATCAGTCCGGGCACGGTGTCGTCGACCTTGACCACGCGATGGGCGGGCCAGACGCCCAGA
>JBKCEY010000039.1:0-5785 GCA_046304115.1 Burkholderiales bacterium | reverse complement strand
GTGCACGGTGTCGATCCGGACCGACGACACCGTGCACGTCGTACACGAAAATCGGGGTCCGAAAAACAAAGCGCTCGCAGCCGATCGGGTCGGATGCGAGCGCGGTTGTGATTGCTGAGCCTGGCCCTACAAGGAGGTGTTGGGTCGCAGCGCTCCTCAGCAAAGTCGATTATAGGCGGTTATGTTGCAGTGCGTCGAGCATGGCCCTGTCCGTTCGTCGGAAACCACCTCAGACGCCGGCGTCTGCCTTCAGTGCTGCCGCCTTGTCGGTACGCTCCCAGGTGAACTCGGGCTCCTCCCGACCGAAGTGGCCGTAGGCGGCGGTCTTCTGATAGATCGGACGCAGCAGGTCGAGCATCTGCACGATGCCCTTGGGGCGCAGGTCGAAGTGCCTGTTGACCAGCTCGGCGATGCGTTCGTCCGAGATCTTGCCGGTGCCATTGGTGGTGACCATGACCGAGGTGGGCCGGGCCACGCCGATGGCGTAGCTGATCTGCACCTGGCACTGGCTGGCCAGACCGGCCGCCACGACATTCTTGGCCACGTAGCGCGCGGCATAGGCTGCCGAGCGATCGACCTTGGAGGGATCCTTGCCCGAAAAGGCACCGCCACCGTGCGGGGCTGCGCCGCCGTAGGTATCGACGATGATCTTGCGCCCGGTCAGGCCGCAGTCGCCCTGCGGGCCACCGATGACGAAACGTCCGGTCGGGTTGACCAGATAGCGGATCTCGCCCTTGATCAGTTCGGGCGGCAGAACCGGCTTGATGATCTCCTCGATCACGGCCTCACGAAGTGCCTCATAGGCAATGTCGGGGGCATGCTGGGTGGACAACACCACGGTATCGACCGAGTGCGGCTTGCCATCGACATAGCGCAGCGTGACCTGCGACTTGGCATCGGGGCGCAGCCAGGGCAGGCGCCCATCGCGACGCAGGTCGGACTGGCGTTCGACCAGCCGGTGTGAGTAGTAAATGGCCGCGGGCATGAGCACCGGGGTTTCTTCGCAGGCATAGCCAAACATCAACCCCTGGTCGCCGGCTCCCTGATCGAGGTCGATGCCACGGCCTTCGTCCACGCCCTGGGCGATGTCCTGGCTTTGCTTGTCGTAGGCCACCAGCACGGCACAACCCTTGTAGTCGATGCCGTATTCGGTGTTGTCGTAACCGATGCGTTTGATGGTGTCGCGGGCCACATCGATGTAATCGACATGAGCGCCGGTGGTGATCTCGCCGGCCAGAACAACCAGACCGGTGTTGACCAGGGTTTCGGCGGCCACGCGGGAGTATTTGTCCTGCGTGAAGATGGCGTCGAGGATCGCGTCGGAGATCTGGTCGGCGACCTTGTCGGGGTGGCCCTCGGAGACGGACTCGGAGGTAAAGAGATAATCCTTGGCCATGCGGCTTGCTCCAGAAATGAAAAGTGTTTCGGCATTGCATGCCTCTTCTGGAGAAGCGGCACGCTTTAGCAGAATTTGTAAACCGCCCTGCAAGTTGTCCCATTAACTCGGCGGATGAGCGATTATACCGAGGCATGGCCCGATCCGACAGGCCTTGTGCCTGCCCTCCGATACTGCCCTGTGCCTGCTTCGATTCCTTCGTCCCTTGCAATCCTGTTCGCCCGTCTGGCTGCGCGCCTGCCGCTGGCTTGGCTGCAGGCTACGGGCAGGCTGGTCGGGCGTCTGGCCCAGTGGGCCAGCCCCGGTTTTCGACGCAAGACCGAAGACAACCTGACGGCGGCCGGCCTGCCCGTGCAAACCCTGGCTGCGGCAAGCGCTGCGCAGGCGGGCGCTGCCGCCTGCGAGACCCTCTGGATCTGGTTCTCGGGTGATGAGCGGCTCAAGACCCGTATCCGGTGCGAGCACTTTGAATTGCTGGAGCGCGCACGCGCCGCAGGCCGGGGCGTGATCCTGCTGACCCCCCATCTGGGCAGCTTCGAGGCAGCTGCCCGCTCGATGGCGTTTTCAGAGCCGATTACCGTGCTCTACAAACCCCCCCGTGAAGCCGTGGGGCGCAGCCTGATCGAAGCGGGCCGCAGAAGATCCACGGTTCATCTGGCGCCGGCCAGTTCGGCAGGCGTGCGAGCGCTGGTGCGCGCGCTGCGTCGCGGTGAGGCCATTGGCGTATTGCCCGACCAGGTCCCCAGTGACGGCGAAGGGGTCTGGGCGCCCTTCTTCGGGCGAGCCGCCTACACCATGACCCTGCCGCAGCGGCTGGCTGGCCTGACCGGTGCGACGGTGCTGCTGGCTTATGGTGCGCGCTTGCCGCGCGGCCAGGGCTGGACGATCCGTATCGAGCCCTTCACCGAGGAGCCGTCGCCCGGGCAGATCAACCGCGCCATGGAGGATCTCATCCGCCGTTTGCCCGAGCAGTATTTCTGGGGTTACAACCGCTATAAGGTGCCCCCTGGCGTGACCCGGCCCGTTGCGGATCAACCGGGCGCATGACCCCTTGGCCATGACGGATCCTGCATCGGCGCCGATCGAGCGCCCGCCCGGTGCCCTGTCGGCCCGGCACTGGCTGCATCATCCGCTGTCGTGCATCGGTGTGGGCCTGCTCATGCTCCTCGCGCTGCTGCCGCTGCCGGTGCTGCGCCCCTTGGGCCGCGCGCTGGGCACGCTCGCGTGGTGGGTCGCAGCCCCGCGACGCCGTATCGCACTCATCAATCTCGGCCTGTGCTTTCCGGCCTGGACAGATGCCCAGAGGCGTCGGGTGGCGCATGAGCACTTTCAGTGGTTCATGTGCAGCATTCTCGAGCGCTTCATCTTCTGGAATGGCTCTCCCGAGCGGATTCGTCGTCTGGTACGGATCGAGAATCCCGAAATCTTCGAGCGTCTGCGCGGCAAGCCCCTGATTCTGCTCGCACCGCACTTCGTGGGCATCGATGCCGGCGGCATGCGCCTGTCGCTCATGGGCAGCCTGATGGCGGTCTATGCGCATCAGTCCAACCCTGTGCTCGATGCCGCCATGATTGCCGGTCGCTCAAGGTTCCCGGGGTCCTTTGCTTTGGCCCGCCAGGAAGGGATACGCGTCACGGTCCGCTTGATGCGCCAGGGCGTACCTTTTCATTATTCGCCCGACATGGATCTCGGCGCACGCGACGCGATCTTTGTGCCCTTCTTTGGCATGCAGGCGGCCACCATCACCGCTGCGGCACGTCTGGCCAGTGTGAGTGGCGCAACGGTGGTGCCCTGGGTGACCCGCATGACGCCGGACGGCTATGTGGGGCGCTTCCTGGCGCCCTGGGATGACTTCCCGGGCGATGATGTCGAGCAGGCCACACGCCGGTTGAATGCCTTTGTGGAGGACCAGGTGCTTCAGATGCCGGCGCAGTATCTCTGGACCCACCGTCGCTTCAAGACCCGCCCTCCCGGGGAGCCCGACCTCTATGCGCGGAGCCGCTGAGCGATAATCGAGCCATGAAACTGCGGTTTACCAAGATGCATGGCGCGGGCAACGACTTCGTGGTGCTCGACGCCACCCGTGAGCCGCTCGCCCTGAGCGCAGCCCAGTGGCGCCTGCTTGCGGATCGGCATTTCGGTATCGGTGCAGATCAGATCCTGGTCGTCGAACCACCCAATGCGCCCGACATCGACTTTGTCTACCGCATCTTCAATGCCGATGGCGATGAGGTGGAGCAGTGCGGCAATGGGGCGCGCTGTTTTGCGCGGTTTGTCGCCGACAGCGGTCTGACCCACAAGCAGGCGATCCGGGTGCGTACCCAGGCCGGTGTCATCGTGCCTCGCCTTGAAGCGGATGGCCGCGTGACCGTGGACATGGGCCCGCCCGCTTTCGGACCCGAGGCCGTGGCGTTTGATGCGCATGGCCTGAGCCCCCTGGCCCACGGGCAGGACTGGCTCTGGCCGGTCGAGCTCTCAGCCGAGCGGCACTGCCTGGTTTCACTCGTCTCGATGGGCAATCCGCATGCGGTTCAGGTGGTTGAGGATGTCGATACCGCGCCGGTGGCCATCGACGGGCCTCGCATCGAGTCTCACCCACGCTTTGTCCGGCGTGTGAATGCCGGCTTCATGCAGATCCTTGGTCGTGACAGCGTCAGGCTTCGGGTCTACGAGCGAGGCGCTGCAGAGACGCTCGCCTGTGGCACAGGCGCCTGTGCGGCAGTTGTTGCGGGCATTCGCAGAGGCCTGCTCGATACAAGGGTCGATGTGGCCACCCGAGGCGGCAGGCTGACCATCGAATGGCAGGGCGATTCCGTTCTCATGACCGGCCCCGCAGCCACCCTGTATCAGGGCGAGTTCGATCTCGATGCCGCCTGGCAGGCCTGGCCCCTGGCCCTTCGACCCTCCATGGCAGAGCCCATCGATCCCGCCTCGGCGTGCTGACTTTCAAGCGATACGCCACCGACCCACGCGAGCCCCGCCCTCTCAAGCGATCCCCCGTTACCGATCGAGCCGACTCCATGACGCCGCTGACCCACCCCGACCAGATCGCCCAGTACCTGCTGGATCACCCGGCGTATTTCGAGTCCTATCCCGACCTTCTGGCCTCGCTCGCGGTGCCCTCACCGCACGGCCAGAGGGCGGTTTCACTGGTCGAGCGCCAGGTTGACATCCTGCGCGAGCGCAACAAGCAGTTCGAACTCAAGCTGGCCGAGCTGGTGCGCCATGGCCGCGAAAACGACGCGATTGCCGACAAGCTGCAGCGCTGGACGCGCGAACTGCTGCGCACCCGTGATCCTCGTCAGTTGCCCAATCAGGTCATCGATGGGCTGGCTGCGGGATTCACCGTGCCCCAGGTGGCCTTGCGACTGTGGAATCTGCCGGCCGGGCATCAGGATCTGCCCTGCGCAGCCGAGGTGGACGCCGAGGTCATCACGCTCACCGACAGCATCCGCAAGCCCTATTGCGGGCGCAATGTCGATTTCCAGGCGGCGCGCTGGCTGGAGGGCGCAGGCACCCGTACCGGGTCGCTTGCCCTGTTGCCCATGCGCGTGGGCGCAGCGCCCGAGTCGTTCGGACTGCTGGTACTGGGTTCGCCAGACCCCGGGCGCTTCGAGGCCGGCCTGGGCACGAGCTTTCTGGAGCAGATCGCCGAGATGGCCAGCGCATCACTGTCCAGGCTCTATGCCTGAATCAGGCACGTCCGAGACTCAGGCAGAGCCCTCGCGGGCGGCAGCGCTGGCTCAGGACTGGCTCGAGCATCTGCGAACCGAGCGCAGGATGTCGGCGCTGACGCTGGCCAGTTATCGCCGTGAACTCGATGTGCTTGTGCAGCGCCTGGCCGGTTCAACGCTGGAGCGCTGGAGCGAGGCTGATGTGCGCTCGGCGATTGCGGCAGCGGCCCGACAGGGCCTGTCTCCGGCATCGATCGCACGACGCCTGTCGGCCTGGCGTGGATTCTTCCAGTGGCTCTGCATCAGTCGTGGCGAGCTGGCCGTGAATCCCGTCAAGGGCATTCGCGGCCCGCGTCGTGCCCGCCGGCTGCCCAAGGCACTGCCCCCTGATCAGGCCGCTGCCCTGATGCACGCGGGGGCGCCGGGGCGCTCACCGGTTGCTCCGAACGGCAAGACCGATTCCGACCCTGAGTCTTACTCCGGGTCTCACACCGAGTCTTTCTCCGGGTCCGTCGCTCTGGCCAATGGAATGCCGCAGATCCATCAGGATTCCCGGGTCCGCTTCGAGGCCGTCCGCGACCAGGCCGTGCTGGAATTGCTTTACTCCAGTGGCCTGCGGCTGGCGGAGCTCATCAGCCTGGATTGCCGGCAGACGGTTCTGCCTGAATGGAGCAGTCGCAGCTGGCTCGATCTCGATGAGGCCGACGTACAGGTG
>JBKCEY010000038.1:0-4077 GCA_046304115.1 Burkholderiales bacterium | reverse complement strand
GCGCGGAGCCTGGGGCGGTGCGCTCGTGCACACCCTGGCTCACACGCTGGGCGCCTTGCTGGCCACCGCGATCGGCTGGCGCTTGCTGCGGGCCTGAAGCCAGGGGCGAGCCTGACAGGCCGGGGACTCGGCTGAGCCTATTATGATAGGTGCCTGACAGAAGCAGCACCTGACACAAGCAGTGCCTGACACAAGCACACAGGAGATCTCGCCATGAGCACTACCCCGCCGACCTTCAAGGGTCGCATCGGCCGCACTGTTCCTGAATCCAAACCCCATTGGCAGGAATTCCCCAGGCCCCGTGAAGGCGCGCCCAACGTGGTGGTGATCCTGTTTGATGACACCGGGTTTTCGCACTTGGGCTGCTACGGCTCGACCATCGAGACACCTCATATCGATGCGCTGGCGGCAGGAGGCTTGCGCTACACCAACTTTCACACCACGGCGCTGTGTTCGCCCACGCGGGCCGCTTTGCTCACCGGGCGCAACCATCATTCGGTGGGCATGCGGGGCCTGGCCAACTGGAATACGGGTTTTCCGAACTGCACCGGTGGCGTGACCCGCAGTGCAGCCACCCTGGCCGAGATGTTGCGTCCGCAGGGCTATTCCACCTTTGCGGTGGGCAAGTGGCACCTGACACCCATGGAGGAGACCTCGGCCGCAGGCCCCTTCGATCAATGGCCGCTGGCCCGCGGGTTTGACCGCTATTACGGATTTCTTCAAGGCGAGACCGACCAGTACGCGCCCGAGCTCTACTGCGACAACCGGCCCATTGATCCGCCGCGCAAACCCGAAGAGGGTTATCACCTGACCGAGGACCTCATCGACCAGGCCATGGGGATGCTGCGCAGCCAGAAGTCAGCCATTCCTGAAAAACCGTTTTTTCTGTACCTCGCCTTCGGGGCCACTCACGCACCCCATCAGGCGCCGAGCCGGTACATCGAGCACTACAAGGGCCGCTTCGACGCGGGCTGGGATGCTGTGCGCGAGCAATGGTTCGGCCGCCAGAAGGCCATGGGCATCATTCCCGCCGATACCGAGCTTGCACCCCGCAATCCGGGCGTCAAACCCTGGGCCGAGCTGAGCGACGAGGAGCAGCGTGTCGCGCTGCGCCTGCAGGAGGCCTTTGCGGGTTTTCTGCACCACACCGACGAGCAGATCGGCCGGCTGGTGAGCTTTCTGAAGGACATCGATCAGCTCGACAACACCCTGATCATGATCATGTCGGACAACGGTGCGAGCCAGGAGGGCGGCCCGATCGGTGTGATCGATACCTTCAAGTATTTCAATGGAATTCCCGAGACGCTCGATGAGACGCTCGCGCGCATCGATGACATCGGCGGGCCGCTTTCGAACACCAACTATCCCTGGGGCTGGGCCCAGGTGGGCAACACCCCAGGAAAGCGCTACAAACAGAACACCCATGGGGGTGGAATCCGTGACCCGCTGATCGTGCACTGGCCGCGTGGCGTGCAGGACAAGGGCAGCATCCGTCGGCAGTTTCATCACGTGACTGACATCACGCCCACGGTGCTTGAAGTGACCGGCATCAGTGCGCCCGAATCGGTCAATGGGGTGGCCCAGATGCCCGTGCATGGCCTGTCGCTGGCCTACACCTTTGATCCGGCCCATCGCGACGAGCCTTCACGCAAACCCTCGCAATATTTCGAGATGTATGGCCACCGGGCGATCTGGTCGGGGGGCTGGAAGGCGGTCTGCTATCACCGGGAAGGCCAGCCTTTCGAGTCCGATCAGTGGGAGCTCTATCACGTCGATCAGGACTTCTCCGAGTGCCGCGACCTGGCCTCCACGCATCCGGACAAGCTGCGCGAGATGGTGGACCTCTGGTGGATCGAGGCGGGCCGCTATGGCGTGCTGCCGCTCGATGATCGCAAGGCCCAGCTCTGGTCACCCACGCCCCGCAGCGGAACGCCGCGCAATCGCGAGCGCTACGTCATGTATCCGCCGGTGGCGCACATGAGTGGTGAGGTCGCGCCATCGCTGGGCAATCGCAGCTTCAAGGTCACCGCCGAGCTCGAGCGCAGTGCGCCCGGTCAGCAGGGCGCCTTGTTCGCGGTGGGTTCGATCAACAACGGGATTGCCTTTTACGTGCTGGGCGATCGGCTGGTGTTCGACTACAACCTCTTTTCTCACCATCACAAGGCGGTCTCGGATCGCCCGGTGCCGGTGGGCGCGAGTACGGTGTCGGTGCAGTTCGAGAAGACCGGCGAGACCGGGCTGGCCACCCTGTCGATTGACGGCGTGGCCTGTGGTTCGGTGGCTGTGCCCAAGGTGCTGCGCATGATCTCGTCCTACGGCATGGATGCGGGGCGCGACAGTGGCTCGCCGGTCAGCGACGATTACGACGTGCCTTTCGAGTTCCAGGGTCGCATCCGGCGGCTGGTCTTCGAGATGCCCCGTCGCAACAAGCGCGATGAGGCCGCCTCCCGTGCGGCTGAATCGGCCAGTGCCATGGCGCGCCAGTGAGCTGCTGTCTGCCGGATCACGGGCGGGAGTGGCAGGCAGCCGGTGGTGGGCGAGCGTGCAGCGGTCCGTCGCCCGTTTCGCGCGACACCGCCGAGTCAGGCTCGGCCGGCAGCGGTGAGACAAGCGGTGTCGCAGGACCCGCCCCAAGCCCGGATGAAGCCGAGATGGTGGGCATCGAGGCCGGCGTCTTTCGCATGGGATGCGATCGGCGTGAGGGTGCGCCCGGGGATGGCGAATGGCCGGCCCGCCCTGTGCAGATGAGCGCCTTCTGGATGGACCGCCATGCGGTGAGCAATCGGCGATTTGCCCGCTTTGTGGAGCAGACCGGTTACATCACGGATGCCGAGCAGCAGGGCTGGTCATTTGTGTTTGCCGGTCTGCTGCCTGATGACTTCGAACCGACCCGCGGGGTGGCCTCCGCGCCCTGGTGGCGTCAGGTGGAAGGGGCCTGCTGGAAGCATCCTCAGGGGCCACGGTCCGATCTGCACGACGCGCTGGAACTGCCCGTGGTGCATGTCAGTCATCATGACGCGCTTGCTTTCTGTGCCTGGGCTGGCAAGCAGTTGCCCACCGAGGCGCAGTGGGAGCGGGCCGCGCGGGCCGGTCATGAGGGGCGGCGCTTTCCGTGGGGTGATGAGGAGTGGGCGGCTGATGGGCCGGTGCCCGCCACGGGGGCTGAGCCGTCAGGTCGTCACCGGGCAGTCGATCAGGCTCGCTGCAATGTCTGGCAGGGCGTCTTTCCCAGTCGCAATGACTGCACGGATGGCTACTACGGACTTGCGCCGGTGGATGCCTTTGCGCCCAACGATTTTGGCTTGTACAACATGGTGGGCAACTGCTGGGAATGGTGTTCCGACTGGTTTGAACCCGACTGGGCTGCGCAGCAGCTGCGCGAGTCGCCGGGCTCGCTGATCATCGACCCGACAGGTCCGCGCGAGGGCGATCATCGGGTCCTGCGGGGCGGCAGCTTTCTCTGTCATCCTTCCTACTGCTGGCGCTATCGCAATGCGGCGCGCTCAGCGAGTACCCCCGACAGCAGCACCGGGCATATCGGCTTTCGTTGCATCCAAGAACCAAGACCATGAAGACATCAACGTCCGAATTCCTGACCTTGCGCGGCCTTCGTTACCACGTGCGTACCTGGGGCTCTCCAGCACGGCCCATGATCGTGATGCTGCACGGCTTTCAGGATGTGTCCGCCTCCTGGCAATGGACGGTGGATGCCCTGAGCGCGGAGTGGTTCGTGGTGGCGCCCGACTGGCGCGGCTATGGTCTGACCGAACGCAGCGGTTCGGACGCCTACTGGTTCGTCGATTACCTGGGCGACCTCGATGCCTTGCTCGATCACTACAGCCCCGAGCAGCCGGTGCGTCTGGTCGGTCACAGCATGGGAGCAGCCGTCGGTGCCCTCTATGCGGGCGTTCGACCCGATCGGGTGGCGCGCTTTGTCAATGTTGATGGCTTTGGCCCGCCCACCCTGCGTCAGGATCCGACGCCCCGGCGGCTGACCAAATGGCTCGCCCAGCTCAAGGACGACACGCGTCAGCGCCCCTATGCCGACTACGAGGAATTTGCTCTGCGCATGCAATC
>JBKCEY010000037.1:0-15600 GCA_046304115.1 Burkholderiales bacterium | reverse complement strand
GACCTGGTAGATCGCAAGGAAGTCGTCGGCATTGACAGCGTCGAGATCGCCTCCGGGAGCAAAGCGGGTCAGGCCTGCGTTGTTGACCAGACCCTGAAGCGCATCGCCGAAGGTGGCCCGGACGGTCTGCGCCATGCGGCGGCAATCGGCATCCTGGGAGACATCGCCTTGAAGCACCAGCGTGCGGGCGCCCCGGGCCTCGCACTCGCGGGCGGTCTCGCGTGCAGCCTGCTCACTGCGGCTGTACTGCACCACCACGGATTCGCCTGCCGCGGCCAGCCGCAGCGCGGTGGCCCGACCAATCCCCGTGCCTGCACCGGTCACCATCCATGTCGCCATCTCGAGTCTCCTTGTTTTGAGGTGTTCTGTTGTCGTTGCGAGTGCTGAATGAATCGTCTTTCGATGTCAACCTGTCCTGAGCTCAGCGTTTTCTCAAGAACTCGGCGTTTTCTTTAGCACTCAGCGTTTTCTCAAGCACTCAGCGTTTTCTGAAGATCAGGTCCCACACACCGTGGCCGAGCTTGAGGCCCCGGTTCTCGAATTTGGTGAGGGGGCGCCAGTCGGGGCGCGGGGCATAGTCATGCGCCGTATTGCTCAAATCGGGATCGGCAGACATCACTTCGAGCATCTGCTCGGCATAAGGCTGCCAGTCGGTGGCGCAATGCAGGTAACCGCCTGGGGCAAGCCGCGAGGTCAGCAGCGTCACGAACGTTGGCTGTATCAACCGGCGCTTGTGATGCCGCGCCTTGGGCCAGGGATCGGGGAAATAAACATGGACACCGGCCAGCGTGCCGGGTGCGATCCGGTTGTTGAGCACGTTGACTGCATCGGCCTGAATGATGCGCAGGTTGCTGAGCTGGCGGCTCTCGATGTGTTTGAGCAGACTGCCGACCCCCGGGGTATAGACCTCCACGCCGATGAAGTCGGTGTCGGGTCGGGCCTGGGCGATTTCAGCAGTGGTGTGACCCATGCCAAAGCCGATCTCGAGCACCAGTGGCGCAACGCGTCCGAACAGGCCCGGCGCATCGATGAGCCCGGGCCCATCGGGAACGCCATGGCGAGGCAGCAGGGTTTCGTGGGCTTCGCGCTGGGCTTGCGACAGGTGCCCGCGACGGGTGCCGAAGCTGCGGATGTGCCCTGCCCGAAGGAGCTCCTCGCTCATCGGCCGATCATGCCGGAGGTGGGTGATGATGGGGCGGCGGAATACAGCTTGCGCGGCATGCGACCGGCCAGAAAGGCCTCGCGTCCTGCCTGCACGGCCAGGCGCATCGCGCGCGCCATGCGCACGGGCTCGCGCGCTGCTGCCACGGCTGTGTTCATGAGTACCCCGGCGCAGCCGAGTTCCATGGCAATGGCGGCATCCGATGCCGTGCCCACGCCGGCATCGACCACCACCGGAACCTGCGCCTTTTCGAGGATCAGCTGGATGTTCCAGGGATTGAGGATGCCCATGCCCGAGCCAATCAGCGAGGCGAGCGGCATGATGGCTACACAGCCGATCGACTCCAGAACCCGCGCCTGGATCGGATCATCACTGCAATAGACCATGACCTGAAAACCCTCCTTGACCAGCACTTCAGCCGCCTTGAGGGTCTCGGGCATGTTGGGGTAGAGGTTGTGCGGGTCGCCGAGCACTTCGAGCTTGACCAGATCGTGGCCGTCGAGCAGTTCGCGGGCGAGGCGCAGCGTACGGATCGCATCCTCGGCGCTGTAGCAGCCAGCGGTATTGGGCAACAACGTGAATTCGCCGGGCGGCAAGGCCTCGAGCAGGCTGGGCTCGTGGGCATTCTGGCCGATGTTGGTTCGGCGAATGGCCACCGTGACGATCTGGGCACCGCTCTCAAGCACGGCCTCGCGGGTCTGGGCAAAGTCGCGGTATTTGCCGGTGCCGATCAGCAGTCGGGAGCTGAAACGCCGGGTGCCAACGACGAAGGGATCGTCTTGCGTCATTGCCCCCGCAGCAGACCCTGGTTGCACGGGGGAAGGCACAGCACGTTCGGATGCCGGATTCATGAGGGGTACCGGAATAGGACTGGAATCCGATTTTAAGCGCTGGAGTCGCGAATCGCTTGCTGCAGTTGGGGTTTGCATCATCCGCGACGCAGGGCTTACCTCATCCGCAAGGCAGGGCTGGCCTCAGCCGCCGCCCACGGCGACCACGATTTCGAGGCGGTCGGCTTCCTGCAGGCGGGTGCTGGCATGCTGCGAGCGCGCAATCAGAATCTGGTTACGCTCGACGGCCAGCCTTTTGCCGGTCAGCCCCAGCTGCTCGATCAGGTCAGCCACCGTGCTGTCGGCGGGGCAGGTATGCGACTTGCCATTGACGAAGATGTCCATGGCCGCAATGTTAGCCAAGCCTTGAGCGTTCGTTGGGATCGAGGGCCATCTCCATGCGCCCGAGTCGGGTTCAGGCGGCCGGATATGCCAAGCGCCTAAACTGGAGTTCATCAGAGACGGGCTCAAGCCCGCCTGACCTCCTCTGTCCTCTGCAGTCCGTGTCTCCTCGCTCTGGAGTCTCGTATGGCCAAACCTTCTCCGCTCGTGCCGGCAATCGGCCGCCCGATGTCTGAAGTGATCCGCGATCGCGTCCGCAATGCGGGCCGGCGCTATCACGCGAACGACAACATCTCCGAGTTCATTCAGGGTGAGGCCGAGCTCGATGCCCTGCAGGCCGAGGTCGCTGACCGTATCCGGGGCGTGCTGAGCAGTCTGGTGATCGATCTTGATCATGATCACAACAGCCAGGAGACAGCCGAGCGCGTGGCGCGCATGTACATGGAGGAGGTGTTCCGCGGTCGCTTTCAGCCCATGCCCAAGGTCACGGAGTTCCCCAACGCAGAGTCGCTCAACGAGCTGATGATCATTGGACCGATCACGGTCCGCAGCGCGTGCTCGCATCACCTGGTGCCCATCATCGGCAAGCTCTGGATCGGCGTCATGCCCAGCTCGGATTCCAAGCTGATCGGTCTGTCCAAGTACGCCCGCATTGCAGACTGGGTCATGAGTCGGCCCCAGATTCAGGAAGAAGCGGTCATCCAGCTGGCCGATCTGCTCGAGACTCGCATGCAGCCCGCGGGTCTGGCCCTGGTGCTCGAGGCCGATCATTTCTGCATGCAATGGCGCGGTGTCAAGGATGCTGAGCCCCACATGACCAACAGCGTGATGCGGGGGGCGTTTCTTCGCAATCCCGAGCTTCGGCGGGAGTTTTTGCAGCTGATCCGACGCTGAGACGCCAGGCCGCTTTGTTACACTTGACCCGCGCCTAATCAAATGCGCGGGTGTAGTTCAATGGTAGAACGGCGGCTTCCCAAGCCTCAGACACGGGTTCGATTCCCGTCACCCGCTCCATAATCCATGCGATTCGACGAGCTCCCCGAGCCCCTCAGACAGTGGGTCGACCAGTGCCTGGCCGCGGGCACGACCGATGATGGGATGGTCAGTGCCCTGAATACGGCGGGATACGCTTCGGATCAGGCTGAGGGCGTGCTGCAGGCGGCCCGAGAACGTCGACAGGAACTCACGGCAAACCCGCCGCCCGCGATAGGCCCGTCGCCGGCTGCAGCAGCCCCTTCTGAGTCGAATGCCTCCATGGCATCCAGTCAAACCGTCTCCTATGTCCGCAACGATCCTTGGGTCTCGACGGGTCAGGCCGGTGGCTCGACGGTCGCTCAGGGGACACCTTCATCCGAGCTGCTTGCGCAGTTACCCAATGCCTTGGAGAGCTCGGATCGCCGGGTGAGCCTGCTGTTTGCCCTGAACTCCCCGCGGGTGATTCTCTTTGGCGACCTCCTGGATCAGTCCGAATGCGACGCGCTGGTTGCCGCCTCGCGCAGCCGCCTGGAGCGATCCACGGTACTCAATCCGGCCACGGGTCAGCGTGATGTCGAGATGGCCCGCACCAGCAGTGGCACCTACTTTCGGCGTGGCGAGAATCCCCTGATTGAAACCATCGAGCGCAGGATTGCCGAACTGACCGGGCATCCGGTGGAACATGGCGAGCCGCTTCAGATCCTGCACTATCTGCCGGGCGCCGAATACAAGCCGCACTTCGACTGGTTTGACCCCGGGCAGCCCGGCAATCGGGCCGTGCTGGCCATGGGAGGGCAACGGGTTGCAACCGTCGTGATGTACCTCAACGAGGTTGAGTCGGGTGGCTCGACCGTATTCCCCCATGCAGGGCTCGATGTGCTGCCCCGCAAGGGCAATGCGGTGTTCTTTGCCTACAAGAACCCGGGTGAGGATCCAGACCCGAAGTCGCTGCATGGTGGCACGCCGGTCGCTGCAGGCGAAAAATGGATTGCAACCAAGTGGATTCGTGAGCGGCCTTATCCGTCTTCATGACCGATCGCTTCCAGCCCTTCCTTGAGGCGGCCCGGGCAGCTGGTCCGCTGCGGGTTGCTGTGGCCCATCCCTGTAGTGTCGAGGCGATACAGGCTGCCGTTGAGGCTCGTAATGCCTCTCTCATCGAGCCTGTTCTGGTTGGCCCCCGTGCGCGCATCGAAGCCGCTGCGCAGGCGGCAGAGCTTGCGCTGGAAGGTCTCCAGATTCTGGATGTGCCTCACAGCCATGCCGCAGCCGAGGCGGCGGTTGCGCGGGTGCGCCAGGGGCAGGCCGACCTTCTCATGAAGGGCAGCCTTCATACCGACGAGTTGCTGCAGGCGGTGCTCGATCCGATCAAGGGATTGCGCACGGACCGGCGTCTTTCTCATGTCTTTGTGCTCGATGTACCGGAATATCCCCGACTGCTCTTCGTGACCGACGCAGCCATCAACATCGCGCCCGGCCTGAAGGACAAGCGCGACATCTGTCAGAACGCGATCGACCTGGCGCATGCGCTGGGCGTGAGCCAGCCCCGGGTGGCCCTGCTGTGTGCCGTCGAGACCGTGAATCCCGCCATGCCGGCCACGATCGATGCGGCTGCGCTGTGCAAGATGGCCGATCGGGGCCAGATCACGGGTGCCCTGCTCGATGGGCCACTGGCCATGGATAACGCGATCAGCGAAGAGGCAGCGCGCATGAAGGGCATCGTGTCTGAAGTTGCCGGGCGCGCCGACATCCTCGTGGTTCCGGATATCGAGGCCGGGAACATCCTGGCCAAGCAACTGGCCTTCATGGGACATGCACTGGCTGCCGGCGTGGTGCTGGGTGCCCAGGTGCCGATCGTGCTCACCAGTCGAGCCGACAGCGTGGCTGCCCGGCTGGCCTCCTGTGCGGTGGCTGCCTGCATGGCCCGCGCACTCAAGGCCAGGCCTGCCAAGGGTATCGCCTGATGAAGGGCGTCTGATGGGCAACGGCGCGCCTGATTCAGTGCTGGTCCTCAATGCCGGATCCTCGAGCCTGAAGTTTGCGCTCTATCGGGGTCCGGAGCTGGAGCAGACGCTCAAGGGTCAGATCGAAGGCCTCGGGGTTCAGCCGCTCCTGTCAGCCCGGTGGGCCGATGGCCGCCGTCTGGAGCCCACCGCGCCCGCCCAGGGCACCGTACTGAGCGATGCGGGCCAGGCCATGCAGGCCCTGCTTGATGGCGCGCTCGGGATCACGCTCGTGCAGCGTGAGGCGCTCATCGCCGTTGGCCATCGGGTTGTTCATGGGGGCACTGCATTTCATGCACCCCTGCGGATCACCGGCGAGGTGCTTGAACACTTGCGCGCGCTGGTTCCGCTCGCGCCGCTTCATCAGCCCCACAACCTCGCGCCGGTGAAGGTGCTGCTCGATCGACACCCCGCGCTGGCGCAGGTGGCCTGCTTTGACACGGCCTTTCATCGGACCCAGCCGATGCAGGCCGAGATCTTTGCGCTGCCCCGCAGCTACTACGACGAAGGGATTCGGCGTTACGGGTTTCACGGCTTGTCTTACGAGCATGTCGCCCGGGCGCTCGAGCCCCTCGATCCACAGGCCTTTGCGGGTCGAACGATTGTGGCCCATCTGGGCAATGGGGTGTCGATGTGTGCGCTGCAGGCGGGCCGCAGCATCGCGAGCACCATGGGTTTCACGGCCCTGGATGGCTGCCCGATGGGAACCCGAACCGGCAGCATCGACCCGGGTGTCATCCTGCATCTGGCTCGCGCCAAGGGCATGTCGATCGATCAGATCGAAGATCTGCTTTACCGGCGCAGCGGACTGCTGGGTTTGTCCGGCCTGTCCAACGACATGCGGGTTCTGGAGGCGAGCGACTCGCCCGATGCCCGCCTCGCGATCGAGGTCTTCGTCTATCGGCTCGTGCGCGAGATCGGCTCTCTGGCTGCTGCGCTGGGCGGCCTGGATGCGCTGGTCTTTACCGCGGGCATCGGCGAGCACAGCGTTCGGATCCGACAGGAGGTCTGCACGCGGCTCGCCTGGCTGGGCGTGGCGCTCGATGCCGAGCGCAACCAGAATCCGGGCTCAGGTCCTGTGATGCTCGCCACAGCATCCTCAGGCGTTCGGGTCTGGCGCATTCCGACCGATGAGGAGCGCCGCATTGCCCTGCATACGGCGGGCGTTGTCAACGCACCTCGCTAGCCTCAGCGCAGGGCGCTGGCCCAGGCCTGCAGTTCGTCGAGCTGACGGGTCATGGCCTCGCTGGCTGCCCGGGCTGCACCCGGAGCGTCTTGCGTGGGAACCTCGATGTCCTGCACGAAGGACTGGCGCGCAATCAGCTTGCGATGCCGCCAATCGACCATTTCGGCTGAGAGCCTCAGACGAACGACGCCGGGCGATTGCCTCGCGTCGTGGGTCAGCTCATCGAGCCGCAGATTCAGCAGCCAGTCGGCCTTGACGCCCGAGACGGACTGCACCACGGCAGCAAAGCGCCCGGAGCGGGCCAGGCGCTGCTCGGTCAGCACGGCCAGTCGCTTGCCCGGCCGCTCGCTCCAGTGGGCAAACTGGTAGTAGCTGTGCGCAGCCCCATCGCGGGTGTAAACGATGCGATCGCTGTCATGCAGGGCCGCCGCCGAGACGCCACCGAGCATGAGCACGATGTTTGCGGTTGGTCCGCTCTCGGAGGCCGCCGGGCGTTGCTCCAGGCGATCGGCCTGCAGGTCCTTCAGGACGTAGTAGCCAACACCCTGGGTATCGCCAGGCCCCAGCGCCGAGCAGCCGGCCAGCACCAGCGCCAGCACCGCCACGATCAGACGGGTCATCCGTTTCATGGACGTCCCTCCCCGGGGCCCAGCTGTCGATTCGAGGGCCCGAGCAGCGCGGCGCGGGGGTCCTGCAACCGATCGAGCGTGCGGCTGATCAGTTCGATGCTCGAGCGCAGTTCTTCGGCTGTACTGCGCAGTTCAAGAACCGAGAGGTCTGCGGCGTCGGTCGTTCTTCGGCTCAGGCTGCTCACCTCGCGATCAACACTTCTGAGGGCTGTATCCACCGACTGCTCGAGCTTGCGGCCAGTCTCGGCCAGCGTCTGGAGGGCGGCTCGCGAGTCACGCAAGGTCTGGCTGGTTTCCTGACCCAGAGGGCCGATCAGGGCATTGACCGAGTTCATGGTCTGGGTGAAGGCCTGGCTCGATTGCCTGAACTCGGTGGCACTGGCCTGCAGGGTGCGCGAGGTCTGGTCAATCAGGGCCACACGCTGGTTGAGTCCTTCGGAGAGCTGTCGCAATGCGATCAATGCCTGTGAGATGTTCTTCTGGTTATCGGGACCCAGGGTTTCGGTGAGATAGCCCAGCACCAGATCCGCTTGCATGGCCAGGCGCGTGACTGAACTCGCGATCTGGTCGATATCGGAGGTGCCTTCCGGAATCACGGGGTAGCGCTCGCCATCCGGGACCTTGCTCAGGGAAGGCCCGGGCTTGCCGGGCGTGTCCAGATTGATGCGCGCGATGCTGGTCACAAAATTGCGCGCGACCACGGCAGAGGTGTTCTCGCTCACCGGGGTGGCGCGTGCGACGCGCAGTGTGACGGCTACCCGGTTGATGTTGTCGCGCGAGATGGTGTAGTCCTCCACGCGACCGACCTTGACACCGCGCATGTTGACATCGGCGCCGATCTGCAGCCCTTCAAGGGACTGGCGCTCAAAGTAGACGGTGTAGAACTCGTAATCAGCCTTGTTGCCACTGCTCGAGAGCCATACGAACGCGCCCAGCGCAGCCACGGCTATCGCAAGCAGCACCGTACCGATCAGGGTGTAGCGGGCTTCAGGTTCCATGGGCTGGCAGCAGCTTTCGGGAGCGGAAGTAGGATTGTATCCACGGGTGCTGAACGGCTGTGATCTGTTCGATGCTGCCATCGGCGATCACCTGCCCTTCACCAAGCACCACCACACGCTGGGCAATGCCCAGCAGCGTATCCAGATCATGCGTGACCAGCAGTACCGTGATGCCGAGGTCGCGGTTCAGAAAGGTGAGCAGCGCATCGAATGCACGGGCGGTGATCGGATCCAGGCCCGAGGTTGGCTCATCGAGGAACAGGATCTCGGGCTCCAGGGCAATGGCACGGGCCAGGGCGGCGCGCTTGCGCATGCCACCCGACAACTGGCTGGGCATCTTGTGGGCCGAATCGCCTGGAAAGCCTGCCAGCAGGAGTCGCCACTGCACCAGGGCATCACGCAGCGCGGTTGGCAGCTCGATGTTTTCGTCGAGCACAGCCGCCACGTTTTGTGCGACTGTGAGTGAAGAGAACAAGGCGCCATCCTGAAACATCATGCCGATGCGACGACGCACGCTGGCCAGTTCGGATTCGGCAGCCGACCACATGGATGAGCCCAGAACCCGCACCTCACCCGCCGTCGGACGTTGCAGACCAATGATCTCGCGGACCAGCACGGATTTTCCGGTACCGCTGCCCCCGATCAGAGCAACCAGCTCGCCCTTGCGGATCTGCAGATTCAGTCGGTCATGGATGACCTGCCGGCCAAACTGCGTGGTGAGCTCGCTGACCTCGATCACGACGCTCATCTCACCACCCCAGTTCCTGACACACGATCGCAAAGATCGCATCGAGAATGATGACCGCCACGATGGCCTGCACCACGGTGGAGGTGGTGTGAATACCGATCGAGCGGGTATCGCGCGCAACATCCATGCCCATACGACATCCGATCACGGCGATGAAGAGCGCAAAGACCGGCGATTTTCCGAGCCCGATCAGGACATGTCGTGGAGCAAGTGCCGAATGCAGCCGGTCAATGAATCCCGCGGGCGTGATGTCGAGCATGGTGTTGGCGATCACCAGGGCCCCCGAGAGTCCTGCGATATCCCCCACGAAGACCAGCAAGGGCAGTGTGATCATCAGGGCAAAGACCCTCGGCAGAACCAGCACCTGCTCAGCCGAAAGCCCCAGGGTGCGAATCGCATCGGTTTCTTCGGTCAGCCGCATCGTGCCCAGCTGAGCCGTGAAGGCCGCCCCTGAGCGACCGGCCATGATGGTGGCCACCAGCAGCGGCGAGAACTCGCGGGTCATACCCAGAGCCACGCCATCAACCACGAAGATGTTGGCGCCGTACTGCTCGGCCTGCAGGCCCAGCAGATAGGCAAACACCACCCCGATCAGAAAGGTCACGAGCGCCACGACCGGAATCGCACTGACACCGGTCTGCCCCAGTTGGGCGACGAGTTCATGAACCCTGAGCGTTCGGGGCCGTCGGGCGGTCTGCCATGCCGCTTCAGCCACTCGACCCAGGAAGGTCACATGACTACGCACCATCTGGCCCAGCCCGAGCGCCGAGGCTCCGAGCTGGGCTCGCCAGGCCAGCGGGCTTGCCGGTGCAATGATCTGAAGGTCGGGCAGCTTTTGCAGCACCAGTTTCAGGACGCCCTCATGGGCAGCCTGCATGCCGGTTGAGCTGATCCGGCTGATCTCGGTCACGGCCCTGAGCCGCATGACAAGCGCCAGCGCCGCAGCCGTATCGAGGGCCTGCAGGGATTGCCCGTCGATCTGGACGGACCACGCGGGAGTCAGTGCGGGCGAGGATTGATCCAGTGCCTGCTGGAGTGCGGCCTCGGCCTGCACCAGGTGGGTGAGCACCCAGGCGCCTTCGAGGCGCAGGACAAGCGTGGGCTGAGTACCGGCCGATGGATGGGCATGGCACTGCGGGAGCGGGGCGAATGTAGGGCTGGCAGCCATCGGCCCATGCTAACTTAGACCGCGCTGCCCGTCGCGGACCGAGCCGACAGGCCTGCATCGAGTGGGTCGGCGAACCCCGACTGCTGTTGTCGATATCCCTCCGGAGCCGTATTCATGAAACTGCTGCTGGCCAGCTTCAAGCATGAGACCAATACCTTTTCCCCAGTGCCCACGCCGACGGAGCGCTTCTTTGGCTATCGGCCCGGGATGGTGACTGGCGAGGCGGCCATTGCGGCCCACCGGGGCACGGGCAGCGCCCTGGGCGGCTTCCTGGCGATTGCTGAAGCGGCCGGCGCGCAGGTGCATCTGGCCGTGGCAGCTGACGCCAATCCGAGCGGGCCCGTTCACGATGAGGCCTATGAGCGCATCAGTGGCGCGATCCTCGAGGCGGTGCGCCAGGGCGGCTGGGACGGCATCCTGCTTGATCTGCATGGCGCGATGGTGAGCCAGAGCCATGAGGATGGCGAAGGCGAGTTGCTGCGCCGCTTGCGGGCCATCGATCCGGTGACGCCCGTGGGCGTGACGCTCGACATGCATGCCAATATCTACGATGACCTGGTGCGGCTTTCCACGGTCATCACCGGGTATCACACCTATCCGCATGTGGATGTGCGGGAGGCCGGCGAACTCTGTGCCCGGGTTCTGATCCGGGCGATCCGGGGCGAGGTCAAGCCGGTGATGCGCTGGGCCAACCGCCCCATGCTGCCGCATGTGATGCGACAAGGCACCCATGCCGAACCCAATCGGGGTCTGCAGGAAGCCTGCAAGGCGCATGAGGAGGCCGGGCGCGCTCTGGCCTGTTCGCTGTTCGTGGGATTCCCCCATGCCGATATCGAGCAGGCGGGCCTGTCGGTGGTCGTGTGCACGGATGCCCATGCCGATGGCAACGGCGCACAGGCGCAAACCCTGCGTGATGAACTGCTCGAGCGAGCCTGGGCCTTGCGGCATGACTTTGTCTACGAGAGCACCCCGCTCGCGCAAACCGTGGCCAGGGCCAAAGCACTGGGCGACTCGCATGTGCCGGGCAAGACCGGCCCGATCGTGATGCTGGATCACTGCGACAACGTCGCCTCGGGCGGCACCATGGACACGACAGCCGTGCTGGCCGAGGTGCTGCGCCAGGGCCTGCAGGACGCGCTCTTTTTTGCGATTCATGATCCCGACAGCGTCCAGAAGGCGATTGCTGCCGGCGTGGGCAACGAGGTCACGCTCGAACTGGGGGGCAAGGCCGCCATGCCCTCGATCGGGGCCCCGGCCACGCCGCTTTCGGTCACCGCGCGGGTGCGGCGTATCACCGATGGCGAATACACCCTGCGTGGGCCCATGGGCGCGGGTGCGCGGGCTCGCAACGGCCCGACCGTGGTGCTGCAGGCGGGCGGGGTCGAGATCGTCGTGATGTCGCTCTATCAGGAGCCGGCGGATCTCGAGTGCTTCCATGGCGTGGGGGTTGACCCCACCCGCAAGCGCTTTGTGATCATCAAGAGCCGGGTGCACTGGCGGGCGGGCCTGGGCGATCTGGCCCGCGAGGTGATCGAGTGCGCCGGCGTGGGCGTGACCACCTCGGACTATTCACTGCTGCACTTTGAGAAGGTGCGCCGGCCGATTTTTCCGCTCGATCCGATCTGATTCGGCTCAGTTCAGTTCGGTTCAGTTCAATTCGGTTCAGTTCACGGCCCGGCTTGTGCCGCCCCAGTAGTGAGCCCGCAGGGCTTTCTTGTCGGGCTTGCCCAGGCCGGTCACGGGCAGTGCATCGACGAAGTCAACCGTCTTGGGTGCCTGCACGACGCCCTTGGCCTCGCGCACCAGCGCGATCAGTGCCTCGGCATTGGGTGTGCACCCCGGTTTGAGCACGACCACGGCCTTGACCGCCTCGCCCCACTTGCCATCGGGCACACCGATCACGGCCGCTGCCGCGACATCCGGGTGTCGGGTCAGTACATCCTCCACCTCGCGCGGAAAGACATTGAAGCCGCCGCTGATGATCATGTCCTTGCTGCGATCGACGATGTAGAGATAGCCATCCGCATCGCGACGGGCCAGATCCCCGGTATGCAACCAGCCGTGCCGCAGGGCCTTGGCCGTTTCTTCGGGCTTGTTCCAGTAGCCCGCCATCACCAGAGGGCCCCGCGCGCAGATCTCGCCCACCTCTCCCACGGGCACTTCTTGCCCGTCCTCATCCAGCAGGGCAACCTGTACGCCTGCTGAAGGCATGCCGCAGGAGGCCAGCCGCTCGGGATGGCGCTGGGGATCGTGTTCGTCGCGGCGCAGCGTGGTGACGCAGTTGGGCGCCTCGGACTGACCATAGAGCTGCATGAACACCGGCCCGAAACGGCGCATGCCCTCGATGAGTCGGGCCGGTGCCATGGGCGAGGCGCCATAGATGATGGTCTTCAGGCTCGAGGTATCGGCGGTGTCGATCGCCGGATGATCGAGCAACACGTAGATCATGGTCGGTACCAGGAAGGTACAGGTGATGCGGTGCTGCTCGACAATGTCGAAAAAGCGCTGGGCATCGAAGCCCTTGCTCATGACGAACGTGCCACCACGACTCATCACCGCAACGATCATTGCGCCTGCGGCATGGGTGATCGGTGTCATGGCCAGAAACCGAACCTCCTGAGGCCAGTCCCACTCGGTGAGTTCGGTCATGACCATGGTCACCTGCACCCGGTGAGTGTGGATCACACCCTTGGGTTTGCCGGTGGTGCCACCGGTGTAGATCAGGGTGCACAGGTCATCGACATGCGCCACCGACACCAGCGCCTGGGGCTTGAAGGCCTGGCTTGCCTTCAGGGCGTCCTCTCCGGGTGCGCCGCCCTGGGCATCGGTTCCCAGGCTGTAGAGATGCTGCAGGGCCGGGATGTGAGCCTTGAGGGCCAGAGCGCGTTCGCTGAAGGTCAGCGGATCCACGAAGAGGTGCGTGACGCCGGAATCCTCGATCAGGTAGGCATGATCGTCTTCAGAGGCCAGCGGATGCATCCAGGTGGAGCGCAGGCCCAGCAGGTAGCCCGCGGCATTGACCAGAAAGGCCTCGGGCCGGTTGGAGGAGAGCGTTGCGATCGCGTCACCACGGCGCAGCCCGCGCGCTTGCATGAACTGAACCATCTGGCTCAGCCGTTCACCGAACTCGCGGTAGGTGAGGGTCTGTTCATCCAGCACAAACGCCACGCGATCGCCGCCGCGATGGATGGCCCGAATGATGAGGTCGCCCATCGTGCAGCCCTCATGCAGGGGCAGGGTGGCGGGCAGGTGGGTTTGGTTTGCGGTCATGCGGGCTCGGAGATTTCGATCAGGTTCAGGTCGGGGTCGCGCACATAGACCGAGCGGATCGGGCCGGTGGCGCCAGTGCGCATGACGGGCCCTTCGATGATGGGCCAGTCATGAGCTTTCAGGCGTTCAATCACCTCGAGCAAGGGCACGCTGGCAATGAAGCACAGGTCCAGGGCTCCCGGCACGGGCAGATGGGCCCGGGGTGAAAACTCGCGGCCGCGGATATGCAGGTTGATTTTCTGCTGCCCGAACTTGAAGGCCATGCGAGAGCCTGAAGGCGTTTCGAAGCGCTCCAGGGTCATGCCCATCACCTCGGTATAGAAGCGGATGCAGGCGGTCTCGTCGATGGTGGTCAGAACCAGATGGTCAAGGTGATCGATCATGAGGCAATTCCATGGTGCATGAGGGGGACAGACGACTGACGATACACTGGGCGGTTGTCTTGCTTCATTGTTGCCTTTTTCTGCCCCTCTGACCCATGCTGCTTGAGCTGTTCCGAAAGCGCTTCGGTCGCACGCCCATCGGCCTGGATCGCCACACGGCGACCCGGGGCGAAGCCGTGTTCGCGGCCGGCCGGGTGCTCTCGGCGCGCGAGGCTCCGCCCGGAACGATCACCGGTGAGGTCGAGGGCAGCCGTGCAGGCCTGCTCTACCAGACCGAGGTGCGCGTGCGTCTGCATGGCACGGTCATGCAGGTCACCAGTTCGTGCACCTGCCCGGTCGACAGCAATTGCAAGCATGGCGCAGCTCTGCTGTTGCACTGGCTGAGGGATCAGGACGAAAGCCCGTCGAGCGCCACAGGCCCCTTTGCTGCCGCCCTGCCTTCGGCATCGTCCGCCGGCGCGCCGTTTCCAGCGGCGCCACCGGTTTTTGCATCTCAGGGATCGTCCGCCGAGCCTGGGCCGTCCGATGCCGAGTCCAACGGGGTTTCGGGGATGGAGCGGCTGCAGGTGCTGCACTGGGTGCGGGGCCTGCGTCAGCTCAGGATCACCCCGGCAGAGCCCGCGGGGTCCGTGCTGCTTTACCTGCTGCGCCAGCTCGACCGCCGTCCGGTGTTGCAGCCCGTTCGCTACCGTCGCCTCGAAGCGGGACGATGGTCTGCTCCTGAGCCCTATCGGGGGCTTCAGACCCATGCAAACGATCCCCCTGCCTACTGGGACGAAACCGACCTGCTGGCCAGTGCCATGATGCAGCGCTGCACGCCGGTGCCGGGCGGTGTTGTGCTCGATTCGCCGCGCGCACTCGAGGTGCTGATGGCGATTGCACAAGCGGGGCGACTGTACGCAGAAGGCCCGCCCGCCGGGCCTGATGAGGGGCGCGCACTGAAATGCGCACCAGCCCGCAAGGCCCATCTGGACTGGATTCATGAGGCGCCCGGTGGCGATGGCCTCAGTCCTGCGGGTGATACGGACAGCCTGCGTCTGGGGCTGGTTCTGCAGCCCGCAGCGCAGGCGCTCTTCACGCCCCAGGCGGGCTGGGTGGATCTCGAGCGCGGCGAGATTGGATCGATTCGTGATGCGCTTTTGCCTGAATTCATCCAGTGGCTTCGCAATGCGCCCAGAGTGCCTCAAGCCGCCGCCCAGGATGTCGCTCTGGCCCTGCATGCGCAGTTGCTCGCCAGACCCGAACTCAAACCTCTGGTGCCGGCATTGGGGTCGTATCCGGTTCGGGAGCAGGCCGGAACGCCGCGCCCCGTGCTCGGACTTTTTGCACTCGGCCCAAGCTCGGGCAAGGGGTCTCGCAGTGGTGGCCCGCAGCGGGCAGCACCGGATCGTCTGGCGATTTCGCTCTCGGTGGAATATGCCGGGCACCGCCTCGAGCCGCTGCGGTCCGCCAGCCTGGGCATCCGCGATGCGCAGGGCCCGGTGCTGTTGCTGTGTGATGCCGCGGCCGAGCGAAAAGCCTGGGAGCATTTGTCGGGCGAGTTGCGCGCGCTGGCCCTGAGCGAGCCGGGCGCCGGAATCGATCCTGACTCGGTCACCCTGCCGGGCGCTCAGCGCTCGCGGGCGAGCAGTGGCTGGGTGACTCTGCTGATGCTGCCGATGGCCAGCATGGCCGCCGCTCGGGTGTTATCCGAACTCGCGCCCGCTCTGGTCAGTCGGGGCTGGGGTCTGATCAATGAATCCCAGCTCACGGTCGAGGTCCTGCAGGCTGATGCGGTGGCTTTTGATCTGGTGCCCGAGGCGGCGGGCCCACGCGCGCGCGGACCCGCCACAGCCGGCTGGTTTCGACTGCAGTCGGGTATCCAGGTCGAAGGACGCAGCATCGACCTCGCGCCCGTGCTGGCCGATGT
>JBKCEY010000036.1:0-1542 GCA_046304115.1 Burkholderiales bacterium | reverse complement strand
CACGTCATGGGCATGACCCCGGCCATCACGGCGCGCGTCATGCGTTTGCACGGGACATTCAATGAAGCGCATGGCCAGGTGGTGTCGCTCACTCAGCGGCAGGCCGCGATCAGCCGGTTTGTGCGCTACCTGCAGCAGTCGCTGATTCTTGCCGTCGGCGCCTTGCTGGTGATCGACTCGCAGATTTCCGCAGCAAGCATGATCGCCGCCAACATCCTCATGAATCGCGCGCTCTCGCCCATCGATACGATCGTGGCCACCTGGCGTGCGGTGTTGTCTGCGCGTCAGGCGCGCTTGCGACTGCTGGCATTTCTTGCCGCTCATGAGCCCGGCGCGATTCAAACCTCGCCTGCCCAAAGCAACCCCCAACAGCCGCGTCGTGCAGCCATGATCGGGCCCGATGTGGCCTTGCAGGGGCTGGCCCCGCAAGATCTGGCCGTACACGTGCGCAACCTGGTGGCCCGGGCCCCGTCTCGCGACGCCCCGATCCTCAAGGGACTGGATTTCGAGGCGCCCCCGGGCAGCATCACGCTCGTGATGGGGCCATCGGGTTCCGGAAAATCCACCCTGATGCGCGCACTGGCAGGTGCGTGGCCCGACCTCGAAGGGGAGGTGCTGATTGCGGGTGAGCCTATCGAGGCAACGACGGATGCCCGACGCGCGGCCTTGATCGGCAGCGTACCGCAAGACACCGAGCTCTTCGAAGGCAGCATTGCCGAGAACATCAGTCGCTTTGCGTCGCCTTCGCAAGCGACGGCGCAGGCGGTGATCGAGGCTGCACGCGCATGCGGATTGCATGAATTGATCCTGCGGCTTCCTGCCGGATATGACACCCCACTGGGCAGTCTGGGCAGCGGACTGTCTGCAGGACAGCGGCAGCGCATTGCATTGGCTCGCGCCTTGTATGGCAATCCTCCGGTGCTGATCCTCGATGAGCCCAATGCCAATCTCGACGATCTGGGCGAAACAGCGCTCGTACAAGCGCTTCGCAGTAGACGGGAGCAGGGCGCAACGGTTTTTCTGGTTTCTCACAATCCCCTGATGAAGGCGATTGCAGACCGTGTGTTGATCCTGTCGGACGGACGGATCACATCGTTGCAGCCTGTACCCCCATCAACAGCCCCGCGCCTGCAGCCTGCTGCACAGCCTCCGATGCCCCAACCATGAACCTGAACTCTTCATCGGCCGAGCCTGCCGCTTCGGCCGCAACAGCTGACTCCACCTTGCGGCGAGCGGGTCGCTCGGGGCTTATCGCCCTGCTGGTCGGATTCGTGGGCTTTTTGCTCTGGGCGGCCTGGGCACCGCTGGACGAGGGTGCCTATAGCAGGGCGATGGTCGTCATCGATACCAAACGCAAGCCGGTCCAGCATCCTGCAGGCGGCATCATCGAATCGGTGCGCGTGGGCGAAGGCACGGTGGTTCGTGAGGGTCAGGTGATCATGACGCTGGATCCCGCGATTGCACGGGCCAATCACGAAGCAGTCCGTCAGCGGTATCTGAGTCTTCGGGCTGTGCACAGCCGGCTGCTGGCCGAGCAAGGCG
>JBKCEY010000035.1:0-1899 GCA_046304115.1 Burkholderiales bacterium | reverse complement strand
GACTTGGGCGTATTCGTATCCGGACAGATCATCGGGATCGCCTACAACACCAAAAAGATCAAGAACCCGCCCAAGTCATGGTCTGATCTGCTCAGGCCAGAGTACAAGGGGCGCGTGGGTCTCGCCAGCATGGGCTCGACGCTGATGTCCGCCTGGATGGTAGAGATGGCACGACTGAATGGTGGCAGCGAAACCAATATGGAACCAGCATTCGATTTCGTCAAACGCCTGCTGCCCAACGTCGGCGCTGTTGCCGCCAATCCGGGAGCACTTGCGACCCTGTTCCAGCAAGACCAGATCGACATTTCAGTCCACTACAACAACAATGTCGGCGACCTGCAGAGCAAGGGCGTGCCGGTCGCGCTGACGCGTCCCGATACAGGCTGGATTCACATCATGAGCACGATGCATATCGTGAAGAACTCGAGCAATGTCGATCTGGCAGCCGCCTACATCAATGAGGCCATCAGTCCAGAGGTGCAGACCAGGATGGCGGACGCTCCCTACCTGATCGCTCCGACCAGCAGCAAGGCCAAGTTCAGCCAGGCACTGAGCACCTACGCGAGCAACATGGCCGACCTCGAAAAAATGAATGCGGTCAATTGGGAAAAACTCAACCCGCGCCGCGCCGAGTACATCCAGCGCTTCAATCGCGAGATTCGTGTCTGATCAAACCTGCTGGACCGCAGGCGGAGCGGGTGTCGCGATTGCGCGTACCCGCTCGCTTGAGCAGCGTGAGGCCTTCCCTCAAGGCAGGCCTTGCAGCGGCCTACCGCCCGGTAGACAAGGGCCAAGCCGGGGCTGCTGAGCTCAATGCCAGTGCCTGAACCAGACCGGCCATCACGGTCAGTGCCAGAGGGGTTGAGACTCTCATTCAGTTCCCGTGACGCTGCCAGGCCAGCTGGGCGCCCTGGGCCAGGGCCTGCAGTTTTTTTATGGCCACCTCGCGGCTCATGGGGGCCAGGCCGCAGTTGGTGCAGGCAATCAGCCGGTGTTTGGGCACGAACTGCAGGGCGCGGCCAATGGTGTCCGCAATTTCTTCCGAGGTTTCGATGGCCGGGTTGGCCACATCGATCACACCCACCATCACGTCCTTGCCTTCGAGCAGCTTGATGAGCTCCATGGGCACATGCGAATGCATGCATTCCAAGCTGACCTGCTGGATGGCGCTTTTCGCCAGGACCGGGAACACCTTTTCGTACTGGCGCCACTCCTCGCCCAGGGTTTTTTTCCAGTTCGTGTTGGCTTCGATGCCGTAGCCGTAGCAGATGTGGACTGCTGTGGTGCAAGTCAGGCCCCGAGCGGCTCGCTCCAGGGCTTTCACGCCCCAATCAGCCGCTTCGTCCATGTAGACGTTGAAGGCCGGTTCATCGAACTGGATGAAGTCAACCCCATCGGCCTGCAGGGCCAGTGACTCCTGGTTGATCAGTTCGGCAAAGGCCCTCGCCATCTTCACCTTGTCGCCGTAATGGCGGTCGGCCACCGTGTCGACGATGGTCATGGGGCCGGGCAGGGTGAACTTGATTTTTTTCTGCGTGTGCGCGCGGGCCAGTTGCGCCTCGAAGGCGTGCACGCGGCCGTTCAGGCGCAGCGGCGCCACCACCTGCGGCACCATGGCGTCGTAGCGGTTGTTGCGGATGCCCATCTTGACCTTGTTCACAAAGTCGATGCCCTCCACCTGCTCCACAAAACCATGCACGAAGTGCTGGCGCGCCTGCTCGCCATCGCCAATGACATCGATACCCGCGTCTTCCTGGGCTTTGATCCACAGCAGGGTGGCATCGGCCTTGGCCTGCTGCAGTTCGGCACCCTGGCTCTTCCATTGCGGCCAGAGTTTTTCGGTTTCGGCCAGCCAGGCTGGTTTGGGCAGGCTGCCCGCGATGGTGGTTTTGAACAAGG
>JBKCEY010000034.1:0-8728 GCA_046304115.1 Burkholderiales bacterium | reverse complement strand
TCCTCACCCGTCTCGATCAGCCACTTCGCATTGAAACCCAGGCGGGCCTTGGCCCAGTTCGCAGTGGGCAGACCCTGCTCCAGCGCCCGAGCCCGCAGAACCTGCTCCATGGCACACAGGTTGATGCTGTGCTGCCCCTTGTTATCGGCAGTGCCGCGTCCGTACCAGCGATCACCGTCGGCGCAGAGCGTCCAGGGGCCCTGTCCGCGGGTCCAGCTGTTTTCCTGCCCGCGAATCACATCGCCATGGCCATAGCCGAGTACGGTGGGCAGCGACACATCCTCGATGCGCTCAGCCAGCAAGAGCGGTCCGCCCTTGCCGGACGGGTTGGACAGGATCTCGACCGTAAAACCCATGGCCTCGAGTGCGGGCTGAATCTGCTCCGACAGATAGGCCTGAAGATGCGGCGCACCGCGCGGGTCCTGGCTCTCGGAGGGACACGCAACCCGCGGCGCAAGAACGTTGAACAGCCCGTCTGAATCAAACCATGCGGCCGTGCTGCTGAGCAGCCGGTCGCGTGCGGTGTCACCCTGCGGCCTGTCTGGGGAGATCTGGGTGCTGCCCATCGTGCCCCCCGCGGTTTTTTCTCCGGCAGGCTGACCTGGTGTGAACGTTTCAGCAACGGATGAAGGGGCGGACATGAACGTCTCCTGACAACGATGAATGCATCATGTCGTCATGATCCCACGATCTGCGCTCATTCTTGGAGCTGGTCTTGCCGGTACGGCGCTTGCCCGGGCTCTGGTGCTTCGCGACTGGCGCGTCACGCTGATTGATGACGCGGATCCTCAGGCGGGCAGCCGGCAACTCGCGCTGGCTGTTCATCCCGCCCATGCACCAGACGCTTCGCCCGCCAGTGAGCTGTCGAGGATTGCCATGGCCCTGCTGGCTGCCGATGCGCGAGGCTCGGTTCCGCTGGCGCCCGGGTGGCTTGAGCTTCCTCGCCTGCAGCGCATGCCCAAAGAGCAGGCCGAGCGACTCGCCCAGGCCTGGCCCGACGGACCACTGCAGGCCCGCCAGGATGGCCTTTTCTGGAGACAGCCCTGCGCGGTGGTGCCCGCCTCACTGCTGGCAGGTTGGCAACTGGAGGCGACACAGACCGGCCGGCTGGAGATGCAGAACTTCCGTGTCGATGCCTTGCAGGGCGATGCAACAGGATGGCACGCACTCTCGGCTGACCGGAGCCGCTCAGCCAGCGCATCGGTTGCCGTTGTCTGCGCGGGAGCGCGCAGCGAGGCGCTCCTCGGTTCCTCCTTTTTGGCCGCTGGTGGGTGGCAGGTGCGACACGCCCAGTGCAGGATCAGTCAGGTCGCCATTGATGTACCTCGACAGGTCATCGGCCTGCAGGGTGAGGGTTATCAGATTCCCTTGCCCGATGGACGGGTGCTTTGCGGGCCTGGGGGGCTGGTGCCGGGCCCCGCAGGCGGCTTTGCTGAGCTAAAAGGCAGCTTTGCTGAGCCAGAGAGCGTCTTTGCTGAGCCAGAGAGCGTCTTGCCCAGGCCAGGCCGCACCGATCCGTCAAGAACGGTGCTGCTTGATGACCTCCCTCAGGGCGCGCGCGCCTCGGTGCGCGACCATCTGCCCCTGGTGGGCGCAGTCCCCGATCTGCCAGCACTGGAGCGGCACTGGCCGGCCATGATGCGAAACGACCGCCTGCCCATGCCCCGCGTGGCGGGCCTCTGGATGATTTCGGCCCTGGGCGGGCGGGGTCTGCTGTGGTGTCTGCCGGCGGCCGAGCATCTTGCCGCCAGCCTCTCGAATACTCCCTCCATGCTGGACGCAAGGCTTGGCAGGGCAATCGATCCAGGTCGGTTTCTGCGACGCGCTCTGCGTGCAGGAACACCCCATTTGACGAAGGCACTCGGGCTTGCGTAGCCTCGCGCGCTTGCCTGCTGATCCGCTCGCCCGACCCTTTCCCTGCGCCCATGCTTAGCGTTCTGCATGTCACCCTGCCCGTCTTTGCTCTGGTGCTCTGCGGGTGGATTGCGGCCCGCCGGCGAATCCTGAGCCCGGAAGCGGCCAGTGGCATCAATGCCTTCGTGTTCATGTTTGCCCTGCCCGCCATGATGTATCGGGCGGCAAGCACGCAGTCCCCGGGGCAATTGGCTGACCTGCGTTTTCTGGCCGCGTTTGCGATTGCCGCCCTGCTGATGCTGTTCGGCTCACGCTGGCTCGCCCCGAAAGCTGCCGCGCCCAATCCGCAGCAACGCACCGGGGTGGCCTTTGCAGCAACCCATGGCAATGTGGGCTACATGGGTTTGCCGCTGACCGCCCAGCTCGGTGACCCCTCGCTGATGCCCGCCATGGTCATGGCGTTGCTGGTCGACATCCTGATGGTGATCGTCATCACCATCCTGCTCTTCGAGTGGGGGCGCCAGACCCGCGCCTCGGTTCAAGGGGCATCAGGCCCAAGTTCATCAGGTCAGGCTGCAGCAGGTCAGTCTGTAGCGGGTCAGGGCTCGCAGGCGACGAACCCAGTCTCAGGCCCCAGCGACAGCACGGGTGCTCGCGTCAGGCAGGCCCTCATCGGCTTATTGCGAACGCCCATGATCCTGGGCCTGGTGGTCGGCGTTGTGGTTTCGGCGGGATGGATTCCGGTCCCGGATACAGCCGAGTCGTTCATCGGACTGCTCGCTCAGGCGGCCGGCCCTTGTGCATTGTTTGCGATTGGCGCATCGCTGGGCGAGCGCAAGATCGAGCTTGACGCGCCGACGGGAGGCCTGGTTGCACTCAAGCTGCTGATTCATCCCCTGCTGGTTGCAGCCCTGATGTGGATACTTCAGGTGGACTGGCGACTGGCGGCAGTCGGCATCATGGCTGCGGGTTTGCCGACAGCGAGCAATGTATTCATTCTGTCGCAGCGCTATGGCGTGAATGTTCGCCCGATTGGCGCGGCGCTGGCCCTGGGGACACTGCTGGCCGCGGCAAGCGTTTCATTCATCCTGTGGATGACGGGTCTTGTTCCGGCTTGATACTCGAAGTCCAGGGCATCCCGAGTATTCTGGATCGCCCCCGGTATGACCTCCGATCCATCTGCACCTGTCGTTTCAATCAAACCCGAGACCCGCAAGCCATGACCTCAAAGAGCAGCACCCCTGCCGTGCGATACGACTGTTCGAAGTGCCCGGGATATTGCTGCAGCTACCCGCGCATTGAAGTCAAGGACAGTGACCTCAAGCGGCTGGCCAAGCACTTCGATCTGACGACTGAAGAGGCGGCGCGCAAATTCACGCGCATGTACGACAAGACCGAGCGGATCCTGCGCCACCAGAAAGACACGGTTTATGGATCGATCTGCCGGTTTTTTGATACAGATGCCCGGCGCTGCACGATCTACTCGGCAAGACCCAGCGTTTGCCGGGAATATCCCGATGGTCGCAAATGCGGGTATTACGATTTTCTGAAGTTCGAACGCAAGCACCAGGACGATCCGGATTTCATTCCTTCTGCCTGAGCCTGAGGCGTCGGATTTCAGTTCCAGTGGTGTCGTTTGTGGTGATGATGGCCCCGGTAGTGGTGGGGCGGCGCGGGCGGATACACCACGGCGTGCGGCGGGCTGTAGGAGTGCGGCGGATAGTAGACCGGCCGAGGAGCGACATAGACCGGCGCCGGGGCATAGTAAACCGGCGGGGGCGGGGTCCAGGCCACCTGAGGGGCGGGCGCGTGATACGCCGTCCAGGCGGGCTGACGGTAATGCACGGTGTCGCCGTACCCGTGGTGATATCCCTGTTGATACCCGTGGCGGTGATCGGACGATGCAATGGCATGACCGGCAACCGCCCCGAGCACACCCCCGACGGCAGCGCCCTGCTGTCCACCGAGCGCCTGACCGAAGAGCGCACCCGCCCCTGCTCCGAACAGGGTGCCGATCACGACATCTCCGCCCGCCATGGCAGGCAGGCTGACGGTTGCAGCGACGCTGGCGAATATGAACGCAGCCAGCCGGGGGCGGGATCGAGTGAGGCGCTTGGAGTCGGTGTTCATGACAGGCATCCGGTTGAGGTTGAGGCCCTGGCAATCCGACTGATGAGCCCTGTGGTTGAACCTTGCGGGCGCAGTCAGTTCGGACGGATACCTGCTTAACGCACCGGCCCCGGAAGTGGTGCACACCGGGGGCGCTGACTTCAGCCGATCTGCCGGCGGGCATTGCGCCACAGACGCATCCAGGGCGAAAGCCCTTGCGCCGCCAGGACATGACCCTGCTGACTGGCCTGCGCTCGCCAGGACCATTGAGCCATTCGAAACACTCGCTCGGGATGGGGCATCAGGATGGTGGCGCGTCCGTCTTCACTGCAGTAACCGGTCAGGCCGCCCGGGGAGCCATTGGGATTGGTGGGGTAAGCCACCGCCGCCTGACCCTCATCCTGGGTGAAGCGCAGAGTCCCGATGGCCTGCTCCGCCTCAAGGCTCGACGAAAACACTGCACGACCTTCACCATGCGCAATCGCGATCGGCAGGCGCGAGCCCGCCATTCCCGCCAGAAAGATCGAAGGCGAGTCGAGCACTTCGACCATGCCGAAGCGGGCTTCAAACTGAGCGGACCGGTTGGTTCGGAATCGCGGCCAGGCCTGTGCTCCAGGAATGATGGCCTTGAGTTGCGAGAGCATCTGGCAGCCATTGCACACCCCGAGCGTCAGCGTGTCTGGCCGGGCAAAGAATCGCGAAAAGCCCTCAGCCAGGCGCGCATTGAAGAGGATGGTTCGAGCCCAGCCCGAGCCGCCGCCCAGAACATCGCCGTAGGAGAATCCGCCACAAGCCACCAGAACCGAATAGGCATCGAGCGCAACGCGCCCGCTGATCAGGTCGGTCATGTGTACATCGTGCGCCTCGAAACCGGCCAGATCAAACGCGGCAGCCATCTCGACATGGCTGTTGACACCCTGCTCGCGCAGCACAGCCACCCTGGGCCTCGCCCCACGACCCACGAAAGGCGCGGCCACATCTTCAGCGGGATCAAAGCTGAGCGAGACCTGCAACGGGCTCTGGCTGCCGTTTCCGTGCGACTCGAACTCTTCGCGCGCGCACTCGGGATCGTCTCGAAGCGCGGCGATCCGGTAAGAAGTTTCGCTCCAGACCGATTGCAGTTCGGCGCGGCTGGCCGACCAGATCTTTTTGGCATCCCGCCAGACCTCGATCGCGTCTCGTTCGTTGACGCGTCCGATCACATGGGCATGGCGTGCAAGCCCCGCCTCGCGCAACGCACCAAGCACGACATCACGGTCGGCCTGCCGAACCTGCATCACCACACCCGCCTCTTCGTTGAACAAGGCCTTGAGGGTGAGTTCGTTGCGCTGGACGGCCACCTGTTCGGGGCGAATCTTGAAGTCACCCCAGTCCGCCGAGTACGGATCGATCGTGAGCATGTCGAGATTCAAGGTCACGCCACAGTGCCCCGCGAAGGCCATTTCACAGATCGTGGTGAACAACCCGCCGTCGGAGCGATCATGCAGGGCAAGCAGGCGGCCCTGAGCCGAGAGGGTTTGCACGCTGGAAAACGCATTGCTCAGCTGTGCGGGATCGTCCAGATCGGGCACGGCATCGCCGAGCTGCTGCGTGACCTGTGCAAACGCCGAAGCCCCCATTCGCTGGCGACCCGCACCCAGATCGAGCAGGATCAGGACGCTCGGGCCTTCATCGGTGCGAAGCTGGGGCGTGAGTGCCCGAGTGACATCGGCCACCGGCGCCCAGCCGGTCACGATCAAGGAGACGGGCGAGGCAACTTCCTGGGGCTGACCCTGGCTGTCCGTCCAGCGGGTGCGCATCGACAGGGAGTCCTTGCCCACCGGGATGGCCAAACCGAGCGCAATCGACACCTGGCTTGCCGCCTGCACGGCCTCAAACAGATCAGCGTCTTCGTCGGCCGGACCACAGGCGGCCATCCAGTTGGCTGAGAGCTTGATCTGGTCGATGGCGGCAATGGGCGCGCCCATGAGGTTGGTCACCGTCTCTGCAATCGCCATGCGGGCGGATGCCGCCGCATTGATGACCGCCAGAGGGGTGCGCTCACCCATGGCCAGCGCATCGCCGGCCACACCGCGGTAATCGCTCAGGCCGATCGCACAATCAGCGACCGGAACCTGCCAGGGGCCCACCATCTGGTCTCGGCTGCTGAGGCCACCCACCGTGCGGTCACCGATGGTGATCAGGAAAGACTTGCTTGCAACCGCAGGCAGGCGCAGCACCCGCAAGGCGATCTCGGCCAGATCGAACCCGGCCGCCTCGACGGGCGGGTCGGTGCGTGTGCGACGCACACCCGTGCGATGCATCCGGGGGGTCTTGCCCAGCAGCACCTCCATGGGCAGATCGACGGGGCGCTGCTGACCCTGAGATCCACCCGAAAACTGCTCCTGGGCGAGATCCGCAAGCACGAGCTGGCGCTCAGTGGTCACTGTACCCACCACCGAATAAGGGCTGCGCTCGCGCTGGCACAGCGCATCAAACACGGGCAACTGCTGCGGTGCGATCGCAAGCACGTAGCGCTCCTGCGACTCGTTGCACCAGATCTCGGCGGGCGACAGACCGCTGGCCAGCAGGGGAATACGGCTCAGATCAAACCGTGCACCGCGATGAGAACCATCGACGATTTCAGGAAAGGCGTTGGACAGGCCGCCCGCGCCAACATCGTGAATCGAGAGAATCGGATTGGCATCACCCAGGGCACGACAGCCGTTGATGACTTCCTGCGCCCGGCGTTGAATCTCTGCATTGCCCCGTTGTACCGAATCGAAATCAAGCTGTTCGGTGTTGCTGCCCGCCCCCATGCTGGAGGCCGCACCGCCACCCAGACCGATCCGCATGCCAGGCCCGCCCAACTGAATCAGCAGTGAGCCTTCGGGCAGATCGAGCTTGCCCACATGATCAGCGTCAAGATCGCCCACGCCTCCCGCAATCATGATGGGCTTGTGATAGCCGCGCGTCAGTCCGTCAAGGGTTTGCTGATAGGTGCGGAAATACCCCAGCAGATTGGGCCGACCGAATTCGTTGTTGAAGGCCGCCCCGCCAATCGGCCCCTGAATCATGATCTCGAGGGGCGAGGCGATCCGCTCCGGGCCGCCGAGAGCAGGCTGGGCGTCGGGGCGGCCATCGACTGGTGCGGTGACCGTTTGGGTGGTTTCCCAGGGTTGCTCGAAGCCCTTGATACGCAGGTCTGAAACCGAAAATCCGGTCAGGCCGTAGCGCGGTCGCGCGCCCCGGCCGGTGGCGCCGTCGTCGCGGCTTTCGCCGCCTGACCCCGTTGCCGCACCTGGAAGGGGTGAGATGGCGGTCGGATGATTGTGGGTTTCAACCTTGAGCAAGGCGTGCTGCAACGTGGGTCGCCAGCCATACGCCGCGCCGGCTTCGCCGCAGGCAAAGAACCGTTCTACCGGGCCGCCTTCCAGTACCGCGGCATTGTCGGCATAGGCGACCACCGTGCCTTGAGGATGGGCGGCATGGGTCTGGCGGATCATGCCAAACAGAGAAATCTCCTGGGCTTGCCCATCAAGCGTCCAGCTCGCATTGAAAATCTTGTGTCGGCAGTGCTCAGAGTTCGCTTGAGCAAACATCATGAGCTCGACATCGGTCGGGTCTCTCTGAAGTCCGGTAAAGGACTCGAGGAGATAGTCAACCTCGTCATCGGACAGGGCCAGGCCCATGTCGCGATTGGCCTTCTCGAGTGCAGCCCGCCCTTGCCCAAGAACCGCCACGGTCTGAAGCGGCTTGCCCGGCAGTTCGGCAAACAGCGCTGCGAGCGCGGCCGACTCATGCTGAGGCAGCACCACCGACTCGGTCATCCGATCGTGCAGCAGGCGACTCAGGGGAGCGAGCGCTTCAAGTGCCTGAGCATCCGCAGGATGGCCCTCGTGCGAATCCCGGTTGCCCTGCGCGCTGCCATCGCTGCTTCCGATGGCCTTTGATTCAACCGACCCGGAACGGCTCCGTGATCCGGCACCCAGCAGTCCGGCAATGAAGCCCCCGACGCCCTTGCGGATCCGGATGGCATAGGCGGTTCCACGCTCGATGCGGGTGATCTCGTTCAGTCCACACACCCGCGCGATGTCCGTGGCCTTGCTCGACCACGGGCTGATCGTGCCGAGCCGGGGCAAGACCCAGAACTCCGTGCTGCCCTGGGGAAGCTCAAGCTCGGGAAGTCCGTCATCGAGCAGAGCGGCCACCCGGGCCCGGGTGTCATCCGAGAGCGGGGTGTCGGACAAGACCACATGAATGTGCCAGGCCGAGAGCTCGACAACCGATGAGTCGACTGACTGGAGATCGCTCAGCAGCCGTGCACGGCGAAAATCGGTCAGCGCTGCGCCACCGCGCAACAGTAGGGCTTCGGGCATGCGCAAATCACCGAGAGGAAGTCTGGACGGACCCGCCGTCAATGGGCTTTAAGGGCGGGCCCGCCGCAAGGTGGGCAGGGCTCGCCGTCAAACGGGGAGGAAGATGCCAATTATAGCGATCCGCCTCCGAACCCTCCGCCCCCAGGCGTTTCCACGATGAAGCAATCTCCTGCCATCAGTTGCGCGCTGCCGATATGCCCCATCGGTTCGATCCGTCCATCCTGGCGCAGGACATAGTTCTGAGCCCGCGCACCGCTCTCACCGCCCGATGCGCCCGCTGGTGCGGTGATCCGGTTATTGCCGAGCATGGAGACCGTCATGGGCTCCAGGAATTGCAAGACCCGTATACCGCCATCGCCCCCGGGCCAGCGCCCAGCGCCACCCGAACCCCTGCGGATCGTGTAACG
>JBKCEY010000033.1:0-3350 GCA_046304115.1 Burkholderiales bacterium | reverse complement strand
ATCAGGCGCCGCCCGAGACCTTCGATCGCGAGCCCCACGCTCAGGCAGCGTCCATCCTGGCCGCATCCGAACCTCGCATTCAGCATCGAGCGGCGCTCCTCGCCCCCGAGCCTGTGCCGATGCTCGCCGTGGCCGATGCTGTCGCCCGCGGTCAGTATCAGCGCCTGCAACAGGCCTGGACGGGCGGGCTGACGCGAGCGGCCATCCTGCAGCAGATCGGCGATGCGGGCTTGCGAGGCTTCGGCGGCGCGGGTTTTCCAACGGCCCGCAAATGGCAGACCGTGGCCGCGCAGCCTGGCCCGCGCCTGATGGCCATCAATGCCGATGAAGGCGAGCCCGGCACCTTCAAGGACCGGCACTGGTTCGAACAGGCCACTCACCGCATTCTTGAAGGCGCACTGATTGCTGCCTGGACCGTTGAGGTCGAAGCGGTGTGGCTTTACCTGCGCGATGAATACGCCGGCATCCGCGAGGCGCTGGAGCGGATCTGGCCCGATCTGCAGGCCTGGATCGATGCGCACTGGCCCGGTCCCGCACCTCGCCTTCATCTGCGCCGGGGTGCGGGGGCCTATGTCTGTGGCGAAGAGTCAGCCATGATTGCTTCGATCGAGGGTGGGCGAGGCCTGCCGCGGTTGCGCCCGCCCTATGTGGCGCAGCGTGGCCTCTTCGGGCGCCCCACGCTGGTCAACAACCCCGAAACCCTGATGTGGGTCTCGCGCATTCTCGAGCACGGTCCGCTCGAATTCGCCCGGCATGGCCGGCGTGGGCGCAGTGGCCTGCGATCGTTCTCGGTCTCGGGTCGGGTCAGAAACCCGGGTGTGAAGGTCGCGCCAGCGGGCATCAGTCTGCGCGAACTGATCAATGAATATTGCGGCGGCATGGTAGAGGGCCATGTGCTGTACGGCTTTCTGCCTGGGGGGGCGTCAGGGGGCATCCTGCCCGCGGCGCTTGCCGACGAGTCGCTCGATTTCGACGTGCTCGCAGCGCATGGCGCCTTCATCGGTTCGCACGCCGTTGTGGTGTTCTCCGAGCAGGATCGCGCCCGTGATGTGGCGCGCAACCTCATGCAGTTCTTTGAGCATGAGTCGTGCGGACAGTGCACACCCTGTCGGTCGGGCACGGTGCAGATGGGCCGTCTGATCGATGCCGAGTCGTGGGACGTGCCGAACCTCGAGGCGCTGGGCCAGGTGATGCGCGACGCCTCCATCTGTGGCCTCGGTCAGGCCGCGCCCAATCCGGTGGACTCCGTGCTGCGCTTTTTCGGGTCGGAGGTGCTGAACGCCAGTTCCCGCCTGAGCCCCAGCCCTCATCGGGAAGCCAGCCCTGCGTTGGGTACCGGGACTCGGTCGCCTGCCGAAGGAATGAAGGAATGAGCATCACCTTCGAACTCGACGGGCAAGCAGTGGCCGCCCGCCCCGACGAAACCATCCTGACCTGCGCGCAACGCCATGGCATTGAAGTGCCGCACCTGTGCGCCACCGAGGGTTTGCGCCCCGACGGTAATTGCCGCGCCTGCGTGGTCGAGATCGCAGGTGAACGCACCCTGGCGGCGTCGTGCTGCCGACAGCCCACAGCGGGCATGAAGGTGAGCACGGCCAGCCCTCGCGCCCGGGCGTCGCAGCGCATGGTCATCGAGTTGCTGCTGGCTGACGCGCCTGCCGAGTCCCAGCGCACCGACTCCGAGCTTTTGCACTGGGCCGATCATCTGGCCATCGAGGGTTCCCGCTTCGAGCGTCCCACGCGGCTGCAACCCGCAGCCGACCGATCGCATCCAGCCATGGCCGTGAACCTTGCGGCCTGCATCCAGTGCAACCGTTGCGTGAGGGCCTGCCGCGAAGAGCAGGGCAATGATGTGATTGGCATGGCGCTGCGGGGGGCTCAGTCCACCATTGCTTTTGATCAGTCTGATGCGCTGGGCGAGTCCAGTTGTGTGGCGTGCGGTGAATGTGTGCAGGCCTGCCCCACCGGGGCCCTGCTGCCTCGTGATCCGGTCAAGGGTGAGGCGGTGTCGCCGCAGGCCGCGGACCGGCAGGTTGAGTCGCTGTGTCCCTTCTGTGGCGTGGGCTGCCAGATGACGTATCACGTGCGCCCTGATGCACAGGCCGACCATGGTCGCGGTGAGCGGATCGTCTTTGTTGAAGGCCGCTCAGGGCCGGCCAATCTCGGTCGCCTGTGCGTCAAGGGCCGCTTCGGTTTCGATTACATCCACCATCGCGATCGACTGACCGTTCCCCTGATCCGCAAGGCCGACGCACCCAAGCAGGCGCACTTCGAGCGTGTGCCCCCCGATTGGCGCGACGCGTTTCGTGAGGCGTCCTGGGAGGAGGCCATCGCGGTGGCCGCTGCTGGCCTTTCGCGCATCCGCTCCACTCAAGGCCCGGGCGCTCTGGCGGGCTTTGGTTCGGCCAAGTGCAGCAATGAAGAGGCCTATCTCTTTCAGAAGCTCGTTCGCACCGGCTTTGGCACCAATAACGTCGATCACTGCACCCGTCTGTGCCATGCCTCTTCGGTGGCGGCCCTGCTCGAGGGGCTGGGCTCGGGCGCCGTGTCCAACCCGGTTCGAGATGTGCTGCAGGCCGATGTCATTCTGGTGATCGGTGCCAATCCCACGGCCAATCACCCGGTGGCGGCCAGCTGGATTCGCAATGCGGTGGACCAGGGCGCCACGCTGATCGTGGCCGATCCACGGCGTACGGATCTCGCCCGTGTGGCGACCCATGTCCTGCAGTTCAGGCCCGATACCGATGTAGCCCTGCTCAACGCGCTGCTGCATGTCATCATCGATGAGGGCCTGGTCGATCAGGCTTTCGTGAGCGCGCGCACCGAGGACTTCGAGCAGCTGGCCCTTCAGGTTCGCGAGACCTCGCCCGAACGCATGGCACCGATCTGCGGCATTGATGCTGCGGTTTTGCGTGAGGTGGCCCGCTGTTTTGCCGGCGCGCGCAACGCCATGATCCTGTGGGGCATGGGCGTGTCGCAGCATGTGCATGGCACCGACAATGCGCGTTGCCTGATTGCGCTCTCGATGATCACCGGTCAG
The DNA here is from genome assembly GCA_046304115.1 of Burkholderiales bacterium. Taxonomy (GTDB): domain Bacteria; phylum Pseudomonadota; class Gammaproteobacteria; order Burkholderiales; family Burkholderiaceae_E; genus UBA4615. The sequence goes on along the minus strand of JBKCEY010000033.1, from coordinate 310 downwards.
ATCGGGCGTCCCGGCACGGGCCTGCATCCGCTGCGCGGGCAGAACAATGTGCAGGGCGCTTCCGACGTCGGCCTGATTCCGATGATGCTGCCCGACTATCACCGGGTGGACGACGATGCCGCCCGCGCACGCATCGAGACACTCTGGAGGGTGCCGCTCGATCCGACGCCGGGCCTGACCGTGGTTGAGATCATTCAGGCGGCCCAGGCCCGACAGGTGCGCGGCATGTTCATCCTGGGCGAGAACCCGGCCATGTCGGATCCCGACCTCGAGCATGCCCGCGAGGCCCTGGGCCGGCTCGACTGGCTGG
>JBKCEY010000032.1:0-10607 GCA_046304115.1 Burkholderiales bacterium | reverse complement strand
CAGCCCGAGCTGGCCGCTGGTGCAATTGCACAAGGTGGCGCCCGGGTTCTGAATGCAGAGATTGAAGCGGGTATCGATCGTCAGGCCCTGACCGGGATCGAGCGGCGCGAGGGCAGGGAACTGGTGCGTCGCGAGCGCCTGTTTCGGGCAGGCAGGCCGCCTCTGCTGCTGGCTGGCCGACGGGTCGTGCTGGTCGATGATGGCGCGGCGACAGGCGCCACCATGGCCGCCGCCATTCAAGCGGCGCGGGCCCAGGGTGCTGCGCGCGTGGCCGTTGCGATTCCGGTGGCTTCACCCGAAACCGCGCACAGGCTGCAGGGACTGGCGGATGAATTCCTGTGCCTGGCTACCCCGACGCCGTTTCATGCGGTTGCGTCCTGGTATCGCCATTTCGGACAGGTCGATGACGCAACCGTCGTTCACCTGCTGGCTCGACAGTCTGAGGATCCGGCCCGGCACGCCATGCAGGAGGGCGTCATCCCGCGTTCAGCGACAGACTGAGTTGCTCGCAGGCCAGATGCAGCCAGACCGAGCTGCGCTGGCGCCAGACCTGCATTTGAGAGGCGCTGCAGGGCGAATCCAGATGCCAGGCTGCATGAAGCGCCCGCTTGAGGGCGTGACGGCCTGCAGCCAGCGACCACAGGCCACCCGAGGCCAGGGGATCCTGGGCTTGCCAGGCAAGCCGCAGTTGCCGATGCGCCCATGCGGAGCCCAGAAACTCGCACGACACCGCCAGACCCGCGATTTCGTCCAGGGTATCCAGCCTTCGAAGGGCCGCATCGAACTCCAACGCATCAATGAAGACCGGGCCATGCTGTCTGACCCATGCGCCCTGCACACAGACATGCTCAGGTCGAAGATCGCCATGGCCATCACGAATGCATCCCGTGTCGGCCCGTCGTGCGAGGGCTATCCGGTGTCGATCCAGAGCGGCTGGCAGCATCGCTTCGATCCGATCAAGCAGCCGTGGTGATTGCGCATAGACCGGATCTCGAAGGCGATCCAGAACGAGCGTGCTGGCGCGGCGATGGTGGTTCATCAGCCCCACAGGATCCATCTCGAAATGCGTTCGCGAGGCCAGCCGCTCGGCCAGTGTTTTCACGCAGTCCCTGATCAGCGCGCTGTTCAGGCGTTGCGTTTTGGTCAACTGATCGAGCATGCCTGAAGCCGGCAGGCGGCGCATGCACAGCACACCTTCGTGACCTCTCCACGGAGGCATGGAGAAGTCTGAGTGTTCTGAGGATGCCCATCGGATCGACCAGCCGCTCTGCCGGACGGGATCAGCAGTCAGTTCGGCAAGACCAAGGCATACCCCTGGCGCAAAGTGCGAATCAAGCCGCCATTCATTGAGGGCATCCTGCCAGCGAGCAACTGAGGTTCGAAAGTCCATCAGTTCCCGCTGCACGGGACGCCTGAGCTTCCAGACATGCCGCTCGGTCAGAAAGACAATGGCCATGTGGGTCGGCCGCATGGTGACGCGGCGTACCCGAATCGGATAGGTTTCGGGCCGCATCATGGCCGCGACCTGCGCCGAGAAGACATCCATGCGAGCCATCGAGACGATTGTGTCAAGGCCAGGCAGGCAACTCCCAGACCCGTGATGGGCTGCGCCCTCGATCCTGCGAGTCAACCCTGTCGCTCAGTCGGGTCGCTCAGTCGGGTCGCTCAGTCAGTCAGGTTGGTCAATCGGGTTGATGGATGGGCGGACGACTCAAGGGGCTGTGCCCCCGGCTTTGCCCTGTGCGCGACATCGGTCGGAGCAGTAGCGCACCTCATCCCAGGTACGGGCCCAGGCCTTGCGCCAGGTCATGGGCCTGCCGCAGGCGAGGCAGGGCTTGCTGGGCAGGGACTGTTTGTTGCCTTTGAAACCCCGCCGCGCTTCACCCATGGAGGGTCGCTCCAAAGCGCCTTATTTCCGGGCTTGAGCAACCCGACCGCCGCGTTTCGATGCACGCGATCATGATTTCATGATGTGGAAAATCGATGCTGCCTCGCATCAGAGCCATTTTTCGTTGTGGAAGACATTGTTTCATGATGCAGGATGAGGTTTGTATCTCATTGGTTTGAATGAATATTTCCGATAAGCAATGAGTGGTCGTTTGTGTGCTGCCTTGCAGCAACTTTCGGTATCTTATTCATCACAAACGCTTTTTCCTGCTTTGCCTTTCGTGTTTCTAAAATCAACCCCCTCCAGGAGCCCCAAGCATGTCCTCGCGTGAACTTGAAGCCCAGAAACTGCAAAAAGAGTGGTCTGACAATCCCCGCTGGCGCGGTATCAAGCGCGGCTACACCGCTGCCGATGTCGTTCGTCTGCGTGGGTCGGTTCAAGTCGAGCACACGCTGGCCAAGCGGGGTTCCGAGAAGCTCTGGAACCTGATCACCACCGAGCCGTTCGTGAATTCGCTGGGCGCGCTCACGGGCAACCAGGCCATGCAACAGGTCAAGGCGGGTCTCAAGGCGATCTACCTGTCGGGCTGGCAGGTTGCCGGAGACGCCAACCTGGCGGGCGAAATGTACCCCGACCAGTCGCTTTACCCCATCAATTCCGTGCCGTCGGTGGTCAAGAAGATCAATAACGCGCTCACCCGCTGCGATCAGATCCAGTGGATGGAAGGCAAGAACCCGGGCGACGAGGGCTACACCGACTACTTCGCGCCGATCGTGGCTGACGCGGAAGCCGGTTTTGGCGGTGTGCTCAACGCGTTTGAGCTCATGAAGGCCATGATCGAGGCGGGTGCCGCGGGCGTGCACTTCGAAGACCAGCTGGCTGCCGCCAAGAAGTGTGGTCACATGGGCGGCAAGGTGCTGGTGCCCAGCCGCGAGGCGGTTTCCAAACTGGTGGCCGCGCGTCTGGCCTCAGACGTCTTGGGTGTGCCCACCGTGCTGCTGGCCCGTACCGATGCCGAGGCTGCGGATCTGGTCACCTCCGATGTCGATGAACACGACAAGCCCTTCATCACGGGTGAGCGCACGGTTGAGGGCTTTTTCCGTACCCGCAACGGCATCGACCAGGCCATCTCCCGCGGCCTGGCCTATGCGCCTTACGCCGATCTGATCTGGTGCGAAACCGGCACCCCCGACCTGGCCTTTGCTCGCCAGTTCGCTGAAGCCATCCACAAGCAGTTCCCCGGCAAGATGCTGTCGTATAACTGCTCGCCGTCGTTCAACTGGAAGCGCAACCTCGACGCCTCCACGATCGCAAAGTTCCAGCGCGAACTCGGTGCCATGGGATACAAGTTCCAGTTCATCACGCTGGCCGGTTTCCACAGCCTGAACTACTCGATGTTCAACCTGGCCTACGGCTACGCTCGCGACAACATGACCGCGTTCGTCGAACTGCAGGAAGCCGAATTCGCGGCAGCCGAGCGCGGCTTTACGGCCGTGAAGCACCAGCGTGAAGTGGGCACCGGTTACTTCGATGCCGTGACCACGACCATCGAGAGCGATGCTTCCACCGCGGCCCTCAAGGGCTCGACCGAAGACGAGCAGTTCTTCGACGGCCACAAGAAAGCCGCCTGATCAAGGCGCACTGCTTGGGGGTCGGCCCTTGGCCGGCCCGCCTTGCGGGAATCATGTTGGATTGAGTGGGCCGCTGCGGCCCTTCAAGACCGGGTGCTGAGGCGCCCGGTTTTTTTTTGCCTGAGCGTTTGGCTAAGCGAATGGACTAGGTCGACCGTTCGCCCGATGGCCTTTGGTGCAATGGTTCGCGACCGCTTTGGCGAGGACCATGGGAACTCCTTTCCACCCCCAGGAGTTGCGCCATGAATCCCGTCCCTCAATCGAACGTTCATGCGGCCGTCGCCCGGTGCCGCCGGCTCTCAGGTCAGGGTATGACCGAGTACCTCATCGTGGTCGCGCTCATCGCAGTCGCTGCGATCGGGGTTTATTCCCTGTTGGGTCAAACCCTGCGCAGCCAGACAGCGGGCCTCGCCATGGAGGTCTCCGGTCAGGATGCCGGAGCTGCCATTGGCGCCTCTCAGGGCCAGGCTGCCGCCGCGCAGTCCTCGGCTGCAACCCGTAAGGGTCTGTCGAACTACAACGAAGCCAATCGCTGAACTCAGGCGCAGCGCGATCATGCGGGTCTTGCGTTCAAGTGGCGCCTTGCAGGGCATGCGAGGCATCACCTCTGCACAGTCTTGCGGCCACGCCGGTCAGGTGTATCCACGCGATCTGCGCCGTGCTTTTGCGCAGCGCGGCCAGGCACTGGTGCTTGCGCTCGGATTGCTCGTACTGGGTGCGGTCGCGCTGCGGTTTCTCTTTGAGTCGGGTCAACTCACCGTGGCGCGTCAACGCCTGACAGACACCGCTGATGCGGCTGCGCTCAGTGCGGCCACCTGGCGGGCACGGGTTCTCAACTTTCACGCCTACTCCAACCGGGCCATCATCGCCAATGAAGTGGCGATCGCTCAGGCCGTCACGCTGGTGGCCTGGGCCAACTATTTCGAAACCCTCACCCGCAATTCAGCGGCCTTTGGGGCGTACCTGCCACCGGTCGAGCCCGTGCTCACCGTGGTCGCCGAGGCTGCAACGCTGGCGGCACAGGTATCGCGTGCAACCGCAGCTCTTGAGATTCCCGCACGCGGGGCTCCCCATGTGGGTTACAAGGCCCTGCTGCAGAGTGCCCAGGAGGTCATGCACCTGTCGAGCCTGGGGTTCGCGCTCAACATGGTTACCGCTGAAGTGGCACGCGCCAGCCATTCGGGTCACTTTGCCTGGGTATTGCCTGATCCGCAGTTCGCCTGGTCTGGCTTTACAGCTCGCGCGACCGATGGCGCGGATCGCAAGCGTGTCGCCGACCTCGTTCGCGCGTCACTCGATCCTTTCGTGGGAGGTGCACGCAGCGAAGACATTCACACCCCGATTCCCTCGCTTTGCCTGAATCTCATGCGCTTGCGCAAGCGTGGCATCACCACCTTGTCTGAAGAGCTGGATCGCTGGGAGGCTGTCGATACCCTGTCGTTTCATCTGCGGCGGCTTTCATGGTTTCGCTGTCGCGAACGCGAGGCCCTTCCTTTGGGTTGGGGGGCGGCCGAGGCCGGGCAGCTGCTCAATACGGTCACGGCAACCACGGGGGATCTGTCGCTCAACCCCATGGCTCGCGAGTTGGCTGGCGAGGCCATGTTCAGTACCTCCGGCTATGAGGGCATTGCTCGCCTTCGGGAGCTGAACTACGAGGCGCTCGCCAATACCCGGTTTCCCGCCGCCAGGCTGGCTGTCGTCGCCCGTCGTGATCAAGCGCCGGGGCAGTCACGCATGTGGGCGTTGTCATCAGCGGAGGTGCATTTCCGCAGACCGCCCGGTGCACCCGTTCGAACTGAATACGCGAGTTTGTTCAACCCGTACTGGCAAGCGCGTCTTGTGGCGCCCTCGATGGTTGAGCGATCGCTCGCCCTGACTCAGGTGGACTGACATGCACATTCCTGCCCTTCGATCCCGGCAAAACGGTCAATCCCTGATCGAGGCTCTGGTCGGTCTGATCGCACTGATCCCACTGCTGTTTGGAGCCATCTGGCTCGCCCGGGTCATCGATCTGCAACAGGCCACGGTATCTGCTGCACGCGAAGCCGCCTTCGAATGCACGGTGCTGCCTGTCGGATGTCCGTCGGGTCCCGTACCAGATCCCCTGTCACTTCAGGCATTCAGTCAAGGATCGGCTGTGCTGTGGCACGACCGTCAGGGCAGGCCTACGCTCCCGAACGCCGAGAGCCTTGCCGTGCGATGGGAAACACTCCGGTTCAACACGCCACTGGCCTTTGCCGGGGGGACCGCATCACAGTCTGTGCCTGGAGCGGTCAATCTGCTGTCCAACCTGGCCGGTCCAGGTCGTTTTGGCCTGCCAATCGATTCAGGTCTGTCGCGGGCCCATGTATCGGTTCCGTTGCCAGGGTCGCCCTTCAGCGTCGCCGAGCTCCCTGGAGGGATTCAGTCAACCCTGGCCAATGGACTGCGGCTCGAGGCCCGGTTGGCCATCCTCTCCGATGACTGGATGGCGAGAGCGCCCGAGGGTGCTGCGCCCGATACGGTGCGTAGCCGCATCGAGGCGGGGCAACGCGTACCCGGCGTCGATGAAGCCGTGCGGGTGGGTTGGTGGCCTGTTCGTGGCTTGCTGCAACTCGCTGCCTGGGTGGGGCTGGAATCCAGCGCCGAGGGATTCAACCCCTATTTCATCGACGTCGATCGAGTACCGCCCGATCGCCTTGGACTCAGTCCGTGGCCACTACCGCTCGCACCTCCCGTCGATCCCCCGCCGCTCGAGCCCGGCTCGGGCTGGGGTGTACAGGACGGCGCCTGAAGCGATATCGCGGCGGATGGTTCGCCCGATGAGTTCACCTTCACTTCAATCTTTCATGGAGACACGCATGGATGCCTTGCCCGAGACCTTTCGCCAGGAGGTCGTGATGAGTGACTCGGCCATTGATGGCCAGTCGGTTCGAACCTGGCGGTTTCGTAGTGATCAGAGTGCCCAATCCGTGAGCGATGCAGCACAGGCGCATTTTCGCGAGATTGGCCGTCAGGTGATTGCTGTCACCCGCGGTGAGTGGCGCATCGTTTCCGCGCTCGCGCCCGATGGCATCTACACCGTTCAGGTTAGAAGCACCGCCCGTGGCGCGGAGGGCTTGAGCTCGGTCTGGGCTCGGCCGGATTCCGGCATAGCCCCGGTGTCCGGTCATGTCAGGCGTACCGCCACCGCGCTTGACGAGTTGCAGGACTGGTTACCCGATTCGGTTCGGGTGTTACGGCGGATCACGCATCACGATTCGGGTCGTCTGGCAGGAACGCTGGTGGCGAGCAGCGGTCGCCCGAGTGCAGAAATCGTTGCCTGGATTCAGGAGCGAGCCCGTCGTGCGGGCTATCAGCCCGATCCCGTTCTGGGGATGCCCGCACAGCGGGCCGGGTGGTATCGGGGCGATACCGGGGAGGCCCTCGCGCTGAGGCGCCGTGGCGACGAGTTGATTGCCACGTTGGCGCCTCAGGGAGAGGCCACCTCCATTGTCATGCACTGGAGTCGCGCGCAATGAACTCGCACGCTCTTGCTCACCCATGTCGCTCAAGGTCGGCTACAGCGCGACCTCAACTCGGCCAGGCGGCGCTTGAAGCAGTGCTGCTCACTCTCTTGCTGGCGCTTGCTGTTTTCAGTCTGGCCGGTGATTCTCCCTTGAGCGGTCTGATCGCCGCGCTGGGTGATCATCAGGCCCGAATGGCCCGCGGATTGACGCTGCCATGAGGGCGCGCCTGCATCAGGGATTGCTCGCAATCCGCACGCACTGGTCGGCCTGGCGTACTGCAGTTCTGCTGCTGGGCATGCTGGGTTTCGGTCTGCTCGCCGTACTGGGCGCCTACAGCTACATCCAGGAGCGAGTCGCCGTGGAGCGCGCACGACTCGGGGTGGGTCAGGAGCGCATCGAGGTGCTGGTCGCCGCCCGTGCCCTGCAGCGAGGCGAGGCCGTCAGCACAGACAATCTTGCGGTCCGTGCGCTGCCCCGAGAGATCCTTCCGGGCGGAGCTCTGTCGCCCTCTCGCATGGATGCGATCCAGGGTCTTCGCTTGCAGTGGCCGATGCAGCCTGGCGAGCCGCTGCTGGCCAGCGCCGTGTTTGCAGCAGAATCGGCAGGCCTGTCGAGTCGACTCAAGCACGGCGTTCGTGCCCTCACCATTGCAGTCGACGAGACCAATGCCATCTCCGGACTGCTTCAGCCGGGCGATCGTATCGATCTGCTGCTGTCCTGGAGGCCCACGCCTTTGGCCGGTGTGGCATTGCCTGAACTCACCCGCACGGTGATGCAGGACGTCGTGGTCATTGCCACTGGCCGCCATGCACGGGCCACACCGGTCGAAGAGGCGCCAGGGCGAACCTTCAGCGCGATCACGGTCGAAGTCGACCCCGAGCAGGCTCAGAAGCTTGTGGTGGCTCAGCGCAGCGGACGACTGACGGCGGTGCTGCGTAACCCGGCTGATCGGGAGGCCCACGAAGATCGAGTCCTCGATGTGCATGAGCTCATGGGGGTCGCACGTCCGAGCGCAGGAGGACTCGGGCTCATGCAGTCCCTCACATTCGCCCAGAACCGCAACAGGGCAGGTATGCGCGACGGGGCTGCAGGCTCGGTCAACGATGCTCCGGGCGTCGTCTTGGCCCCTGCCGTACCCACAGTACGGGGCCCGCAGGCGAGCCGAGGTTCTGGTGAGCCCGGGGTGGAGGTCATTGTCGGCGGGCGAGGACCCATCGGCACGTCCACAGCAACACCTGCGGGCGGTTCTGCGATCGCTCAACCTGCCGGGTATCCCAGGTCGAGCGATGCTGCTCAGGCGGCATCGTCAGGCCAAGGTTCTTTTGCAGGCCAGCGCACGTCAAACGAGGTTCCAGCTGCGGGTTCAGCCACGGCCTGGCCCGACCTCGCCCCACCCACCACCGTGCCTTTGCTGCGCTGAACTCGGCTGCGCGCACCTCACTGGCCCTGACCTGAATTCGGGAGTTCTGAATGCCGCTGACTTTCAATGCCTGTACTCACATGAACATGAGCCCCACCCGTCCGGGGATCTCTCGCCTATGCGGGGTCACGGCCGTCCTCCTGAGCCTGGTGTCCTTCGCAGCCTTGGCCAACGGACCTGCACCGGCCGTTGTCCGTCCAGTACCCGCCAGCGCTACGGTCAGCACCAGCCTTGCGCTCAATCCAGCCTTTGCGCAGACCTTGCAGTTGGCCGTAGGTCAGGCGCACGTTCTGAACGAACCCGATGTTCGTCGCATCGCGATCGGTAACGGCAAGGTTCTGCAGGCAGCCGCGCTCGATGATCGACAGGTTCTGGTTCTGCCTGAAGCTCCGGGGCAGACCACCCTGCTGGTCTGGGGGCGACAGGGGCCGCCGCGTACCCATGTCATTCAGGTGATCGCAGCCGAGCAGCATCGCGTTTACGAGGAGGTCCAGGCACTGCTCTCCGGGCAGGGTGGCATCCGGGTGCGCACGGTGGGCGACAAGATCCTGGTTGAGGGTGATCCCGCCAATGAAGAGCAGGGCACACGGCTTCAGGAGGTGACCCGTCGCTATCCCGGTGTGATCAATTTCGCAGGGCGCATCGGTATGGAGCGCATGATTTCCATGGACGTGAAGTTCATCGAGATGCGTCGAGAACTTCTGGAAGACATCGGTGTTCGCTGGAACGGCAGCATGAATGGACCGAGCTTTCAGGTGTTGGGAGATGCCCACCGCAGTCGGGCGCTGCAACCGGGTGGCACGGGAGAGTCGGCCGGTCTGGAGGTACGCCCGCGCACCTGGCGACCCGGGGTGAGCCTGTCGCTTGCCTCCTCGCTCACCTCGCGCCTGCAGCTCATGGTGCAAAACGGCGATGCAGTCATTCTTGCCGAGCCGCGCCTGTCGTGCCGCTCGGGGGGGCAGGCCCGCTTCGTGGCCGGTGGAGAGCTGCCGATTCCGGTCTCAGGCGCGTTGGGTAGCGCATCGGTTGCCTTCAAGGAGTACGGCATCAAGTTCGATGTCAGCCCGGTCGCCAACAGCTCGGGCGTGATCGCGGCACGGATCGCGACCGAAATCTCCTCGATCAATTTCGAGGTTGCCGTCAAGGAGGTTCCCGGGCTGATCAAGCGTCGAGCCGAATCGGAGGTCAACCTGCGTGAAGGTGAAACCCTGGTCATTGCAGGACTGCTGACCGACGAAGGCAGCCGCAATCTCGACAAGGTGCCGGCCGCGGGCGACCTTCCGGTGTTGGGGCCTCTCTTTCGTTCGCGCCAGTTTCGCGATCGTCAGACCGAACTGGCCGTGTTCATCACCCCGCGTTTTGTCGAGGGACAGCCCCCGCCCGCGGTGGGTTCCACGCAGGGCGGCACCACTCAAGCTGGCACTCCCCAGGGTGGCACTACCCAAGGTGGCACTACCCAAGGTGGCACAACGCAAGGTGGCACAACGCAAAGTGCCTGGGATACAGCCGAGCGCGCTGCAGCCCAGCGAAGACAACTCCGTGAGCAGCCCGGCTTTCCCAGGATCGAATGGCCTCAGGAGCCGGTCCGGTCGACTGAGTCGACAGTGCCTGGACAGTGAGTCACCCATGTGGACCATCATCATTGAGCATCCTGATCACGCAACCCGTTGCCTCAGTGTGTCCGTACTGCCTTGCCGGATCGGACGGGCGAGTCGCTGTGAGGTGAGTCTGCCGGGCTGGCGAGTCGCCAAGCGACATGCCGAGATTCGTGAAGTCGCGGGTGGCTTGCAACTGGAAGACTCGGGCTCCCTGACGGGCACGCTGGTCAACGGCCATCGCATTGATCGGTTCGGACCTCTCACGCCTGCTGACGAAATCGACATCGGCGGGTTTCGTCTGGTGGTCCGCGCGTCGGACGCACGCACGGCTGCAGCTACCAGCATTCCCGAAGGACTGCAGGCGTTCCCGCCTGTCTCTATCGGACGGCCCGCGCTGGTGCCAGTGCAGGTGCCGGTGCAGGTTCCTGTGCAGTTGCCTGTGCCTGTGCCGGTAAGCACCCATACCCCTGCAGCGGAGCGATTCTCGCCATCGATCGATCCATCCCGTTTCCCGCCACAGCCCGCTGATCCCTTCCCGAATTTCGCAGTGGCATCTTCACCGACCTTGATGCCTCCTTCCCA
>JBKCEY010000031.1:0-9065 GCA_046304115.1 Burkholderiales bacterium | reverse complement strand
CTGCTGCCCTGGCTGCTGCCCGATCTGGTGCAGGGTTTTTTCGATGGTCGATTTTCCGAGGAAGACAAGAATCAGCTGATCGCGGCAGCGCGGGCGCATGCCCTGGCGCAGGCGCAGTCGCTGGCCGAGCGCTATCGCGATCAGGTCGAGCGGTCGGCCCATTCCACCCTGTCGATGCTGGTCAGGCCGCTGGGCTATACCCAGGTCGAGGTCCGTTTTTCGCCGAGTCAGGAGCTCTCCACGCTCACGCTGCCCGACTCGGCCAGCCTCGCGACGCCGATTCACGGGGCGGGCGAGCGAATCTCCGTGCGCGCTCCAGACAGTTGATCCGCCCCTGCCCCGGGAGCTGCCCCTGCCCGGGGCGTGCAGTGGATCCTGCCCGTAACCCCGAGGTACCCCCGATCGGGACTGCGCAGCGCCAGGACAGCCGAGAGGCTGCGATGTTACAATTCGAAGGTTTAGCTGCCGCTGCCTGACATTCCTCGCGGGCACGGCGGGTCTGCCCGACCAGGAGCGTCTCCTTGCTTCCCCAATTGCCTCCCGCCATCCTCGCGCTTGCCGATGGCACGATCTTTCGCGGCCATTCGATTGGCGCTGCCACCCAGACCATCGGCGAAGTGGTCTTCAACACCGCTCTGACCGGCTACCAGGAAATCCTGACCGATCCGAGTTATTGCCGTCAGATCGTCACCCTGACCTACCCGCACATCGGTAATGTTGGCGTCAATGCCGACGATGAAGAGGCCGCGGGCATTCATGCTGCGGGTCTTGTCATCCGCGATCTGCCGATCAGGGCTTCGAACTTCCGGCTGGAGCAGGATCTCACCGCCTATCTGGCCGAGGCGGGCGTGCCTGGCATCGCGGGCCTCGATACCCGCAAGCTCACCCGGTTGCTGCGCGAAAAAGGCGCTCAGGCCGGATGCCTGATGGCCGGGGCCACCCCTGGCGAGGTGCTGGATGAAGCCGCAGCACTGGCGGCCGCGCGCGGCTTTGCCGGCCTGGCCGGCATGGATCTCGCCCAGGTGGTGACCGTGAAATCGCCCTACACCTGGCGTGCGGGGACCTGGCGTCTGGGGCAGGGGCATCCCGCCGATGCACCGGCGCAGGCGCCGCAGCGATTCCGGGTGGTGGCCTTCGATTTCGGTGTCAAGCGCAACATCCTGCGCATGCTGGCTGATCGCGGCTGTGAACTCACGGTGGTGCCCGCCCGCACGTCTGCTGCCGAGGTGCGAGCCCTCAATCCGCACGGGGTGTTTCTGTCCAACGGTCCGGGCGACCCCGAACCCTGCGATTACGCCATTGCGGCCGCGCGCGAGCTGATTGAATCAGGTCTGCCCACGTTCGGCATCTGTCTCGGGCATCAGATCATGGGTCTGGCCTCGGGGGCCCGTACCCTCAAGATGAAGTTCGGCCATCACGGGGCCAACCATCCGGTCAAGGACCTCGAGACCGGCCAGGTGTTGATCACCAGCCAGAACCATGGGTTTGCGGTTGACCCCGACAGCCTGACGGCGAACCTCAAGGTGACCCACGTGTCCCTCTTCGATGGCTCCATCCAGGGCCTTGCCCGGACCGACCGGCCCGCCTTCTGTTTTCAGGGGCACCCTGAGGCCAGCCCCGGACCCCACGACATCGCCTACCTCTTCGACCGCTTCACCGCCCTGATGGCGAAGGCGGCCTGACCCATGCCCAAGCGTACCGACCTCAAAAGCATTCTCATCATTGGCGCGGGCCCGATCGTCATCGGTCAGGCCTGCGAATTCGACTACTCCGGCGCGCAGGCCTGCAAGGCGCTGCGTGAGGAGGGCTACCGGGTGGTGCTGGTCAACAGCAATCCAGCCACCATCATGACCGACCCCGAGACGGCCGATGTGACCTACATCGAGCCGATCACCTGGCAGGTGGTTGAGCGCATCATCGACAAGGAGCGCCCCGATGCCGTCCTGCCCACGATGGGCGGGCAGACGGCGCTCAACTGCGCGCTCGATCTGCATCGTCATGGCGTGCTCGAAAAATACGGTTGCGAACTGATCGGCGCCTCGCCCGAGGCGATCGACAAGGCCGAGGATCGATCGAAATTCAAGCAGGCCATGACCCGGATCGGTCTGGGGTCGGCCCGTTCCGGGATCGCCCACACGCTCGACGAAGCCTGGTCTGTTCAGAAGAGCATCGGCTTTCCGGTGATCATCCGGCCGAGCTTCACGCTGGGCGGCACGGGCGGCGGCATCGCCTACAACGCCGAAGAATTCGAGACGATCTGCAAGCGCGGCCTGGAGGCCTCGCCCACCCGCGAGCTGCTGATTGAAGAGTCTCTCATCGGCTGGAAAGAATTCGAGATGGAAGTGGTCCGGGATCGCCTGGACAACTGCATCATCGTCTGCTCCATCGAAAACCTCGACCCGATGGGTGTGCACACCGGTGACTCCATCACGGTGGCGCCTGCGCAGACGCTCACCGACAAGGAATACCAGCTGATGCGCGATGCCTCGATCGCCATCCTGCGCGAGATCGGCGTCGATACCGGAGGCTCGAACGTGCAGTTTGCGATCGACCCCAAGACCGGCCGCATGATCGTGATCGAGATGAATCCGCGAGTGAGCCGCTCCTCGGCGCTGGCGTCCAAGGCCACTGGCTTTCCGATTGCCAAGGTGGCGGCCAAGCTGTCGGTGGGTTACACCCTCGACGAACTGCGCAACGAAATCACCGCAGGCGCCACCCCGGCCTCCTTCGAGCCGAGCATCGACTATGTGGTCACCAAGGTGCCGCGCTTTGCCTTCGAAAAATTCCCGCAGGCCGACAGCCATCTCACCACCCAGATGAAGTCGGTGGGTGAGGTGATGGCCATCGGCCGAACCTTCCAGGAGAGCTTCCAGAAGGCCTTGCGAGGCCTGGAGGTGGGCGTGGATGGTCTGAACCAGAAGACCACCGACCGCCAGACCATCGAGGAGGAACTCGGCGAGCCAGGGCCCGAGCGCATCTGGTACGTGGGCGATGCCTTTGCGCAGGGTTTCAGTCTGGATGAGGTTCATCAGCTCACCCATATCGATCCGTGGTTCCTGGCCCAGATTCAGGAGATCGTGCAGCTTGAACTCGAGATCGAGAAGCGCACCATCGGTGATCTCGATGAACCCACGCTGCGCTTTCTCAAACGCAAGGGATTTTCAGATCGGCGACTGGGCCATCTGCTCGACACCACCGAACACGAAGTGCGCAAGCTGCGCCACCGCCTGGGCGTGAGGCCGGTTTTCAAGCGCGTGGATACCTGTGCGGCCGAATTCGCCACCAGCACGGCCTATCTGTACTCCACCTACGAGGATGAGTGCGAGGCCGAACCCACCGATCGGCGAAAGATCATGGTGCTGGGCGGCGGGCCCAACCGCATCGGCCAGGGCATCGAGTTTGACTACTGCTGCGTGCATGCAGCCTTTGCGCTGCGCGAACGGGGTTACGAGACCATCATGGTCAACTGCAACCCCGAAACCGTGTCGACCGATTACGACACGTCGGACCGGTTGTACTTCGAGCCGCTGACGCTCGAGGATGTCCTTGAGATCGTCGAGCGCGAAAAGCCGGTCGGCGTGATCGTTCAATACGGTGGCCAGACGCCGCTCAAGCTCGCCAAGCCGCTTGAAGCCGCTGGCGTGCCCATCATTGGCACCAGCCCTGAATCCATCGACATTGCCGAGGATCGCGAGCGTTTCCAGAAGCTTCTGGTCAAGCTTGGCTTGCTGCAACCGCCCAACCGCACGGCGCGGACAGAATCCGAGGCTCTGGCGCTGGCCCAGGAGATCGGCTACCCGCTGGTGGTGCGTCCGAGCTATGTGCTGGGGGGCCGCGCCATGGAGATCGTGCATGAGCAGCGTGACCTCGAGCGCTACATGCGCGAGGCGGTCAAGGTCTCCAACGACAGTCCGGTGCTGCTCGATCGCTTTCTGAACGACGCCATCGAGGTGGATGTCGACTGCATCTGTGACGGCCAGCAGGTCCTGATCGGTGGCGTGATGGAGCATATCGAGCAGGCGGGCGTGCATTCGGGCGACTCGGCCTGTTCACTGCCTCCCTTCTCGCTGCCGGCCGAGCTGGTCACCGAGCTCAAGCGCCAGACCGAAGTCATGGCCCGCGCGCTCAAGGTGGTCGGCCTCATGAATGTGCAGTTCGCCATCCAGCGCACGCCCGAAGGCGAGAATCGCGTGTATGTGCTCGAGGTCAATCCGCGCGCCTCGCGCACGGTGCCTTTCGTGTCCAAGGCGACCGGCATTCAGTTGGCCAAGGTGGCTGCGGTCACCATGGTCGGCGTGAGCCTGGCCGAGCAGGGCGTGACCCGCGAGGTCGTGCCGCCCTTTTATTCGGTCAAGGAAGCGGTCTTTCCCTTCGTGAAGTTCCCGGGCGTAGACCCCATCCTCGGGCCTGAAATGAAGTCCACCGGTGAGGTGATGGGTGTGGGCCGCAGCTTTGGCGAGGCCTTCGTCAAGTCCCAGCTCGGCGCAGGCGTTCGCCTTCCCACCGAGGGCGGGGTCTTCATCTCGGTCAAGGCCTCTGACAAGCCTCGCGCCGTTGAATGCGCCCGTGACCTCCATGCACTGGGATTCCGTCTTGTTGCCACGCGCGGCACGGCCGCTGCCATCAGCGCAGCAGGCGTTCCCGTCACGACGGTGCACAAGGTGCAGGAGGGCCGGCCCAATGTGGTCGACATGATGAAGAACGGCGAGATCACGCTGGTCATCAACAGTGTCGAAGAAAAGCGCAGCGCGATTGCCGATTCACGAGCCCTGCGAACCACTGCGCTCGGCCAGCGCGTGACCTACTACACCACCATTGCTGGCGCCCAGGCTGCTGTCGAGGGCATGAAGCACATGCAGGGCCTGGAGGTCTATCCTTTGCAGGATCTGCATCGCAGTCTGTCTGGAGTGTCGAATTGAGCACCATCCCCATCACGGTTCGAGGCGCCCAGCTGCTCAAGGAAGAGCTGCAGCGCCTCAAGCATGTCGAACGGCCCGCGGTCATCACGGCGATTGCCGAGGCGCGTGCCCAGGGCGATCTGTCCGAGAATGCCGAGTACGACGCTGCCAAGGAAAAGCAGGGCTTCATCGAGGGGCGTATTGCCGAGATCGAATCCAAGCTGGCTTCGGCGCAGGTGATTGATCCGGCGACCCTCAATGCAGAGGGCCGGATCGTGTTCGGCGCCACGGTTGACCTAGAGGATCTCGCCTCGGGCGAATCCGTGACCTACCAGATCGTGGGCGATGATGAGGCCGATATCAAGGAGGGCCGCATCTCCATCTCAAGCCCGATCTCACGTGCCTTGATCGGCAAGTTTGAGGGCGATACCGCCGAGGTGAAGGCCCCGGGCGGGCTGCGCAGCTATGAGGTGCTCGAGGTGCGCTACCTCTGAGTGCCACTCAGCGCAGGGGCCATTCGAATTTCTAGGAGCCCTTGCGGGTCTTGGGTCGCGCTGAAGGATTGACCGCGCCGCGGGCGATTCGACTCGGTGCCTGGCGAACGCGTGTTGCGCTGGCGCCGGTCGCTGTTTTGCTTCTCGGTGTTGTGGGTCGGTTGCCCGGACCCGTTCGTGCAGTCGTGCCGATCGCACGGGCGCCCGCACCGGTGCTTCTTGGGCCGGCTCCCGCGCCTCCCGCTGTGCGGGTCGCACCAAATGGGCTGGCCGACACGCGCGCGGGCGAACGCTGCGCCAGGCCACCCCGCCCTGTATCGGTCGCCGGGCTGGGTGCCTTGCGCGACTTGCGCGGCGTCCCAACCGTCTTGCCCTCGGCGGCCTGCCGTTTGGTGGGAGCGGGTTTGCGCCGCCGCACCGGAGCCTGGGCCTTTTGGGATTCGGGTTGCGGCCGCCAGAGCACCAGCAGCTTGCCGATGGCCTGCACAAGTGCACAGCCCAGAACACCGCACAGGCTTGCACCGATGTCGGCCCGGGCTTGCCGGTCATCGCCAAAGACCCGAACCTTGATCAGCCCGTGAGAGGACAGGGCGCGATCGGTTTCGATGATCAGGTTGGGCGTGAGCCCGGATTCGGAGACGAGCACCACCGGCGACAGCGCATGGGCCTGGGCCCGCAAGGCACTGCGTTCGGCGGAACTCAGGGCCGGTGCGGCGGGCGCTGTCGGCAGGAAGTCGGCGGGCAGTTCGGGCCCGGGCTGTGCCGGGGCAATCTCTGTGGAGGAGGTCATCCGCTTATTGTAGTCGCCCGGGCTGGCAGCGACACCAACCTCGGGTAACCTTGCCGGATGGCAAAAAACAGGTTCAGCAAGGCGTGGATCCATGCCCATCTGAACGATCCCTACGTCAAACAGGCCCAGCAGCGCGGCTATCGCTCCCGTGCGGCCTTCAAGCTGCTGGAGATCGATGAGCGCGATCAGTTGTTGCGCCGGGGTCAGACCGTGGTCGATCTGGGCAGCGCGCCCGGCAGCTGGTCGCAGGTGATCCGTGAGCGTCTGGCCGGGCCGGGCGGGGTGATCGATGGACGGATCGTCGCCATCGACATCCTCCCGATGGAGCCCGTTGCGGGTGTGGACTTCCTGCTGGGTGACTTTCGCGACGATGCGGTCTTGGCCGAATTCGAGCGACTCATCGCCCGAACGGGCGAGGATCCGGCAACGGTTCAGGTGGATCTTGTGGTTTCGGATATGGCCCCCAACTTGTCGGGGGTAGGACTGGCCGATGCAGCCCGCATGGGGCACCTGGCCGAGTTGGCGCTCGATTTTTCGCAGAACCACCTCAAACCGGGCGGTGCACTGCTGATCAAGTGCTTTCATGGCAGTGGCTACAGCCAGATCGTTGAAGCCTTCAAGCGGGTGTTTGTCACGGTGGCAACCCGCAAACCCAAGGCTTCACGGGATGGCTCTGCCGAGACCTACCTGCTCGGGCGCGGGCTCAAGGCCCGGGTCTGAGTCGGGCCAGGGTTCGGCCTGCCGGGTTCGGTGGTGGGAGTTGTCTGCTGCGGGGCGGTGTTATTTGGCTCTCCTGGCTGCAGGTTGGACGTAGAATCGCGAAGCAGGCTGAATCAGGCGTACGAGCATGGGCTCGGCCGCTGGCGCCTCAAGGGCAAGGAGTGCTCGAGTGAACAACATGTTTTCCAAGGCTGCGGTGTGGCTGGTGATCGGGCTGGTGCTCTTCACCGTCTTCCGGCAGTTCGACACCCGGCAGATGCGCGGTGGAGACCTCAGCTACTCCCAGTTCATGGAGGAGGCCAAGGCGGGCCGCATCGAGAATGTGATGGTCGATGGCCGCACGCTGCGCGCCAAGACCAAGGAAGGGCGAGCGCTCACGGTCTACTCGCCGGGTGCTGGCGACATCTGGATGATCTCCGACCTGATGAAGTTCGGCGTTCAGGTGGCCGCAAAGCCCGAGGAAGAGCAGTCGGTGCTCATGAACATCTTCATCTCGTGGTTCCCCATGCTGCTGCTGATCGGCGTGTGGGTGTTCTTCATGCGCCAGATGCAGGGTGGTGGCCGGGGTGGGGCGTTCTCGTTTGGCAAGAGTCGCGCGCGCATGCTCGATGAGTCCAACAACACCATCACCTTTACCGACGTGGCTGGCTGTGATGAGGCCAAGGAAGAGGTGCGAGAGCTGGTCGAGTTCCTTCGCGATCCGTCCAAGTTCCAGAAGCTCGGCGGTCGCATTCCCCGTGGCGTGCTGATGGTGGGCTCGCCCGGTACCGGCAAGACCCTGCTGGCCAGGGCGATTGCGGGTGAGGCCAAGGTCCCCTTTTTCTCGATCTCGGGCTCCGACTTTGTCGAGATGTTTGTGGGTGTGGGTGCTGCACGGGTGCGCGACATGTTCGAGCAGGCCAAGAAGCAGGCCCCCTGCATCCTGTTCATCGACGAGATCGATGCGGTGGGTCGGCAGCGCGGCGCAGGTCTGGGTGGCGGCAACGACGAGCGCGAACAGACCCTCAACCAGCTGCTGGTTGAAATGGACGGTTTTGAAACCGGCCAGGGCGTGATCGTGATTGCAGCCACCAACCGGCCTGATGTCCTGGATCCGGCCCTGCTGCGTCCGGGTCGTTTCGATCGCCAGGTGGTCGTGCCCTTGCCCGACATCCGCGGCCGCGAGCAGATCCTCTCCGTGCATATGCGCAAGGTGCCGGTGGGTGCCGATGTCCGGGCCGATGTCATTGCCCGCGGCACGCCTGGATTTTCAGGCGCCGATCTGGCCAACCTCGTCAATGAGGCCGCCCTCTTTGCTGCGCGCCGCAGTGCACGGCTGGTGGAGATGGTCGACTTCGAGCGGGCCAAGGACAAGATCATCATGGGCGCCGAGCGTCGCTCGATCGTCATGCCCGAAGAAGAGCGGCGCAACACGGCTTATCACGAGTCGGGTCATGCCATCGTGGCCAAGCTGCTGCCCAAGACCGATCCGGTTCACAAGGTCACCATCATCCCCCGTGGCCGTGCGCTGGGTGTCACGATGCAGCTGCCCGAGCAGGATCGCTACAGCATGGATCGCGATCGCATGCTCAACACCATCGCGGTGCTCTTCGGTGGTCGGATTGCCGAAGAAGTGTTCATGAAGCAGATGACCACGGGCGCATCGAATGATTTTGAGCGGGCCACCTCCATCGCGCGTGACATGGTGACCCGCTATGGCATGAGCGAGGCGCTGGGCACCATGGTCTATGCCGAAAACGAAGGCGAGGTTTTCCTGGGCCGTTCGATCACCAAGACCACCAACATGTCGGAAGAGACCATGCGCAAGGTCGATTCCGAGATCCGTCGCATCATCGATGAGCAGTACGCCGTGGCTCGCAAGATCATCGAAGACAACCGCGACAAGATGGAAGCCATGACCCGTGCGCTGCTCGAGTGGGAAACCATCGACGCCGAGCAGATCGAAGACATCTGTCAGGGCCGTGATCCGCGCCCCCCACGCGATTACAGCAAACCAGGTGGCGGCACCCCGCCCTCATCGACCCCCACGGCCGAAGTGGCGCCCGCTGCACCCGCAGCGCCGGCGGCCCAGTAAAGGTTACGCCTCGACGTTGTCCGACTGAAGGGCCGTCGAGGCTGCTTGCGCGAGACCTTTTGTCTCTTCTCTTTCTCTGTATGGCAGGC
>JBKCEY010000030.1:0-6402 GCA_046304115.1 Burkholderiales bacterium | reverse complement strand
CCACCGCTGCCAGGGTGTGGGCCCGCGGACCCTCGTGACCCAGGGCTGCGGCCACCATCAGCAGCAGGCGCGGCCGGATGCGCTTGCCGCCCGAGCCCACGATGTAATGCCCGATCTGGTTGACCAGGGCCACGTCCGAATGCAGCTGCTGGCCGATCACCGCGTCCACCTGGGCCATTTGCCCGTCCAGCCAGTGGGCGCAGTCGATGTCGGCGGTTGGGGTGGTGTTCACGAACAGGGCAGGGTCAGGACAGCGGCGGGATTATAGGAACCGCCCGCTGGCGACCCCACTTGGGCTCGGGTGGGCTTGAAGCCACCCGGTTCGGGGCGTGATCCGCTTGGTTCGGGTTTTTGCTATACTTTCGGGTTCTCCGCGTTCGGGGCGCACAACCCTGGGCGGTCGGGAGAAGTGATCAACGAAAGGATTTCCCATGTACGCGGTCATAAAAACCGGTGGCAAGCAATACAAGGTTGCTGCCGGCGAGAAGATCAAAGTAGAACAGATTGCTGCGGACGTTGGCCAGGAAATCGTGATTGACCAGGTTCTGGCCGTCGGAAGCGGCGCCGAGCTGAAGGTTGGCACGCCTGTGCTGGCAGGTGCAACCGTGAAAGCCACCGTCGTGGCCCACGGCAAGCACGACAAGGTGCGCATTTTCAAGATGCGTCGCCGCAAGCACTACAAGAAGTCGCAAGGCCATCGCCAGACCTACACCGAGCTGCAGATCAGCGCGGTCAACGCCTGAGCCCAGCCCCTTCCAACCTTCCAGGAGTAAAGATCCATGGCACAGAAAAAAGGCGGCGGCTCAACCCGCAACGGCCGCGATTCCGAGTCCAAACGCCTGGGCGTCAAGGCCTACGGCAGCGAGACCATCCCGGCCGGCTCGATCATCGTGCGCCAGCGCGGCACACAGTTTCACGCCGGATCCAACGTCGGCATGGGCAAAGACCATACCCTCTACGCGTTGACCGACGGCATCGTCCGGTTTGCGGTCAAGGGCCCCCTGCGCCGTCAGACCGTCAGCATCGAGCCGCTGCAGTAAGGCGGTTCCGATGGCTCCGTCAGGCGGATCGGCCTTGGCCTTTCTGTCGGACTGGCTGGCCTCGCAGCACCGCTCCGGCAGATTTCACAAGCCCCGCCCGCGCGGGGCTTTTGATTTTCGGGCGCTCCCGCCCGCCTTTCACGTTCAGCATCGGTTTGTCTTTCAACACCTCACCGCCTTGCAACATCCGACGGCCTTCTCGCGCCCCGTAATGACACCGGCATGGAATCCTTTCTGATCAGTACCGGCATCGTTGCCCTGGCAGAAATGGGCGATAAGACCCAGTTGCTGTCATTGCTGCTGGCTGCCCGTTTTCGCAAGCCCTGGCCTATCGTGGCCGGCATACTGGTTGCAACGCTGGCCAACCATGCCGCTGCAGGCGCGGTTGGGCATTGGGCGCAGCAGGTGCTCAGCCCGCAGTGGCTGCGCTGGATCCTCGGATTCACGTTTCTGGCCATGGCCGGCTGGATGCTCATTCCCGACAAGCTCGATGACGCCGCGCCTTCGGCCACCCAGTGGGGCGTGTTCGGAGCCACGGTCGTGACCTTCTTTCTGGCCGAAATGGGTGATAAGACCCAGATCGCTACCGTGGCGCTGGCCGCTCGTGAAGACGCGCTCTTCGCGGTCGTGGCGGGTACCACCCTCGGTATGATGCTGGCCAATGTTCCGGTGGTGTTTGCCGGCGAGCGCATCACGCAATGGGTGCCCATGAAGTGGGTTCATCGCATCGCGGCGACCCTCTTCGCTGTACTGGGGATTCTGGTTCTGGCTGGCGTGGGGGGGCAGTTGTTCTGAAGCAATTCCGCCTTCATCCTGAAGCAGCGCCTCTGACGACTTGCCCAGACACCCCTGACTTGCAACCCTGCTTTCTGACTCCCCCATGAAATTCGTCGACGAAGCCCGCATTGAAGTGATCGCCGGAAATGGCGGCAATGGCGCGGTCGCGTTTCGCCGCGAAAAGTACATTCCCAAGGGTGGACCCAGTGGCGGTGACGGCGGGCGGGGCGGTTCGGTCTGGGCGCTGGCCGATCGCAACATCAACACCTTGATCGACTACCGCTATGCCCGCATTCATCGCGCACGCAACGGCGAAGGCGGTCGAGGCTCCGACCAGTATGGCAAGGGGGCTGATGACATCGTGCGGCGCATGCCGGTGGGCACCCAGATCCTCGATGAACTCACCGGCGCTCCGGTGGCCGATCTGACCACCCATGGCCAGAAGGCCCTGCTCGCACAGGGCGGCGAGGGCGGGTTGGGCAATCTGCATTTCAAGTCGAGCACCAACCGCGCCCCGCGCCAGTCCACGCCCGGCCAGGAGGGTCAGGAACGCACGCTGCGTCTGGAGCTCAAGGTGCTGGCCGATGTGGGTTTGCTGGGCATGCCCAATGCAGGCAAGTCCACCTTCATTGCCCGGGTGTCCAACGCCCGCCCCAAGATTGCCGACTATCCCTTCACCACGCTGCATCCCAATCTGGGTGTGGTGCGGGTGGGCGACGAGCGCAGCTTCGTGATTGCCGATGTGCCTGGCCTGATCGAAGGTGCCGCCGAGGGAGCGGGTCTTGGACATCAGTTTTTACGCCATCTGCAGCGAACGCGCTTGTTGTTGCATCTGGTGGATCTCTCGGGGCTCGACACCGACCGCGACCCGGTCCAGGAGGCGCGCGCCATCGTGCGCGAGCTGCGCAAGTACGATCGCGAGCTTTACGACAAGCCCCGCTGGCTGGTGCTCAACAAGCTCGATGCCCTGAGCGACGAATCAGGCACGGGGCCCGATGGCAAACGCTCGCAGCGTGCTGCGGTGATGACCGAGTTCAAGCGGCGTTACCGACCGGTGGGTCCGGTGTTCGGGATTTCGGCACTGACAGGCGAGGGTTGCGCTGTGCTGTGCCATGCGATCTGGGATCATCTGGCGGCGCACCGCGAGATCGACCCGACGCCCGATGATGATCCCCGTTTCAGCCGTCCGATCGATGCCTTGCCTTTGCGCGGGGGCCCGCCCGACACCGAAGCCTCATCGTCGAGCGATGACTCCGCTGCAATTCCCCCTTCGCCTGATGCCCGCTGATGCCACCGTATCGTGACTGATCGTCTGTCTGTCGAGTCTGCACCAGGGTCTGCGGCGTCGGTCAGTGTTGCCACGCCAGCCACCGCGACTGGGCCTGCCGCACCAGTCGCCGCGTATCCCGTGGTCGCGCGCGCTTCACGCATCGTGGTCAAGGTCGGATCCGCGCTGGTGACCAACGAAGGGCGTGGCCTGGATCCTCAGGCCATCAGCCGCTGGGCCGAGCAGATTGCCGAACTCAGAGCGCTTGGGCGCGAGGTGGTGCTGGTGTCATCGGGCGCGATTGCCGAGGGCATCAAGCGGCTGGGCTGGCCCACCCGTCCCCAGGAGATCCATGCGCTGCAGGCCGCAGCCGCTGTGGGCCAGATGGGCCTTGCCCAGGTCTATGAGACCTGTTTTCGGGCGCATGGGCTGCAGACTGCCCAGATTCTGCTCACCCACGAGGATCTGGCCGATCGCCGGCGTTATCTCAATGCGCGCTCGGCGTTGCGCACCCTGCTCGCCCATGGTGTCGTTCCCATCATCAACGAAAACGACACGGTCACCACCGACGAGATCAAGGTCGGCGACAACGACACTCTGGGCGCGCTCGTCACCAATCTGATCGATGCGGACGTACTGATCATCCTGACGGATCAGCAGGGGCTCTACACGGCCGACCCGCGCAAGGATGCTCAGGCCCGATTGCTCGAACGGGTGGTGGCTGGCGATCCGGCCCTGGAGGGCATGGCCGGGGGGGCTGGAACCTCGATTGGCCGCGGAGGCATGATCACCAAGGTGCTGGCCGCCCGGCGAGCCGCTCATGGCGGTGCATCCACGGTCGTCTGTTCCGGGCGTGAGTCGCGGGTGCTGGTGAGGCTCGCCGAGGGCGAGTCGGTTGGCACCACCTTCATGGCTCAGACGCCCCGTCTGGCAGCACGCAAGCAGTGGCTGGCTGATCATCTGCAGCTGCGCGGCGCATTGCGTCTGGATTCTGGTGCTGCACGCGCCGTGATGCAGGAAGGCAAGAGCCTGCTGCCGATCGGGGTGACCGAGGTGAGCGGTGAGTTCGAGCGCGGCGATGTGGTGGCCGTGCTCTCCCCCGAGGGGGTGGAGATCGCTCGCGGCCTGACCAACTACGGCGCGCTCGAAGCGCGTCGCATTGCCAGACGGCCATCGGCCGAGATCGAGGGGCTGCTCGGATATGTTGAGGAGCCCGAGCTCATTCACCGGGACAATCTGGTTCTGCGCTGAATTTCAGGTTGTCGGGTTGATAGACCCACCATCAAGTGTGATGTATTACACTTTGCGCGGCTTGCGATCTCGTCATCATCGAGATACAAACCCTAGAATTCGCTGACACGCCCGACAGGGCCCCGAACGGGCGCAGTCTTGCCGGCAGGTCGGTAACACCCGACTGAGACGCCCTCATCACCATGCACATCGCCATTCTCGAAGACGACGCTTACCAGCGACAGTTCCTGACCATGCTGGTCGAGACTGGCGGTCACCGTGCGAGCGGATTTTCCGAAGGCAGTCAGTTTCTGTCCTCCCTCGACGCCACCACCTACGACCTGCTGCTGCTCGACTGGATGATGCCCGAGATGGCCGGCGACCAGGTTCTGGCAGCGGTCCGCGAACGCTTTGGCATGGAACTGCCCGTCATGGTGGTCACGGCTCGCGATGCGGAATCCGATGTGGTCACCGCGCTGCGCCAGGGCGCAGACGACTTCATCGTCAAGCCACCCAAGTCACTCGAGTTGCTGGCCCGGATGGAGGCGCTGACCCGCCGTGCGCGCAGCAGCCGATCCGGTGTGATCCGGGTGGGCACTTACGAACTCGACCCCGAACGCCGCACCGTCACGCTCGAGGGCAAGCCGATCGCGCTCACCCAGAAAGAGTTCGATCTGGCTGTGTTTCTGTTTCAGAATCCCGGCCGCCTGCTCTCTCGCGTCAAACTGCTCGAGCAGGTCTGGGGCGTTTCGGCCGAACTCGATACCCGGACGGTCGACACTCATGTCAGCCGCGTGCGGCGCAAGCTTCAGCTGGATGCCAACACCGGCTGGAAACTGCTGCCGGTCTACGGATTCGGTTACCGACTGGATCCGGTCGACGCCGAGTGAGCCTGCGCGTTCTGGTTCTCGGTGGCGACGGCGTCGGCCCCGAGGTGATCGAACAGGCCTGTCGGGTCCTCAGCCACTGTGCTCAAGCGGGTGCCCTCGATCTTGAATTGATCGAACGTCCCTATGGCGTGTCGGCCTGGAAATCCCAGGGCCATATCCTGCCCGCCGATACCCTGAGTCTGGCCCGCGAGGCTGACGCCGTGCTCTTTGGTGCGATTGGCGGCGACTATGCCGGCGTACCGATGGAGGTGCGTCGCGAAGGCAGCGTGCTGCGCCTGCGTCGTGAACTGGGGCTCTATGCCAACCTCAGGCCGGTGCGCCACTGGCCCGCCTTGGCGGCTTCGTGTCCGCTGCAGCCGCGCGTGGCACAGGGTACCGAGATTGCGCTGGTGCGCGAAAACACCGGGGGTCTTTACTTCGGCACGCCCCGCGGCCGGGAGAAACACCCCGATGGCACGGGCAGCGCCTTCAATACCCTGCGTTACGACACCGCCGAAATTGAGCGGGTGGTCCGGTTTGCATTCCGGCTGGCCCGTCAGCGCCGCAATCATCTGTGCTCGGTCGACAAATCCAACGTGCTCGAGACCGGAGCACTCTGGCGCGAGACCGTCACTGCCCTGCAGGCCCGTGAATTCAGCGACGTGACGCTGACCCACATGCTGGTCGATAACTGCGCCCTGCAACTCGTGCGTGCGCCGACTCAGTTCGATGTGATCGTCACCGACAACATGTTCGGTGACATTCTTTCGGATGGCGCCGGCGCCATTGCGGGTTCACTGGGCATGCTGCCGTCGGCCTCGCTGGGCGATCTGCGGCCAGGCGGTCGACCCGCAGCGCTCTACGAACCCGTACACGGCAGCGCGCCGGACATCGAAGGACTCGGAGTTGCCAACCCGATAGGCGCCCTCTTGTGCGTGGCGCTGCTGTTGCGACACACCGCGCAGCGCGAGGACCTCGCGGCATCGGTAGAAGGCGCAATCGAACGGGCCCTGGCGCAGGGCGCCCGTACTGCCGACATCGCGGCACCGGGCGAGCCCGTGATCGGCACCCGGCAGATGGGCCAGGCCGTGCTTGACGCGCTGGCCTCGATGGCCTGACCTCAAGCCGCGTCGCTGCCCGCGGCGTTGCTGCCTACAGCGCAGCCACCCAAGGCGCAGCCACCCGAAGCGCTACCACCCGCAGCGCTACCACCCGCAGC
>JBKCEY010000029.1:0-24472 GCA_046304115.1 Burkholderiales bacterium | reverse complement strand
CACCTCAAGTGGCTGACGCCGCGGGCCGGTCTGGCGCGCAACGACTGGGGAGGAGCGGGTCAGGGCGGCTGGGGCGGTGCTGGCTGGGCTGGCGGTGCCCGTGGCTCAGGCTATGGCAACACAGGCACTGAACGCGGTTCGGGGCGATACATCGGCGGTGGATCCTCCGGAGGGCGCGCACTCGATGCACCAACCTACACGTCGCCCGCCGATCAGCGAGCCGCGGCACGGTTTGATCGGGGTGTGCCCTGGCGTGCAGGCCAGACCGTTGCCCATGCCCGTTTTGGCGAGGGCGTGATTCTCGCCATCGAGGGCTCGGGTCAGGATGCCCGGGTGCAGATCAATTTCGGGCGGCAGGGCGTCAAGTGGCTTGCGCTCTCGGTGGCCAAACTCGATCCGGTGGCCTGATCGGGGCGTTATCTCTTAGCTGCTACCCCTGACCTGCTACGCCTTGCCGGCCTGCGATCGGGCAGACTGGACAGTGAAGGGTCAGCTGTCGTGTGATCCGAGGTTTGCGTCGGCTGGGGGCACCTGTGCCGCGACCGCGTCCCGATAGGTGGGCCAGAACGAGCAATACAGGCTGCACAGCATCACCAGCGACAAGGGTGTCACGAGCAGCGTCATGATCGAGCTGCCCACCACGCCCTTGAGAAACTGGACGGCGAGCGAGGCCATGACCGCGATCCCGAACCAGCCCATCAAAAAGACCGTAAAGGTCCATTTGTTGCGCCAGACAGCCACCAGACTGAAGAAAAGCGACTTGGGCGCAGACTGGCCATGCCAGACCACAAAGAGCGGCGCGTACCACATTGACATCTGCACCGGGGCGTACAGGGCCCCGAAGACCAGAGCGGCCGTAATCAGTGAGCCGTCATTGAGCGAGGGGTCGTTGCTGCTGATCGCGCCGGTGGCGACTCGAAACAGCGTTCCGCCGTCGGCCAGCATGCTCAGGGCCAGAACGGCCGAGGTCAGGACACAGTTGATTGCGCCGAGCAGAATCAGCGCTCTCACATGTCTGCCACCCTCCGAACGAAACCCGTCAAAGAGCACCAGAGGGCTGGGCCGTTCGTTTCGCGCACTCATGCGCACACCCTGCATGAAACCGACGGACAGCGCGGGGGTCAGAAAGAGCGGCGCAAAGGTTCCGATCAGGGGCAGGGCCGAGGGCAGCACGATGGCCAGCACGAAAAAGACCGTGAGCCCGATCAGCGCCAACGGCATGCGCGCCATCAGGCGAAAGCCTTCAATCACCCAGCGCCATCCCAGGAGGGGTGTCAACTGCTTGACCTGCATGTTCAGAGAGTCCTTGTGCTGGAGTGGCGCCGCAGGGTCAGTATCCGCTCGAAATGGGCGGGATCCTTGGGGGCCAGAAGATGGGCTGGCCGCGGCAGATGCCAGTCGGCCAGTCGCGAGATCCAGAAGCGTAACGCAGCCGCACGCAACAGGGTTGGCCAGGCCTGCTCTTCCTCGGCCTTTGGCGTGCGCACGCTGCGATAACCCGCCAGCAGGGCCTGCAGCCGAGCCGGGTCGAAGGCTCCCGTTGCGTCCTCGATGCACCAGTCATTGCAGGTGACGGCCAGATCAAAGAGCCAGGTGTCCGTTCCGGCGAAATAGAAGTCGAACACGCCGCTCAGATGGTCCTGCTCGAAAAGGGCGTTATCGCGGAACAGATCGGCATGAACCGGGCCCCGGGGCAGGGCAGCAAAGACAGGGGTGGAGGTGAACGCCTGCTGGGTCGAGAGTTCATCGGCCAGCAATCGAGCCTGAGAGGCCTGAAGGTGGGGCTCCAGCACGGCTGCGGTTTGAGTGCACCAGTCCAGTCCGCGAGGGTTGGGCAAGGCTCTGGTCAGACCCTCTGCCGCGCGATGCATGTGTGCAAGCGTCTGTCCGATGGCCTCGCATTGGGCCGGGTTGGGCTGCTCGACGCTGCGGCCCGCGAGGCGGCGCACCAGGGCAGCGGGCCGACCCACCAGCGGGGCCTGCAGACTGCCGTCATGTCGTGCGATCGGGCCCGGGCAGGGCAGACCGGCATGGGCGAGCCGTTGCATCAGGCGCAGACAGAAATCGATCTGCTCGGACTGCATGCGCTCGAAGAGCGTCAGGACCCAGCGCCCGCCCGTGGTGTCCACAAAGTAATTGGTGTTTTCGATCCCAGAGGCAATGCCTTCGATGTGCAGCAACTCGCCTGCATCGCAGCTCTTGAGCCACGCACGAAGCTGGGCCGGTTCGACCACCGTGAAAACCGCCATGACCGCCCGGAATCAGAGATAGAGATTGGATTCGCGATCGCGCGCCGTGGCATAAAAGCCGCGCGACTGATAGAAGTCGAAGATGGCCTCGACCACCGCTGCAGGCTCATCAAGCACCCGGATCAGATCGAGATCCTCGTCACTGATCATGCCCTCGGCGCGCAGGGTGTTGCGCATCCAGTCGAGCAGCCCGCCCCAGAACTGAGATCCCATGAGAATGACCGGGATGCGCCGCCCAGTGCGGGTCTGAATGAGCGTGAGCATTTCGAGCAGTTCGTCAAGCGTGCCAAAGCCGCCGGGTGCTGCCACGAATGCACTGGCGTACTTCGCAAAGGCCACCTTGCGTGCAAAGAAGTGCCGGAACGTGAGCGAAATGTTCTGGTGTGGATTGCTGACCTGCTCATGGGGCAGCACGATATTCAGGCCGACGGAGGGCGACTTGCCCGCATGCGCCCCCTTGTTGGCGGCCTCCATGATGCCGGGCCCGCCTCCCGAAATGACGGCAAAGCCCGAATCCGACAGCAGGCGGGCGAGCTCGACCGTGCGTTCATACCAGTGCGTGCCGGGTGCCGTGCGTGCACTGCCGAAGATGGAGACGGCCGGTCTGATTTCAGCAAGCTTCTCGGTGGCCTCGACGAACTCTGAAATAATTCCGAGCACATGCCACGATTCACGGGCCTTGACGGCCGTGGACCGCTCAGGCTGCGTGAGCGCACGCAGCGCCGGCACGTTCTTGCGAGTCGTCATGTCTGAAACTTCATTGCTGCTGGTGGACGGGTCGAGCTACCTGTACCGCGCCTTTCATGCCTTGCCCGACCTGCGCAATGCACAGGGCGAGCCCACCGGCGCGATCCATGGGATGGCCGCGATGCTACGCAGGCTGCGCGGAGACGGCAAACTGGCTGTGCCGGCGACGCATGGTGCCGTGGTGTTCGATGCACCCGGCAAGACCTTTCGCGATGATCTCTACGATCAGTACAAGGCCAATCGCGCATCCACGCCCCCGGATCTGGCACTGCAGATCCCGCCCATCCACGCGATGGTCCGGGCCATGGGCTGGCCGCTCATCATGATGCCGGGCATCGAGGCCGACGATGTGATCGGCACCCTGGCCGAACGGGCCTGGCGTCAGGGCGTGCGGACCGTGATTTCGACCGGTGATAAGGATATGGCGCAACTGGTCAACGACCATGTGAGCCTCATCAACACCATGACGCGCGACAACGGCCCGCCCGAGCGGCTCGACCGCGAGGGTGTCGTGGCCCGATTCGGCGTGCCGCCCGAGCGCATCATCGACTGGCTCACCCTGGTGGGCGATACGGTCGACAACGTCCCGGGGGTGAGCAAGGTGGGGCCCAAGACGGCTGTCAAGTGGCTGCAGCACTATGGCTCACTCGATGCACTGATCGCCCAGGCGGCCGAGGTCTCGGGGGTTGTGGGCCAGAACCTGCGTGATGCGCTGGGCTGGCTGCCCACGGCGCGGCAACTCGTGACAATCAAGCTCGACTGCGATCTCGGGCCCGAACTCGCCGCCGTGGGGGATGCGCTTGTGCTCAACCCCGAGGACGACACCGCCCTGATGGCCCTCTTTGAACGCTATGGCCTGAGAAGCCTGCTGCGCGAAGTGGCTGCGCGAGCCGGCGTGGCCGTACCGACT
Organism: Burkholderiales bacterium; assembly: GCA_046304115.1. Taxonomy (GTDB): domain Bacteria; phylum Pseudomonadota; class Gammaproteobacteria; order Burkholderiales; family Burkholderiaceae_E; genus UBA4615. The sequence goes on along the minus strand of JBKCEY010000029.1, from coordinate 20,566 downwards.
GGCCCTGCAGGCGGGCATCGATCTGGCCCGCAGGGTCAGTTGAGCCTGATGACTGATGGCTTAGGAGGCAGCGACCCTGTGGCCAGTTCAGACGCTCAAGAACCTTCGGCCGGCGCGGCGCGCGCACCGGCGGTATTGCCGGGCGCACCGGCCGAGCTGCACTACGAAACCGTGCTGGATGATCTGGCCCTGAATCGATGGTTGCGCCTCATTCAGGAGGCGCCGCTGGTGGCCTTTGATACCGAGACCACATCGCTCGATCCCATGATGGCCGAGCTGGTGGGGCTGTCGCTCTCGATCACGCCCGGGCAGGCCTGCTACATCCCGGTGGCCCATCGCTATGCGGGAGCCCCCGAGCAGCTCCCGCGCGAGCATGTGCTGGAGTGTCTGAGGCCCTGGCTCGAGAGCGAGCAGCACCTCAAGGTGGGTCAGAACCTCAAGTACGACCTGCATGTGCTCGAGAATCATGGCATCCGCATGCGCGGCATTGCCCATGACACGCTGCTGCAGTCGTATGTGCTCGAGGCCCATCGCACCCATGGCATGGACGCGCTCGCCCAGCGCCATCTTGGCCGTACCACCATCACCTATGAGCAGGTCGCCGGCAAGGGCGCCTCCCAGATCGGCTTCGAGCAGGTGGCACTCGAACAGGCCAGTACCTATGCGGCCGAAGATGCCGAGGTCACCTATCAGCTGCATACGGTGCTCTATCCGCGATTGCAGGCCGAGCCCAAGCTTCTTGATGTCTATCAGCGGATCGAGATGCCCGCCATGGTGGTGCTGCAGGCCATGGAGCGTCATGGCGTGCTGATTGATACCCAGGCCCTGCAGCGACAGTCGACCGAACTCGGCGAGCAATTGCTGGCGCTCGAGCAGCAGGCCCATGAGCTGGCCGGCCAGCCCTTCAATCTGGCCTCACCCAAGCAACTCGGCGAGATCCTGTTCAAGCAGCTGGGATTGCCCAGCGTCAAGAAGACCGCGAGTGGTGCCCCCTCCACGGATGAGGAGGTGCTTGAAAAACTGGCGCTCGACTACCCGCTGCCGCGCCTGCTGCTGGCCCATCGGTCGGCGTCCAAACTCAAGTCCACCTACACCGACAAGCTGCCCCGCATGGTGCATCCGCGAACCGGTCGCGTGCACACCAGTTTTTCACAAGCCACTGCAGTCACGGGACGGCTGTCATCCACCGAACCCAACCTGCAGAACATTCCGATCCGCACGCCGGAGGGGCGACGCATCCGCGAGGCCTTCATTGCTCCTGCAGGCCATCGCATCGTTTCGGCCGACTATTCCCAGATCGAGCTGCGCATCATGGCCCACGTCTCGGGCGATGCGAGCCTGCGGCGGGCCTTTGCCGAAGGTCAGGATGTGCATCGAGCCACGGCGAGCGAGGTGTTTGGGGTACCGATCGATGCGGTCACCAGCGAGCAGCGCCGCTATGCCAAGACCATCAATTTCGGGCTGATCTACGGCATGAGTGCCTTCGGTCTGGCCGCCCAGCTCGGTATCGAGCGTGATGCGGCCCGCAACTGGATCGAGCGGTATTTCGCGCGGTATCCGGGTGTGGCGCGCTACATGGAAGACACCCGCCAGCAGGCCAAGGCCAAGGGCTATGTCGAAACGGTGGCCGGTCGCAGGCTGTGGCTGCCCGAGATCAATTCGCCCAATGGTCCTCGGCGCGGTGCCGCAGAGCGTCAGGCCATCAATGCGCCTTTGCAGGGCACGGCCGCCGATGTGGTCAAGCTGGCCATGGTTGCCGTGCAGTCCTGGCTGCGCAGCCAGCAGGTGGCGAGCCGACTGATCCTGCAGGTTCATGACGAACTGGTGCTGGAGGTGCCCGAGTCGGAAGTGGACCTGATCCGCGAACACCTGCCCCGCATCATGGGCGAGGTGCATCCGCTGGAAGTTCCCCTGTTGGCCGAAGTGGGTGTCGGACTCAATTGGGAGCAGGCGCACTAAGCTGTCGGCCCGCGTCTCCTGCGAGCGTCCGCCCACACATCCAGCGGGCGGATCCGAAGGCAAGCCCATCCGGCGGCGAGCCCCATCCATCTGTACAAGGACATTGTCATGAACGAGTTTGCGAACCGCGAGGGTGCCCACGCCCGCACTGAAGCATCAGAAGACAAGGATTGCAGGGCTCTCATTGAAGACGTCAACGCGCTGGTGCCCGCCGCGGTCCTGAGCCGGCGCGGCTTCGTGGCGGGTTCGCTCACTGCGGGATTTGCCGCGTCGGTGGCGCCCACAGGTGAGTTGCTGGCCCAGACCATCACGACCCCCACCGAGGGCCTGCGCGCCGAAGTGGTCAGTATTCCCATGCCGGATGGCCAGTCCGTGCCGGGTTATCTCGCAGCCCCCCGCACCTTTCGCCGGACCCCCATCGTGCTGGTGGTTCAGGAGATCTTCGGAGTGCATGAGCACATCCGGGATGTGTGCCGTCGCCTGGCTCGGGCAGGCTATTGCGCGATCGCGCCGGAGCTTTTCTTTCGGCAGGGGGATCCAGCCAAGCTCGAAGCTGCAGCCGAAATCCTCAAGACCATCGTGCCGCGGGTGACCGATGCCCAGGTGATGTCCGATCTCGATGCCACGGTGGCCTTCGCGCGCGCCAATGGTGGCGATGACTCCCGGATGGCCATTACCGGGTTTTGCTGGGGCGGACGGATCACCTGGCTGTATGCCGCTCACAATCCTGATATCAAGGCGGGTGTGGCCTGGTACGGACGCCTGACCGGACCTTCGAATGCAGCCAATCCCGTCCATCCCCATGACGTCGCCGATCGTTTGCGCGGTCCGGTTCTGGGCCTTTATGGCGGCGCCGACCAGGGTATCCCGGTGTCGACCGTGGATGAAATGAAGCAACGCCTGGCCCGGGGCAATGCGTCGTCCAAGGCGAGCGAGTTCGTCGTGTATCCGGATGCACCGCACGCCTTCCATGCCGATTACCGGCCGAGCTATCGCAAGGAAGCGGCTCAGGATGCCTGGGCGCGCGCCCTGGCCTGGCTCTCGCGCCACGGCGTGGCCTGATTGTGCGGATTTCGCCCGGGCTGAGTGATCAGAGCCCGGGTGCCAGGTCTGGATAAGCCCGGCGCTTGATGGCCGGGCAGCGCCAATGCAGCGTCAGCGCAGACTGCTGTAGATGGCCGTGCGCAGCAGCGGGCGGTAGGAGGCGCTCTGGCCTGGTCCCTGCATCATCCAGACCGCGACCAGGTTTTCGCGGGGATCGACCCAGAAATACGTCCCGGCATATCCCCCCCAGTAGTAGTCGCCCACCGACCCTACCAGGGGCGACTCGCCGGCCGCGATCCGCACGGCGACCCCCAGACCAAAACCGTGGGCAGGGCCGGGCAGGTAGGTCGGGCCGCGTACGCTGCCCAGATGGTCACTGGTCATGTACTCGATCGTCTTGCGCGAGACGATCCGCGCACCCTCCAGTTCCCCCTTGTTGAGCATCATGCGGGCAAACCTCAGGTAATCGTCAGCGGTCGAGACCAGTCCGCCGCCACCCGAGAAGAGCCGAGGTGCGGTCCTCACATCAAGCAGCTCAACCTTCTGGCGGCTGTCGGGGTCGGTCTCGAAGGCTTCGGCGATTCGCCGATGCGAAGCAGCAGGCACCGAAAAGCCCGTGTCCTTCATGCGCAGGGGCTCAAAGATGCGCTCGCGCAGAAAGACATCGAGTGTCTTGCCCGAGACCTTTTCGATCAGGGCGCCCAGCACGTCAGTGGATACGCTGTACTCCCAGGTTGAGCCCGGGGCATAAGCCAGCGGCAGGGTGCCCAGGCGGCGCATCATCTCGGGGTTGTCATAGGGCAGGCCAGGGGCCCCGGGGCGCAGGTCGGCCTTGAGATATTCGGTCTTGACCGCCGAGCGACCAAAGACACCATAGGTCAGCCCCGAGGTATGCCGCAGCAGATCATGGACGGTCATTTCCCGCGGGGCAGCAGCCCGCTCAAGCACGGGTTTGCCATCGGCGCCCGCTTTCTCGATGCCGATCTGTACACCTTTCATTTCGGGGAAATAGCGGCTGATCGGATCCGAGAGTCGAAGCTTGCCCTCTTCGACCAGCATCATCGTGGCCACGCTCACGATGGGCTTGGTCATCGAGTAGATGCGAAACACCGAATCGCGGGACATGGGTGTGGTCTGGCCGGGGGCGAGTTTGCCCACCGCAGAGGCATGAACCAATTGACCGTTACGCGAGACCAGCAGGACCGCACCCGGCAGGCGGCCCGCTGCAGCATCGGCCTCGACCTGCTTCATGAAGCGCTCAATCGGAGCCGGATTGACGCCCGCATCGGTGGGTCCCGAGGGTAGCGTGCTGCATCCGGCGCCGATCGCAGCACCGCCAAGCAGCGCGGCCATCAGCAGGCTGCGGCGTTTGGGGTGTCCGGCAAGTGATGCCAGGGGAGTGCCCGTCGCCTTGGACGGGATGATGGACGCGCAAGGGTTCACAGAGTCTCCTGGTCTGTCATTTTTTCTCGATGCCTCAATCGTCTCACGAACGCCAGCGTTCGACCTATCCGGGGTTCGAGGCGAGTCTGCACCCGTCGGTATACTCGGCGCCCCGGTCCTTCACTTTCGCGGCGGTTGCCCTGATTCTTTCGTCCATCCTCATTGCTACCGTGCTCTCGGGTCTGATTTCAGTCCTGGCAGCGGCCTGGTTGTCGTATGGGGCGCTGTCGCGTTGGCTGCCGCGCATGGTCAGTCTGTCGGCTGGCATCTTGCTCGGTGCTGCGGTGCTGCATCTGATTCCAGAAGCCTTTGAGTCCTCCGCGGGGATTCCCCAGTTGTCATGGACTCTGCTCGCAGGATTCGTCGGATTCTTTCTGCTCGAGAAGTCCACGCTGCTGCGGCACAGCCACCATCATGAGGATGACGGCCATGGTCACCACCACGGACACGACCGACTGGAGGCCGGGCCGGGCGGGATGTTGATTCTGGTGGGCGACTCCATCCACAATTTCGGCGATGGTGTCCTGATCGCAGCAGCTTTTCTGACCGACCCGAACCTGGGCTGGATGACGGCCGCAGCCATTGCCGCCCATGAAATTCCGCAGGAGATCGGCGACTTCATCGTGCTGCGCAATGCAGGCTACTCAAGGGCCAGGGCGCTGAGTTTCAATGCCTTGGCGGGTGGTGCTGCCGTGCTCGGTGGCCTGCTCGGCTACTGGTGGATGGAGTCGGTTCAGGGTCTCATGCCCTACGTGCTGGTGCTGGCAGCCAGCAGCTTCATCTACATTGCACTGGCTGATCTGGTGCCCGATATGCAGCGTCGGCGGCATTTTTCGGATTCGGCCCAGCAGGTCATCCTCATGCTGGTCGGAATTGCGCTGATCGCGGGTGTGACTTCAGTCGTGCACGGGCACTGAGTCCCTGCGGCCCCGGCCCAGGGATGCGGTATCCGCAATGAAGGATCAGGCCGGGCCGGTTGCGACCGGCCTTGCGGGATCGCTGCACCATTCGCTCCATGAGCCACCATAGAGCGCTGCGCCGGGCAGGCCTGCATGCACCATGGCGAGCTGGTTATGGCAGGCACTGACACCCGACCCACAGGACTGGACCACCGCTGAACCCGGGCGATCGCCGATCACACTGCGAAACTCCTGAGCCAGGACCTGGGCTGGTTTGAAGCAGCCGTTTTCGCGAAGATTGGCTCCCGAAGGCCGATTGAGTGAACCGGGGATGTGACCCGCCACGGGATCCATGGGTTCGGTCTCCCCCCGGAAGCGCTCGCCCGCACGGGCATCCACAATGCAGGGCACCCCAGGCGCTCCGGCATGCCTGCTGATATCGACCATCTCTTCGATCGTGACCAGACGCTCCAGCGCGGGCCGTGTAGGCCAGGCATCGGCGGGCCGGACCTGGGGCAGCTCGGTCGTGACCGGATAACCCGCCTTTTGCCAGGCGGCGAGTCCGCCATCGAGCACAGCCACCTGCTCATGACCCGCCCAGCGGGCCATCCACCACAGGCGACTGGCCATCAGCCCGCCGCTGGTGTCGTAGATCACCAGTTGCTGGTCGGGCTTGAGCCCAAGCCCTGACAACAACATGCTGACCTGTTCACGCGCTGGCATGGGATGCCGGCCGTTGCGACCGGTCTTGGGCGCCGACAGGTCGGCGTCCATCGCGACAAACCGGGCTCCGGGGATATGGGACTCGGCGTAGCCCTGCGCGCCCGCCTCGGGGCGCATCAGGTCGTGTCGGGCATCGACCACGATGCAGCGGTCGATCACATGGGCCAGTTCTTCGGCCGAAATCAGGGTGGTCCAGGTCATGCGAGAGTCCATCGATCAAGGGCGGCCCGGCGCCCGACACCGGATGTCGGGTCAGGCGTCGGGCGCAAGGGTGGCAGAGCCGTCAGGCGGGATAGTCGAGATGAGTCCTGAGAAACTCATGGAAGTGCTGCATGCCGTCTTCCATCGGGCTTTGATAGGGACCGACCTGATTCTCGCCGCGCTCGTAAAGAACCTGGCGACCGGCATCCATGCGCTCGGCGATTTCGTCATCCTCGATGCAGGTTTCCAGATAGGCTGCACGCTCGGCATCGACGAATTCTCGCTCGAACAGAGCGATTTCTTCAGGGTAGTAAAACTCGACGATGTTGGTTGTGTGCCGTGGTCCGCGAGGGACGAGCTGCGAGATCACCAGAACATGGGGATACCACTCCACCATGAGGTTGGGGTAGTAGGTCAGCCAGATGGCGCCTTGCTGGGGTGCACGCCCCTGGTTGTATCGCAGCACCGCCTCGTGCCAGCGCTGGTAGGTCGGGCTGCCGGGCACGCCGAGTCCTTGATGCACGCCAACTGTCTGGACTGACCACCATTCGCCGAACTCCCAGCGCAGATCCGCGCAATCGACGAACTTGCCAAGCCCCGGATGGAAGGGCTCGACGTGATAGTCCTCCAGATAGACCTCGATGAAGGTCTTCCAGTTGTAGGGGCACTCATGGACCTCGACATGGTCGAGCATGTAGCCCGAGAAATCGAGCTGATGTTTCACGCCCATGCGAGCGAGGTCTGCCGTCACATCACGCTGGCCCGAAAAGAGCAGACCGTTCCAGTTCTGCAAGGGGCTGCGCCCCAGTGACAGACAAGGCTGCTGGTCGAAATGAGGCGCTCCGAGCAATTGGCCTTTCAGGTCGTAGGTCCAGCGGTGCAGGGGACAGACGATCTGGCTGGCATTGCCGCGGCCGTTGAGCATGATGGCCTGCCGGTGGCGGCAGACATTGGAAAGGAGCTCGAGCCCCTGTTCGCCCCGCACGAGAAGGCGGCCCTCCTTCTCGGCCGCGAGCGCGTGGTAGTCCCCGGGTTCCGGGACCATGAGTTCATGGCCAACGTAACCAGGTCCTTGTTTGAACAGGATCTCGATTTCGCGCTGATACAGCGCTGGATCGAAATACGCCGAAACCGGAAGCTGGGCTGCAGAGCGCTGCAGATGATCCCGACGCCCGAGATCCGACATGATTCGACCTCCGTGGGGGTGAGTAGCGGGGCTGGGGAGTCTACCCTCGATCGGGTTGCCTGGGTAGCCGCAGCCATCGCCTACACTGTCGGGGTTATGACCACAGCAAGGTCCTGGCAGCAGCCGGAGGCCCGAGCAACCATGTCCACCCCAGCAGCAGGGACGAATCCAGTCGATCCGTCCGCGCCAGCCCCGTCCTTTGAAGCAGCCCTCGATGAGCTCGAGGCCCTCATCCAGCAGATGGAGTCAGGCCAGCTCACGCTCGAGGCGTCCGTGGCAGCCTATCGCCGGGGGGCCACCCTGGTCGCCTTTTGCCGTGACAACCTGTCCAGGGTTCAGCAGCAGGTCCGAGTGCTCGAAGGTGACCTGCTCAAGCCCTTTGATGGTCAGGCGCCACAGGGGGGCTGACGATGCCTGCTCCAGCGCTCGCTGAATGGACGGCCGCCATTCTGGGCCGAACCGAGACCTTTCTTGAATCCCAGCTTTCGAGCGCTGACTCCGCTGAAGCACTGCAGACCCTGAATGCAGCCATGCGTCATGCGGTACTCGAAGGCGGTAAACGCATACGGCCGCTCCTGGCTCACGCGGCCGGCGATCTGACCGGCGCTGCCCCTGCGGCGCTTGATCGGGCCGGCTGCGCGGTCGAACTGATTCATGCCTACTCGCTGGTCCATGACGACATGCCCTGCATGGACAACGATGTCCTGCGACGAGGCAAGCCAACGGTGCATGTCGCCTTTGGCGAGGCGATGGCCATGCTCACCGGAGACGCGCTGCAGGCACTCGCCTTCGAGGTCCTGGCCGGTGCGTCGGATTGCGGCGTTGGTGCGCGTGCCGTGGTGCGCATGAGCACCGAGCTTGCTCGCTCGGCAGGGGCCCAGGGCATGGCCGGCGGGCAGGCGATTGACCTTTGCGCCGTTGGCGAACGTCTGGGGCGCGCGCAGCTCGAAGACATGCATCGCAAGAAAACGGGAGCCCTGCTGGGAGCCGCGGTGCGTCTGGGAGCCTGGTGCGGCGCGGCCCTCGAACCGTCGCATCAGCAGTCGCTCGATACCTACTGCTCGGCGATCGGACTGGCCTTTCAGGTCATTGACGATGTGCTCGATGTGGAGGCCGACAGCGCGACGCTGGGCAAGACTGCGGGCAAGGATGCCGAGCAGGACAAACCCACCTATGTCTCGCTGATGGGCCTGGCGCCAGCCCGCGAACTGGCGGAGTCGCTCCGCCTGCAGGCCCATGCCGCATTGCAACCCTTTGGAACGCGCGCCCTGCGACTGGGCGAACTGGCCGACCTGATCGTGCTGCGGCGATCCTGATTCTGGTGCACTTCGCTTGACTCCAGGCCCGTAACACGCCAATGTCAGGAAAACCGGGGACCACCCATGACACATAACGCCTCCCTCCGATTGCTCGAGAGCATCGAATCGCCGGCCGACCTGCGCAAACTTGAGCGCACGCGCCTGCCCGCGCTGGCCGACGAGCTTCGTACCTTCATTCTCGAATCTGTGGCTCGCACCGGCGGGCATCTGTCGAGCAACCTGGGCACGGTCGAGCTGGCCATTGCCCTGCATCATGTCTTCAATACCCCCCGAGATCGCATCGTCTGGGATGTCGGTCATCAGTCTTACCCGCACAAGGTGCTCACCGGCAGGCGTGAGGCCATGGCCGGTCTTCGCCAGCACGGCGGGATCTCGGGTTTTCCCAAGCGTTCCGAGAGCGAGTACGACACCTTTGGCACGGCGCACTCGTCCACATCGATTTCAGCGGCGCTGGGCATGGCTGCAGCCTCACGCAACCTGGGCGAAAACACGGGGCCCGGGCGGCGCCGGCACATCGCGGTGATCGGCGATGGGGCCATGACCGCCGGCATGGCCTTTGAAGCCATGAACAACGCCGGGGTGACGCCCGACATCGATTTGCTGGTGATCCTGAACGACAACGACATGTCGATCTCGCCCCCGGTGGGTGCGCTCAACAAGTATCTGGCGCGCGTGCTCTCCGGCCGGCAGGTTTCCATGGCCCGTGACATGGCGCGCTCGGTGCTTTCCAAGGTGCCGCCGGTCTACGAACTCGCCAAGCGCCTCGAAGAGCATGCCAAGGGCATGGTGGTGCCGGCCACGATGTTCGAGGAGTTCGGTTTCAATTACTTCGGACCCATTGATGGGCACGACCTCGATGCGCTGATCCCCACCCTGCAGAATCTGCGTGAGATGCATGGTCCGGTGTTTCTGCATGTCATCACACGCAAGGGTCAGGGCTACAAGCTGGCCGAGGCGGATCCCATCCTGTACCACGGACCGGGCAAGTTCAATCCGGCTGAGGGCATCAAGAAAGCGGCCTCTGCGGGCAAACCCACCTACACCCAGGTATTTGGCGACTGGCTGTGCGATATGGCAGCGCTCGATGATCGTGTCGTGGCGGTCACCCCCGCGATGCGCGAGGGCTCGGGCCTGGTGGAGTTCGAGCGGCGCTTTCCTCAGCGCTACTTTGATGTGGGCATCGCCGAGCAGCATGCCGTGACCTTTGCGGGAGGCATGGCCTGCGAAGGCCTCAAGCCGGTGGTGGCCATCTACTCCACCTTCTTGCAGCGAGGCTACGACCAGCTCATCCACGATGTCGCCCTGCAGAATCTTCCGGTGGTGTTTGCGCTCGATCGGGCGGGTCTGGTGGGCGCAGACGGGGCAACGCATGCCGGCAACTACGATCTGGCCTTCATGCGCTGCATTCCCAACATGGTGGTCATGGCGGCGTCCGATGAAAACGAATGCCGACAGATGCTCTACACGGCGTTCTGCCACGAAGGCCCGAGCGCTGTGCGGTATCCCAGGGGTTCAGGTCCGGGTGTGGAGGTTCGCAAGGATCTGACCCGAGTGCCGTTCGGCAAGGCTGAAGTACGCCGCGAAGGGCGTCGGATTGCCATCCTCGCCTTTGGCTCCATGGTGCAGCCCGCCCTGCTCGCAGGACAGTCGCTCGATGCCACGGTGGTCAACATGCGCTGGGTCAAGCCCGTCGATGCCGATCTCATCGAAGCGCTGGCCCGGACCCATGATGCGTTCGTCACGGTCGAGGAGCACGCCATCATGGGCGGTGCAGGCAGTGCCTGCCTCGAGGCCATGGCCGATCGTGGTGTCATTCGGCCCGTTCTGCAGCTGGGCCTGAAGGACCACTACATCGATCAGGGTGATCCCGCCATGCTGCTCAAGCTCGAAGGGCTCGACGCCGCCGGCATCGAGCGATCGGTGCGGGAGCGTTTCGCAGACCTCATTGCTGGCGAGGGCGCTCCCAGGCTGGTGGCCAGCCGCTGAGTTAGAGTGTCGGGTCGTGTTTCTCTTTCCGGAGCCTTCATGAATTCGCGCGATCCGCTTGCCTCGCCCATGGGTGCGGACACGGCTATGCCCGATGTCCAGGGCAGTGTCGACCACCGTCAAATGCCGATCCAGCGCGTGGGTGTCCGCGGATTGCGCTATCCAATGATCTGGCAGGCCGGGCATCGCGCCGGCGACGTGCCGACGGTGGCCGCCTGGGGCCTTTTTGTGGCCCTGCCGGCCGACCAGAAAGGCACTCACATGTCGCGCTTCATCGCCTTGCTCGAGGAGCGTGCGCGCAATCTCTCCATGGCCGGCATGCTGCCGCTGCATGCGCAGATGCTCGAATTGCTGCAGGCCGACTCCGGTCGCATCGAGGTGAGCTTTCCGCTCTTTCTGCGCAAGACCGCCCCCGTATCCGGGGTGCAGAGCACGCTGGATTACGACCTGTCGATCACCATCGATGGCTCTGCCCAGGCGCCCGAACTCAAGGTCAGGGTGCTCGTGCCGGTCACCAGCCTGTGCCCCTGCTCCAAGACCATCTCGGAGTACGGCGCCCACAACCAGCGCTCCCATGTGACCGCTGAGGTGGTGCTCGAATCCGGCGCTGACCTCGATGTTCAGGATCTGATCGAACGCATCGAGCAGCAGGCCTCGTGTGAGCTTTATGGCCTGCTCAAGCGGGTTGATGAAAAACACGTGACCGAGCGGGCCTACGACAATCCCAAGTTTGTTGAAGATCTCGTACGCGATGTGGCGGGCACGGTAAGAGCCACGCCTGGCGTGCGCTCATTTGTGGTCGAAGGCGAAAACTTCGAGTCGATCCACAACCATTCGGCCTACGCCTGCATCATCTCCTGAGGGTCTCGCGGGTTAGCCACCCGTGGCGCTCGATCAAGGCCCGGGTAGCCTGGGCGCCGTCGGGTGTCCAGGCGTTTTGGTCCATTGAAAGCCAGGCCTGCATTGGCGACATCGCCAGGATCGCTTCATGCTCGCCGTCCCGGTTCACCGGTACGAAATCGGCGGGCACTGCCAGATCATGCAGAGCGATGCGCTCGCGGTGCGTGACCGTCAGGCCGTGGTCCTGTGTGTCGTAGGTCACATCAATCGATCCCGTGGCCTGTGCGGTCAGCGCGATCTTCGCTGCGATGCCGGCTTCCTCCGCACATTCACGAACCAGCGTGCTCATCGCATCGTCAAAGCCGCTGATTCCGCCGGCGACCAGCGCATCAAGACAACCCGGATCCACCGGCTTGCTGGCAGCGCGCCGGGCAATCCAGATCCGCGGACCTTCATCGGTGAGGGTGTAGACGCTGGCCTGCACGGAGGGCAGGAGCAGGCCGAGAGGCCGCAGCAGGGCACGCTCGATACTGAACCGGGGCTGTCCCTGCTCTCGAACCACGATACGTTCGTCACGCCAGCCAGGCAGCCCCCAGCGCTCGCGCACCTGCTCCGCCCAGGTGGCCAGTACGGCACTGCGGCTGCTGAAGGTCGGGAGCGGCGCGATCAGGCTCAATTCCTGACCCTGGAGACGAAAGGGCGAGGGCTGGGTGAGCAGCCGGTCAAGCCATCCCGAATGCACACAGCCCATGGCAGTGTCCTCGAGCAAAAGCGGTGTCATGGGGGTCTGCAGGATGCGGTTCAGATCAATCGCCGCTTGCCGGCGCTGTCAACGAACGGTCAGCCTCCAGCGGCAGCATCAGCCGGGGGCAGGTCGGGCTAGTCGCGGAAATTGCCAAAGCCCAGCGGCAGTTGCTGCATGTCCTTGCGGATCAGGGCGATCGCGGCCTGCAGATCATCGCGCTTGGCACCGCTCACCCGCACGGTATCGCCCTGAATCGAGCCCTGCACCTTGAGCTTGGCGTCCTTGAGCAGTTTCACGATCTTCTTGCCATCTTCGGTTGAGACGCCGTTGCGCACCGTAATGGCCTGCTTGACTTTGTCGCCACCGATTTTTTCGACGCTGCCATGGTCCAGGAAGCGCACATCGACATTGCGCTTGGCGAGCTTGCCCAGCAGCACGTCCTTGACCTGACCGAGCTTGAAGTCATCGTCGGCAAAGGCCGTGATCAGATGCTCCTTGAGTTCAAGGCGAGCATCCGATCCCTTGAAGTCGAATCGGTTGGTGATTTCCTTGTTGGCCTGATCGATGGCATTGCGGATCTCCACGGCGTCCGCTTCGCAGGTCACGTCGAATGAAGGCATGCTCGCACTCCGGTCAGTCGATCCACTTCTCGAAGAACTGGGCGCGTCCCATGGCCGGGTCGAGTTCGTAGGGGTCGAATCCGACCGACCGGTAAAGCCCGATCGCCCTGGTGTTGCCTTCGAGTACTTCGAGCGTCAGTTTGCAGCATCCGCGCTCTTTTGCGTAGGCCTCTGCTGCTGCCATCAGGGCCCGGCCCACACCGCGCCCTCGACATTGCGCCGTGACGGCGATGTCATGAATATTCAACAGGGGTTTCGCCTTGAAGGTGGAGATTCCCTCAAAGGCGTTGAGAAGGCCGATGCACCGAGCGCTCGGGGCTGGCTCGCCGGGAGCGCCATCGGCCCGGCGTAAGCCACGCGGCCCTTCGATCGCGGGAACCCGCCGATCGTCTGGACCTGAATCAGGACTGTGCGTCCAGGCAAGCCAGCCCGCATAGTGCGATCGGCTGGCCAACAGGCGAGGCAGCCGCTCCAGGGCCTCATCCTGCAGGGGTGAGGCACCGCCCTCGGTGCTCATCGCGTACTCGCTGAGCATGGCTTTCAGGCCTTCGACATGCGCGGCCTGGCTCAGATCGATCGGTATGACCTCGATCGCCTGGGGCGGCTGAGGGCCCTGGAGAGACATCAGGCCAATGAACTCAGGCCTTGGGTCGGCGGGCTTTGGCCGGTGCTGCCTTGGCCGCGACTTTGACCGCCTTGGGTTTGGCTGTCTTGGCCTGGGTCGCCTTGGGTTTGGCGCTTGCGGCTGCGGCTTGAGCCTTGGCGCCGGCGATCCGCATGCGCAGCGCGTTGAGCTTGATGAACCCGGCTGCATCAGCCTGGTTGTAGGCACCGCCATCATCATCGAAGGTGGCAATGCGCGTATCGAAGAGCGACTGCCTGGACGTGCGGCTTGTAACGATGACATTGCCCTTGAAGAGCTTGACCACCACCTTGCCGCTCACCGTGGCCTGGGTATGGTCGATGAGCACCTGCAGGGCCTTGCGCTCGGGGCTCCACCAGTAGCCGTTGTAGACCAGGCTGGCATAGCGCGGCATGAGGTCGTCCTTGAGGTGGGCGACTTCGCGATCCAGGGTGAGGGACTCGATCGCACGATGAGCGCGCAGCAAAATGGTGCCGCCGGGGGTTTCGTAGCAGCCGCGTGATTTCATGCCCACATAGCGGTTCTCGACCAGATCCAGACGTCCTACGCCGTGCTTGCCACCGAGCCGGTTGAGTTCGGTGAGCAGTTGGGCGGGTTTCATCTTCACGCCATTGATGGCCACCGGATCACCGTGAATGAAGTCGATCTCGACCAGCTCGGGGCGCGCCGGGGCTTTTTCGGGCGATACGGTCAGTCGCCACATATCCTCTGCCGGGGCGCGCGCGGGATCTTCAAGTACGCCGCCCTCGTAGCTGATGTGAAGCAGGTTGGCGTCCATGGAGTAGGGCGCCTCACCCTTGCGTTTCTTGTAATCCACCGGGATGCCGTGCTTGTCTGCATAGGCGAGCAGCTTGTCGCGCGAGAGAAGATCCCACTCGCGCCAGGGTGCAATCACCTTCACATCGGGCATGAGCGCATAGGCCCCAAGCTCGAACCGAACCTGATCGTTGCCTTTGCCGGTCGCACCGTGGCTGATCGCATCGGCTTTCTCGCGGCGGGCGATTTCGACCAGGCGCTTGGCGATCAGCGGGCGGGCAATCGAGGTACCGAGCAGGTACTCACCCTCATAGAGCGCATTGGCACGGAACATCGGAAAAACGAAGTCACGCACGAACTCCTCGCGCAGATCCTCGATATAGATCTTTTTCACGCCGAACATCTCGGCCTTCTTGCGCGCAGGCTCGAGTTCCTCGCCCTGACCGATATCGGCCGTGAAGGTGATCACCTCGCAGCCGTAGGTGTCCTGGAGCCACTTCAGGATGACAGAGGTATCGAGGCCGCCGGAGTAGGCGAGCACAACTTTCTTGACGTTCGACATGACGACGATGGCAGGAGGATGACAAACCACACATTGTGCCAGTTTCGCCGCTCGCAGAGACGATGCCGCAGGAAGGCATGCGCACTGCATGCGAGAATTGCGCATGGATTCAACAGTGTCCCAGGTCCCGGGCAGGGGCTCGCCCCTGCAGCGCAGACTGCCCTGGATACTGGCCGGACTGTCCACGCTGGGACCCTTCGCGATCGACACCTACCTGCCTTCGTTCGGGGCCATTGCAACCGATCTGGGGGCCACCGAGTTGCAGGTGCAGCAGTCGCTCACGGCCTACATGCTGCCCTTTGCGATCATGGCCCTGTGGCATGGCGCCGTTTCTGACACGCGCGGCCGCCGGCGGGTGGTGTTGGCGGGCCTGGTGGTCTTTGCCCTGGCTTCGGTCGGAGCGGCGCTCGCCTCGAGCATCGGTGAGCTCTGGTTCTGGCGCGCGATTCAGGGTGCGGTCGGCGGCACCGGCATGACGGTGGGGCGGGCGGTGGTACGAGATGTAGCCGACGGCCCCATGGCCCAGCGCATGATGTCGCAGGTGACGATGATGTTTGCTGTCGCGCCCGCCATCGCTCCCATCCTGGGCGGCTGGCTCGCCGAGCATTTCGGCTGGCGCTCGATCTTCTGGTTTCTTGCAGCCGTCGCGGCCCTGATCGCCTGTGCCTGCGCGCGCTGGCTGCCCGAGACTCTGCCCCGAGAGCGGCGTCAGCCGATGCAGGCCGCATCCCTGCTGCGCGCCTACCGTGGTCTGTTCTCCCATGCCGGGTTCTTGCGACTGGCTCTCACGCTGGGCCTGAACTTCGCGGGGTTCTTTGTTTACGTGCTTGCCGCGCCGGTCTATCTGCCCCGCGTGCTGGGCCTGGAGAACACCGAATTCGCATGGCTGTTCATCCCGGCTGTGGCAGGCACAATGCTGGGCGCCTTTGCTTCGTCGAGGCTGGCAGGGCGCCTGTCTCGACTGCAGTGCATCCGCATCGGTTATGGGCTGATGCTCGTTGCAGTGGTCGTGCAGATCGTCATGGCGCTGGGGTTGCAGCCCCTTCGGGTGCCCTGGGCGACCCTGCCGCTGCTGGTCTACAACACGGGTCTCGCGCTTGCGATGGCCTCCCTGCAACTCATGTTGCTGGATCTGTTCGATACCCGCCGTGGCATGGCCTCCTCGGGGATGGCCTTTACCCAGAGCGCTGCCAATGCGGCCGTTGCTGCGCTGGTGGCCCCGCTCCTGTGGCACTCTGCACTCGCGATGGCCCTGGGCTCACTCATCAGCCTGCTCGCTGCTGCCGCGCTGTTTGGCTGGCATCAGCGCAGTTTGATGCGTTGAGTCAGTCCACTGAGGTGAAGACTCTGTTTCCTCTGATCCCTGCGAGTCCGCGCGCTCAGACCGATCTGTCCAGACCCGTTCAACTTCACTCCTTGCCCTTCTGATGCCATGAACACGAATGCCCTCAAGCCCCGCACTGGCGGGCAGATCCTGGTCGATCAACTGGTGTTGCATGGCGCCAGCCGCGCCTTTTGCGTGCCGGGCGAAAGTTTTCTGGCCGTTCTCGATGCCCTTTATGACGTTCGCGATCAATTGCCCCTGGTGGTCTGCCGCCAGGAAGGCGGTGTGACCAACATGGCCGAAGCCTGGGGCAAGCTCACCGGTACGCCAGGCATTGCGTTTGCCACGCGGGGGCCGGGTGCAACCAATGCCTCAATTGGCGTACACACCGCGTTTCAGGACTCCACGCCCATGATCCTGTTCATTGGACAGGTGGGCACCGATTTCATCGAGCGTGAGGCCTTCCAGGAAGTCGACTACCGGCGCATGTTCGGGCCTATGGCCAAGTGGGTGGCTTCGATTGATCGAGCCGATCGCATGCCCGAGTTCATTCAGCACGCCTTTCATGTGGCGACCTCGGGTCGCCCGGGGCCGGTGGTTCTGGCGCTGCCCGAAGACATGCTGACCACGGTGGCCACCGTGGCTGATGCAATGCCCAATCGGGCCGCTGTTCCGGCACCCAGTGCCGTTGCCCTGCAGGAGTTCGCCGAACGACTGACCCGCGCCCGGAATCCGCTGCTGCTCGTGGGAGGGTCTCGCTGGGATGCGGCTTCGCGCGCTGCGATGCAGGCCTTTGCCCACCAGTGGGGCTTGCCCGTTGCGTGTGCCTGGCGTTATCAGGATGCCTACGACAATACCGATAGCCACTACATTGGCGAGGTCGGTATTGGTCTGAATCCCAAGCTGGCCGAGCGGGTGCGCAATGCCGATCTGCTGATCGCGGTCGGTGTGCGGCTCGGTGAGATGACCACCCAGGGCTATACGCTGGTCGAGTCACCCACGCCGCGTCAGCAACTCGTGCATGTGTTTCCCGGGCCGGATGAGTTTGGCCGGGTGTTCCATGCCACTCAGCCGATCGTGGCCGGGTCGATCGAGTTTGCGCAGGCGCTGGCTGGCATCGATGCCACAGGTGCGGCTGCCTGCGCGGCGCGGCTCAAACCGGCACTGGAGCAGGCGCGGGCTGAATTCGCAGCCTGGCGCGTGCCGCGTAGCCAGCCGGGTTCGCTCAGCTATCCGGAGTGTGTGTTGCACATGGACGAGGTACTGCCCACCAACGCGCTGTTCACCAACGGCGCGGGTAACTTTGCCACGCCCCTGCATCGTTTCTATCGCCACCGCACCCACAAGTCTCAGCTCGCGCCCACCTCGGGCGCGATGGGCTATGCGGTACCCGCCGCCGTTGCTGCAGCCTTGCGGCATCCCGATCGACCGGTGATTGCCGTGACGGGCGATGGCGACTTCATGATGAACGGACAGGAGCTGGCCACGGCCGTGCAATATGGCGCCCGCCCCATCGTGCTGCTGGTCAACAACGGCATGTTCGGCACGATCCGCATGCATCAGGAGCGGGAATACCCCGCACGCGTCTACGGCACGGCACTGCGCAATCCTGATTTCGTGAAGCTGGCCCAGGCCTATGGCTGCCATGCCGAACGGGTCATCGAGACTGCGCAGTTCCCGGACGCACTTCAGCGCGCGCTCGCCTGCGGAACCGCCGCTCTCATCGAACTGGTCATCGATCCGCAAGCCATTACGGCTGCGGCCACGATCGATGAGATCCGTGCCAAGGCCCTGCAGGACGCTGCGTCCAGGAGTTGATCAGTTCCAGGGCATCTCTTTCCAGAGTTGTCGCAGCACCACCTCGGTCTCGCGCAGTTCGGTTTCATAGGCCGGGGGCGCCAGATAGCGCAGGGGGGTAAACGCGGCGGTGGATTTGGCCTGAAACTCCGGGTCGGCCGCCGATTTGCCCACCGCGGCCACCAGGGCTTCGCGAATCTCGGCGGGCAGGCCCTTGGGCGCTGCGATGCCGCGCAGCGAGGCCGAAACGATGTTGTGGCCCTGCTCCTTGAAGGTGGGCATCTCGGGAGCGAGGTTGGTTCGCTCGGCACTCATCTGGCCCAGCGCCCTGAAAGGCGAGCCACCCTTGATGAAGCCCAGCACTTCGCCCACATTGGCTGCGGCCAGCATCACGGTTTGCGATTGCAGACCGGTGCGGGTCTCGGCCGTGCCCTTGAAGGGTACATGGGTCATCTTCACGCCTGCCTGGCGCTCGAACATCATCATGGCCAGATGATCATCCGAGCCGATGCCCGTGGTGCCCACCGTGACCTTGCCCGGGTTGGCCCGTGCAAATGCGGCCAGATCGGCCAGTGACTTGATCGGGCTGTCGGCATGTACCGCAAAAACGCCCGGGTCATCGATCACATTGCCGATCAGGTCGTAGTTTTGCCAGTGAAAACTCACCTTGCGCTCGATCGGAATCGACAGCGCGTTGGGCGTGTTGATAAAGCCGATCGTCAAACCATCGGGTTTGGCGGCAGCCAGTTCGGCAAAGCCGATCGCTCCGCCGGCGCCGGGTCGGTTCATGACCACGACCTTGGCGCCATTGCCCAGGTATTTCTCAATGAAGGGGGCAATCAGGCGCGCCGTGATGTCGGTGCCACCGCCGGGCGCATAAGCCACCAGCATGCGGATCGGCGCATCCGAAGGCCAGGCCGCGCGGGCCACCCAGGGCGCGCCGGCCAGCACCGTGCCGGCCGCAAGGCCCACAGCCACGCGGCGACGCGCGGGAGCGGTGAGCGGGCTTTGAACGGCCCGTGAATCAACGGGCCTTGAATCGGTTGGGTCTGATGATGCGTGATCGGCGCGTGGCGTTGTCATCATGGGGGGTCTCCTGGTTGGGGTGGCAGGGTTTACAGCTTTGCTCAGACTCTTGAAAGGCTTGATCGTTGAAAGGCTTAATCGATCCGCTGCAAGGCTTAATCGATCAGCCGCTGCAGGCGCTCCAGCACCCGGGGCCAGACCTGCGGATTGACCAGCCGTGCCGGGGTTTGACCAGCCGCAATCTGAAGAATCTGCTGCGCGGCGATGGTGGCAATGTTACGTCTGCATTCATGAGTCACGCCACCGGTATGGAAGGTGGCATAGACCGTATCGATGGCCAGCAGTGGATGGTCCAGCGGAGGCGGCTCCTGATCCCAGACATCAATGCCTGCGCCCGCCAGATGCCCCGACCTCAGGGCCTGGACCAGGGCGGCTTCGTCATGGATGCCACCTCTTGCAGTGTTGATGAAGATCGCGCCCTGCTTCATGCAGGCAAAGGCCTGGGCGTTCATCAGCCGCAGGGTGCTGGCATCGCGCGGGCAGTGCATCGAGACGACATCACTGGCTTCGAGCAGCGCATCGAATGCACAGGGCTCGGCACCCCGTGCACGGATGGTGGTCTCATCGAGCAACGGGTCACAGGCCAGCACCCGCAGACCGAAGGCCTGAGCCAGCTGCGCCACGCGTGCGCCGATATGACCGATGCCGACCAGACCGATGGTCTTGCCCGCGATCTCATGGCCCATGACATCTTCACGGCTGAAGCCACGCTCGCGCCTGAGCAGGCGGTCGCCCTCGGCCATGCGCCGCGATACGCCCAGCAGCAGGCCCAGGGTGTGCTCGGCTACCGAGACCGCATTGCCGCCCGCCTGGTTGACCACGGCAATGCCGGCTTCGGTGCAGGCCGGCACATCGATGGTGTCGTAGCCCGCCCCTGATGAGGAGGCCACCAGCAACTGCGGACAGCGCTCGATGAGCGGGGCGCGCACATGCAGATGGGCGGGCAGCTCGTCCTTGGCCGCCGAGCAGTGATAGACCTGTGCCTGTCCCAGGCCCTGCCAAACCTCCGGCGTGTCATCAATGCCCATGACCGCAAGCCGAACCCGGGCATCGGGCTGCAGCACGGCGTCGAAGGAAGGATCGATCCAGAGCGAGGTGCGAACGACATTCAAGGGCATGAGTGCAGACCATCGAGGGGCATGAGATGAAAGGCTTTGGGGGGAAGCCCTGATCCGAGGCGCGTGACCGTTGCAGGATAGCCGAGCACCGTACTGCGGTGCGAGCAGGGGGATGGGCTCTGCATGTCAGCATCGCCCCATGAAGATCTCCTCAGCCATCCGTCTGAATCCTCCCGCTGCCTGCTTCCAGGCGTTTTGTTCGGTGTTCCTGCCCGCGGGCGCAGGCCCCGGTCTGATGCTGCGGGCTGTGTGCCCTAAGGCGCTCGTCCTGGCAGCCCTCCTTGTACAGGCCCTCTGGGTGGCGCCCGTGCAGGC
>JBKCEY010000028.1:0-1827 GCA_046304115.1 Burkholderiales bacterium | reverse complement strand
GGTGAGGCCAGACCACGATGATCACACCGGCAAATCCCACCAGCGCGGCCAGCCAGCGCGCAGCCGTGACCTTCTCGCGCAGGAAGATCGCCGCACCGAGCAGGGTGAAGATCGGTGAGGTGAACAGAATCGCCGTCATGTCGGCCAGGGGCACATGCGGCAGGGCAATGAAAAAGAGGGAAAGCGCCGAGATATGCACCGCACCGCGCCACCACTGACCCTTCATGTTTGAAGGCCGATAGGCCGACAGACCATCGCGCATCAGCAAAGGCAACATCACGACCAGCCCGAAGACATAGCGCAGGAACTGGGCCTGCAGCGAATTCATCTCGAGGGTCATGAGGCGCATGAGCGCGTTCATGAAGACAAGCAGGAACCCGCCGAGGGCCATCCAGGCCATCGCCTTGGGAATCACTGAAGCGCGCGGGGCTTGCGCTGCGCTCACGCGGGTCTCTTTTTTTCGAATATGGATCTTCATGGTACCCCACGCTGCTGAGATACTCGGCACCCTGAGCGCGAGAAACCCGCCTGAATGGCATCGCGCAAAACACACTCTTCAGGAGACAGACCATGAAACCTCTCGAGGGCATTCGCATCCTCGACCTGTCGGCCGTGATTTCCGGCCCGTTCAGCACGGCCATGCTTGCCGACCAGGGCGCCGAGGTCATCAAGGTCGAAGCGCCCGAGGGTGATCTGGCCCGCCGCGTCGGTCCGGCCAAGCAGGAGATGTCTGCAGCCTTCATCTCCTGCAACCGCGGCAAGCGCTCGATCGTTCTCGATCTCAAAAAGGAATCAGCCCGCGAGGTGCTGCGCGATCTGGTCCGCAAGGCCGACGCCCTGGTTGAGAACTTCCGGCCTGGCGCCATGCAGCGCCTGGGTTTCGGGCAGGACGTGCTCGATGCCCTCAACCCGAATCTCGTGACGGTCTCAATCACCGGTTATGGCCAGGATGGCCCGTATGCCGAAGGGCGGGTCTATGACGCCGTGATCCAGGCGGTCTCAGGCATGTGCGCCTCGCATCGTGAGCGAGGCAGCAACGAGCCCATGCTGACCGCCACGCTGCTGGTCGACAAGCTCACCGGCCTGACGGCCTCGCAGGCCATCACGGCAGGACTGCTCGCCCGCATGCGTACCGGCAAGGGCCTGCGCATCGAGGTCTCGATGCTCGATGCCGCGCTCGCGTTTCAGTGGCTCGACGGCATGTACAACCACAGCTTCATGGACGACCCACCCGAGCCCATGCCCCGGGTCGGCGCCACCATGCGGCCCTACAAGACCCGCAATGGCTATGTGGCCATCATGTCGCCGCAGCAGGACGAATTCGTGGCCATGTGCAAGGGCTTCGGCGCGCCCGAGGTGGCTCAGGATCCCCGCTTTGCCACGCAGCAGTCGCGCGGCCGGCATGGCCCGCAGATTCGCGAGATCTTCGAGCCGCTCGCAGCCGAACAGGACACCGACGAATGCGTGGCCCGCATGCGGGCGGCTGGCACACCGATTGGCAAGGTCAACGAGCATGACGATGTGCTGAGCGACCCCCAGGTGGTGCATAACGGCAGCGTGCTCACCCTCGACCAGGGCGAGATCGGCCGGGTGCGCGTGGCACGCAGCGCGGCACGGTTTCCGCAGGATCATCCACCGCAACTGAATCCCGCTCCGCGTCTGGGGCAGCACACCCTCGAGGTGCTGCGCGAGCTGGGCTACGACGACGAACGCATCCGCACGCTGATCGAGGCAGGGGCTGCCAAGCCGCGCTCCGATACCCCCTGAGTCGGAGCGAGTGGCATGCTGCATCCCATGAGCAGCCTCTCTCGCGCACGACGATTCTGG
>JBKCEY010000027.1:0-17965 GCA_046304115.1 Burkholderiales bacterium | reverse complement strand
CGGGGGGGGGGACCCGCCGGGGCCCCCGGGGGGCGCGCGCGGGCAGCTGGCGAATCGGCTGCGACTGCTGGGCGATGGGCTCGATGCGCTGGCCCGGGGGCTCGGGCCTCGCCTGCAGCACACCGTCATTCTGGTGATGTCTGAATTCGGGCGAACCGTTCGCCAGAACGGCACGCAAGGCACCGACCATGGCCATGGCAACGTCCTCTGGATGCTCGGCGGCCCGGTGCAGGGCGGACGCGTGCATGGCCAATGGCCGGGGCTGGAAACATCCGCGTTGCACGAGGGGCGAGACCTGGCTGTCACCACAGACTTCCGGCAGGTGATCGCTCAGGTCTTGACGCGCCACATGAAGCTCGACGACACCGGCCTGCAGAGGGTGTTGCCACAGGGTGTCGGGCGCGTTGCAGGAATTGATCTGCTGCGCGTCTAAGCGAACGGGCCTGCGATACCCTCGCACCACAGGAGACCTTTCATGAACGCACCCCGTAGTTCGCACCTGCATGTCGAGCCCTTTGGCAGCGCGCTGGGCGCCGTGATTCATGGCGTTGATTTGTCGCAGCCGCCGGATGAACCCACGTTCGCGGTGATCCGGCAGGCCTTTGCCGATTACGGAGTGATCTTTTTCAGGGATCAGCGCCTCACGCCCGAGCAGCATCTGGCCTTTGCCCGGCGCTGGGCCCCGGTGGATGTGAATGCCTTCTTTGCTGCGGTGCCCGGACATCCCGAGATTGCAGAGGTGCGCAAGGAGCCCGATCAGAAGACCAACATCGGTGGAGGCTGGCATACCGATCACAGCTATGACGCCGAGCCCGCAATGGGTTCGCTGCTGCTGGCCCGCGAGGTACCGCCCAAGGGCGGCGATACCCTCTTTGCCAACATGGCCCTGGCCTATGACGCGCTCTCACCGGGTCTCAAGCGCACCCTGCAGGGGCTGCGCGCCGTGCACGATACTGCCCATGTCTTTGGACGCCAGGGTGCCATTGCACGCAAGGGCGATGCCGAGGGGCGTATCGGCAACGCCGATGCGGCCATCAAGAGCGCCGTGCATCCGGTGGTCATTCGGCATCCGCTGTCTGGCCGGGCCACGCTCTATGTGAATTCGGCCTTCACCACGCACTTCGAAGGGTGGACCGCCAAAGAAAGCGAAGGCCTGCTGCAGACCCTCTACCAGCATGCGGCGCGGCCGGAGTTTGCCTGTCGCTTTGAGTGGCAGGAGGGGTCCCTCGCCTTCTGGGACAACCGTGCAACCTGGCACTACGCGCTCAACGACTATCACGGCAATCGGCGCCTGATGCATCGCATCACGGTTCAGGGCGGGCCACTTCAAGCCTTTGCTTCATGACGGTCTCTACCGCAGACCTGATGGAATGGTTCGCGCCCACGGGGCGGCTTCGCGCCACGATCAACATCGGCAATCCCATCCTCGCAAGCCGCAATCCCCAGTCAGGAGCAGTGAGCGGGGTTTCGGTCGATCTGGCCCAGGGTTGGGCCGATCAGCTGGGCGTGCCTCTGGAGCTGATCGTGGTCGAGACGGCAGCCGCTTCGGTCGATCGCGTGGCTCGTGATGAGTCGGACATCGGATTTTTTGCGATTGATCCCAAGCGCGGCGAGGGCGTGTTCTTCACGGATCCCTATCTGCTCATCGAGGGCTGCTACCTCGTGCGCAACGACTCGCCTCTCACTGCCAATGAAGCTGTAGATCAGCCGGGCCTGCGTGTGGTGGTGGGGCAGGGCAGTGCCTACGATCTTTACCTCTCGCGCGAACTCAAGGCCGCAAGCATTGAGCGCGCGCCGAGTTCGCCCGCTGTGGTGGAGCACTTTCTGGCCACCGGGGCCGACGTGGCGGCAGGGGTGAAGCAGCAGATTGCCGATGAGGCCGCACGCATCGGTGGCCTGCGCCTGTTGCCGGGGCGATTCATGCAGATCCGTCAGGCCATGGGCTGCCCCAGGAGCCGAGGCGAAGCAGCCGCACAGGCCCTTCGCGACTACATCGTGCGCACCAAGGCGGCCGGGACGGTTGCAGCCTCGCTGGCGCGCCATGGCGTGCAGGGCGTGAGCCTCGCGCCCTGATGACGCCAGAGCCCGAACCCTACGAACGCTGGGCCTGCGAACTCGACACGCTCTACGCGCATGCCTGGCAGCGACTGACCCGGGGCGTGCACGACCGCCATGCGCCCGCGCGTCATCCGACGCTGGCCACCGTCTCGCGCGAGGGCTGGCCCCAGGCGCGCACCGTGGTCTTGCGGGCGGCCGACAAGGCTCGCGCCTGCCTGGAGATCCACACCCATCTTCACTCCGCCAAGATCGACGATCTGCGCATCCAGCCCCGCGCGGCGGTGCATGTCTGGGATAGTGCATCGAAGCTTCAGATCCGCCTGCAGGTGCAGGTCGACATCACCTCAGGGCCGGCAGCAGCACAAGCCTGGGCGCGCGTGCCTGAAGCCTCGCGGGGGGCTTACAGTGCGGGCCACCGCCCTGGCGAGATCATTGCCTCATCGCTGGCCTATACGCAGCAACCCGATCCCGCTGCCTTTGCGGTGCTGACCCTGAACCTTGAGGAGATGGACCTGCTGCATCTGGGCACGCAGCATCGGCGCGCGGTGTTCAGTCGGGCCCATGGCTGGGCGGGGCAATGGCGCGTGCCTTGAGGGGATGAAAGCTCAAGAACGGGGCGAGACCACCCTGACGTTCGGAAAGTAATTTCTACAGCGGCACAGGCAAATGCGTGCCGAACCGCATCAGATCAAGGCCTCCAGTCCCTTGCGCTCCAGCAGGTTCAGAAGCTTCTGAGATGGGCCACTGGGGTGCTTGTCGCCCAACTCCCACTGGCGCACCGTCGACAGACTGGTATTGAGCAAGGAGGCCAACACGGCCTGGCTGAGTTGGTAACGGTCGCGCAAAGTGCGAATCCGCTCGCTGCCATAAACCGGAATGGGGTCCAGACACAGAGCGTCGTATTTGCGCATCTTGCGTTGGTCGATAAAGCCCAGGCGATGCAGGTCCACGGCTGTAGCGTGCACCGCCTCCAGGATGGGGCTCTTGGCCTTGTTCTTAACGCTCATTGCAAATCTCCTGAAGTGTTCCGTCCTTCACCTGCACATCCAACTCCTTGCTGGTTTTGGTGAGCAAATCCTGCGCGATAGACTGCAGCGCTTCTTTTTCTTCTGCACTGATGTTGGCCCGAGCGTTCTTCTCGAACCCAAACAAAAAGAACCAACGGTTACCCTTGTTGGTGGCGACCAAGGTTCGAGCTCCACCACGCTTGCCGCGCCCGGCCAGCCCCACGCGTTTCTTGAAGACACCACCTCCGAGGTCAGCGTCGATCAGTCCCCGTGACATCTCCAGCACCGCTGCACACAAACTGCTGTCCGTAAGCTCTGTCTTGCGCATCCAGCGCGAGAAATAGCGGGTTTTGAACACGCGGGTCATCATAAAACTATATCACTTAGTGATTTTCCGGCTCATCGGCGGTGCCATGGTTGGACGTGACCATCCGACAGGTGCGATGCTGCTGCGCAGCACAACCGCATAACCCCGCATGAATGCCCCAACGTTTATTGGGGAAACGACGGGTAAAAAAAATGGCCTGACAGTGTCAGGCCATTGAGTGTGGTGCCGGTGAAAGGAATCGAACCCTCGACCTTCTCATTACGAATGAGCTGCTCTACCGACTGAGCTACACCGGCGTGCTGAAGGGCCTTGCGCGCAAGCGCGAAACCGACCAGCGAAGGGCGGCAAGGATAGCATGCACAGGGCCTGGCCAAGCGCCTGCTGAAGGTTCTCTCAGTCGCCGCTGCCGGGATTCTCGGCCAGAAAGGCATGCACGGTGGGCCAGCGCAGTCGGGCCCTAAGCTCGCGCATCAGGCGCCGATTGCTCAGGCGCCGCGACTCGCCCATGAAGCTCCAGAGCATGGGTGAGACCTGAGCCTTCACTTCGTCGCGCGACAGGCGGGGCGGCCGGGCCAGCCCGTGGGCATCGGCAACAGCATCACACCCGTCCCCCATGCGGATGTCACTCGCATCGACTGCATGAATGACCCGTGAATTGCCGCCTCGCCACAGGCCTGCAAAACTGATGCGGGCCAGGTCGTCGGCATGGATGTGATTCGTGTAGCCATCGTCTTCGGTCCGCAGGGCGGGTGTGCCCTGCCGTAATCGGGCCAGAGGCAGTCGATCCTGGGCATAGATGCCCGGTACCCGCAGGATGAGGGCCCGCCGGGTCGATCGCAGAGTCTGTTCGGCCGCGACACGCCGGAAGGCCCGGTCATTGCGCGGCGCCACCGGCCGGTGTTCCTCCACCCACGCGCCCCCACAATCGCCATACACGCCCGATGTGCTCAGATAGACCCAGCGTTGAGTGCCTTGCAGCGCAGCCACCGCGCGTTTTGCCCTTGGGTCGGTTCGGCCTTTGTCGGGGGGCGGCGCGCTGTAGAGCACCCGTTGCGCGAGGCCCCTGAGCCTTCTGAGGCTGGCTCGCGCATCGAGGTCGGCCCGAATCGTGCGGGCCCCGGCCGCGCGCGCTTGCGCAAGCGCATCCGCACTGCGAGCCACCGCCACGATCTGCAGTCGTGATGACCAGCCCCGCACAAAGCGAAGCCCCACATCGCCACAGCCCAGCACCAGGACCCGAGGCTTGCGCATGCGTCGCGGCAAGACACGAGCCGCCCGCATGCCACCCCACCGTGGGGGCTTTGCGATGGGTGGGCGATAATCCGATCTGCGAGTTCTCATCCGCCCAGTGTACGCAATGCCCCTGACCATCACCGTGCTGCCCAGCGGCAAGAAGTTCCTGGCCGAGCCGGGCGAGTTCGTGCTCGATGCGGGGCTGCGAGCCGGCATCGTGCTGCCCTATGGCTGCAAGAACGGGGCCTGCGGTTCGTGCCGTGCTCGTGTCGCTCAGGGCGAGATCGACCAGGGGGCCCATCAACCCCAGGCCCTGCGTCGCGAGGACGCCCGTCAGGGCCACGCCTTGCTGTGCTGCGCGAGTGCCACGACCGATCTCGTGATCGAGGCCCGGGTGGTCTCGGCCGCCGGGGATATTCCCGTGCGCAAGATGCCCTGTCGCATCAACGTCATCGAACCGCTCGCACCGGATGTCGTGCGGCTGCTGCTCCAGCAGCCGGCCAACGAACGGTTGCAGTATCTGGCCGGCCAGTACATCGAATTGATTCTCAAAGACGGTACGCGCCGCAGCTACTCAATGGCGGGAGCGCCACAGGGTGCCGAGTTGCTGGAGCTGCATGTGCGGCACATGCCCGGAGGGCACTTCACCGATGCGCTCTTCGGGGCTCGCGAGCCTGCAGTCAAGGTGCGTGACATCCTGCGCTTTGAAGGCCCGATGGGCACCTTCTTTTTGCGTGAAGACAGTGCAAGGCCCATTGTGTTCGTGGCGAGTGGCACCGGATTCGCCCCGATCAAGGCGATCATCGAGCACAGCCTCGCCAAAGGCATGGCACGACCCATGACGCTCTACTGGGGCGGGCGGCGTCCCCATGATCTGTATCTCGACAGCCTGTGCCGCCAGTGGGTCGCCGAGCACTCGCATATTTGCTATGTGCCGGTGGTGTCTGATGCGCTGCCCTGCGATGCCTGGACAGGCCGAACCGGGTTTGTGCATCAGGCCGTCATGCAGGATTTCTCGAGCCTGTCAGGGCATCAGGTCTATGCCTGCGGTGCACCCGTGGTGGTGGACTCGGCACGCCAGGATTTCGTTGAGCAGCGGGGTTTGCCGCCCGATGAATTCTTTGCCGATGCCTTTACTTCGGCGGCCGATCAGGCTTTCTGATTTTCAACCCCGCCTTTTCAACCCCATCTGCCCGCAACATGCGCTTGCGCGGTGACACGTGACGAGGTTCAACCCTCGCCCAGATAGGCCTCGCGCACCCGCGGATCGTGCAGCAGTTCGGCGGCTGGCCCCTGCATCGTGATCTGCCCCGAGTCCATCACATAACCCCGGTCAGCGGCCTCAAGCGCCAGCAGGGCGTTCTGTTCGACCAGCAACATCGTCATGCCCTGGGCATGCACCGAACGCACCACCTCGAAGATCTTTTCAACCATGATGGGTGACAGCCCCATGCTCGGTTCATCGAGCAACAGAACCGAGGGCCTGGCCATCAGGGCGCGGGCCATGGCAAGCATCTGTTGCTCACCGCCCGAGAGCGTGCCCGCCAGTTGGGCTGCGCGCTCCTTGAGCCTTGGAAAGGTTTCGAACATGCGCTCGATGTCCGTCGCGATGGCGGCCCGGTCGTCTCGCAGATAGGCGCCCATCATCAGGTTCTCGGTGATGGTCATGCGAGCAAAGACGCCACGGCCTTCGGGCACCATCACCAGGCCTTGCGCCGCACGCTGATGCGCCGCCAGGGGCCCCAGGTCGTTGCCCCCCAGGAGGATCTCGCCACTGGCGGGTTTGAGGCCTGCCGTGATGGCCTTGAGCGTGGTGGTCTTGCCTGCGCCGTTGGCTCCGATCAGGGCCACAAGCTCACCGGTCTGCACCTGCAGGTCGACGCCCTTGACGGCCTGGATGCCACCATAGGCCACCTTGAGGTTGCGCAACTCAAGCATGGGCATGCCCCAGATAGGCCTCGATCACAGCTGGATTGTTGCGCACCTGAGCAGGATCGCCTTCGGCAATCACCTTGCCATAGTCCAGCACCGTGACCTGATCGCACAGGCCCATCACCAGCTTCACGTCATGCTCGATCAGCAGCAATGTCCGGCCGTCGTTTCGAATGGCATCCAGCAGTTCGCGCAGGGCGAGTTTTTCGGTGGCATTCATGCCCGCTGCGGGCTCATCGAGTGCGAGCAGCTGTGGCTCGGTGGCCAGCGCCCGCGCGATCTCGAGCCGGCGCTGATCGCCATATGACAGGGTGCGGGCGGGCTGGTCGGCATATCGAGCGATGCCGACATAGTCGAGCAGGTGCATCGCATGTTCGCGGATCTCGGACTCTTCGCGCCGTTGGGAGGGCAATCGCAGCATGGCGGCCCAGGCACCCGCACGGCTGCGAATGTGTCGGCCCACCATGACATTGTCGAGCGCACTCATCTCGCCAAAGAGCCGGATGTTCTGGAAAGTGCGGGCGATGCCGGCTCTTGCCACCTCATGGACGGCAGTGGGCTCATAGGGCACCCCGGCCAGGATGAAGCGCCCGGCATCTGGCGTGTAGAGGCCTGTGATCACGTTGAAGAACGTGGTCTTGCCAGCGCCATTGGGGCCGATCAGGCCATGAATGCTGCCGCGGCGGATCTGCACATTGACCTGCGACAGGGCCTGCAGTCCGCCAAAGCGTTTGTCCACGCCCTGAACATCGAGCAGCATCATTTCGACCCCGCGCGCTTGCCCGTTGTGGCGGGCCACAGACCGGACGGCCGGTACAGCATGATCAGCACCATGGAGAGCCCGAAGAGCAGCATGCGCAAGGCCTCGGGCGCGATCAGTTCCTGACCGAAGAGCGCTTCCTGGGCGGGTTTGGCCACATAGCGCAGCACTTCGGGAATCGCATAGAGCAGCACCGCGCCCAGGATCACGCCCGGTACATGACCCATGCCGCCGAGCACCACCATCGCCACGATCACGATGGACTCCATGAGCGTGAAGCTTTCGGGCGAGACAAAGCCCTGAAACGACGCGAACATGGCACCCGCCACCCCGCCAAAGGAGGCGCCCATGGCAAAGGCGAGCAGCTTCACGTTGCGGGTGTTGATGCCCATGGCCTTGGCCGCGATCTCGTCTTCCCGGATGGCCATCCAGGCGCGCCCGAGCCGGGAGTCCTGCAGGCGCACCGTGAGCACGATGATCACGATCGCGAGCGTGAGAAAGAGGTAGTAGTACAGGTGCACCGAAGGCACCTCGATCCCGAAAAACACATGGGTCTTGCCCAGGTTCACGCCAGCCACATGGATGGGGTCGATGTTGCTGATGCCCTGGGGGCCGTTGGTGAGATTCACCGGCGAGTTCAGGTTGTTCATGAAGATGCGAACGATCTCGCCAAAGCCAAGCGTCACGATCGCGAGGTAATCGCCCCGCAAGCGCAGGGTGGGCGCGCCCAGCAGCACCCCAAACAGCGCGGCCAGCCCCGCACCGAGCGGCACGACCAGCCAGATCGAGCTGTGCAGCCCGTCCGGAAAGGTCTGCGCGATCCATTCGAAGTTTTCGGCCAGATGGGGCGAAGCAAGCAGGGCGTAAAGATAGGCGCCCACCGCATAGAAGGCCACATAGCCCAGATCAAGCAGGCCGGCGTAGCCGACCACGATATTGAGGCCCAGAGCCAGCATCACGTAGAGCAGTGCGAAGTCCAGGATGCGCACCCATGCATTGCCTTGCGTTCCAGCCACGAAGGGCAAAACGGCGAGCACGACCGCTACGACGGCAATCGCACCCCAGCGCGCTGCAGGGCTTGAAGACGCATCAGGCCACAGTGCGGTCAGGCCCTGGCGAGTCTTTGTGGGGCCGCTCATGCGCGATCCGCCACGCGTTCGCCCATCAGGCCCGAGGGCCTGAAGACCAGCACCGCGATCAGCACCACGAAGGCGAAGATGTCCTGGTAGTGACTGCCCAGAAATCCTCCCGTGATATCTCCGATGTAGCCCGCACCCAGGCTCTCGATGATGCCCAGCAGCAACCCACCGAGCACCGCGCCGGCCAGATTGCCGATGCCACCCAGCACGGCCGCTGTGAAGGCCTTCAGGCCCGGAATGAAGCCCATGCTGAATTGCGCAATGTTGTAGTTCATGGCCACCAGCACGCCGGCGATGGCCGCCAGGGCTGCGCCAATGGCAAAGGTCGCCGCAATGACCTGATTGGAGTTGACCCCCATCAGGCCAGCCACGCGCGGGTTTTCGGCAGTGGCTCGCATGGCTCGCCCGAGCCGGGTCTTGTTGACCAGCACCATGAGCCCGGCCATGACGATGGCCGAAACCACCAGAATCAGCAGCTGTTTGGGCGCCAGCAGCGCTCCGCCGATCTCGATGGGTTGCGTGGGCAGCAGGTCAGGAAAGACGATGGGGTTGGGCTTCCAGAGGATCATGGCCAGAGTCTGGATCACGATCGACACGCCGATGGCCGTGATCAGGGGGGCCAGGCGCGGTGCGTTGCGCAGGGGCCGGTAGGCCACCCGTTCGATGGCCAGAGCCAGCAGGATGCACACCGGCACCGCAGCACCCACAGCCAGCACCAGCAGCAGGGGGCCGGGCAGGCCTGAGCCGGCCAGCAGACTCACGACAGTGACGCCCACCATCGCGCCCACCATCAGCACCTCGCCGTGGGCGAAGTTGATGAGTTGCAGGATGCCGTAGACCATCGTGTAGCCCAGCGCGACCAGGGCATAGACGCTGCCGAGCACAAGCCCGTTGAGGATCTGCTGCAGCAGGATGTCGAAATGCATGAGCGAAGGCCGGTTGGCTTGACGAGCCCGATTCTAGCGACAGCCCGGTGCGAATGAAAAAGAGTCCTGCAGGTGTGAACGAGAAAGCGCCTCGCAGGCATCAATGAAAAAGCGCCCCGAGGAGCGCTTTTTTTGGACCGGGCCCGAAAGCCCGATCAGTAATGTTGGACGACTTACTTGGTGGCCATGACCCACTTGGCCAGGGTCTCGGCCTCGGCGGCGCTGACCTGGGGGTTGGCCGGCATGGGAATCTGACCCCAGCTGCCCACGCCACCGGCACGGATCTTCTGGGCCAGCTTGGTGACCGCATCCTTGTCCTTGGCATATTTGGCCGCGACATCCTTGTACGACGGGCCGATCAGCTTCTTGTCGGGTGCATGGCAGGCCAGGCAGTTCTTGGCTTTGGCCAGATCGGCGCTGGCAAAGGCGGGCGACGCGGCCACGAGCGATACGGCGGCAACCAGGGGGGCCAGCAGACGGGTTTTCATGAAGACTCCGAGAGAGGAATTGAAACAGCTACAGAAGAGATGACTACCAAAAAATGACAACGGAATTAACGGGTCGGGACCAGACTGCGACACTGCGGAAGTGTCTGGGCTTGCCCGGATCAACGGGATCTGCCGCTGGTCGGTTGACGGTGACCACTGATGGGAGGCCCCCTGACGACTCGGGCCCGATCATACAACCTCGAATCAGACTCTTCAGGAGTATCAGATGCCGTTGCTCTGGATCGGCGCCCTCCTGGTGGCGCTCAAATGGATAGGAATCGAGCCCGTGGCCAGTTGGTCCTGGTGGTGGGTCGTGAGCCCTTTTCTACTGGCCGTGATCTGGTGGGAGTGGCTTGAGCGCATGCTTGGCCTAGACCGCCGCGCCCCGGACGAGGCGCGGACGGGACGCTCGTTCACTCGAAAAGGTCGGTGACCGCACCTTTGCTTGCGCTGGAGGCGAGCTTGGCAAACTTGGCAAGCACGCCGCGTGTGTAGCGGGGTGCGGGTGGGGTCCAGGCTGCGCGTCGGCGGGCGATTTCGGCTTCGTCCACGTTGAGTTGCAGCAGCAGTTGATGGGCATCGACGGTGACCGAATCACCCTCATGCACCAGACCGATCAGACCCCCTGCGGCCGCCTCGGGAGCCACATGGCCGACCACCATGCCCCAGGTACCGCCCGAAAAACGTCCGTCCGTGATCAGGGCTACCGACTCGCCGAGCCCGGCGCCGATGATGGCCGAGGTGGGCGCGAGCATTTCGGGCATGCCCGGCGCTCCCTTGGGGCCCAGATAACGCAGCACGAGCACGTCGCCGGCCTTGATGCGGTCTTCCATGATGGCGGCCAGTGCGGACTGCTCGTCATCGAACACCCGTGCCGGGCCGGTGATGACCGGGTTTTTCAGGCCGGTGATCTTGGCCACGGCGCCTTCGGGCGAGAGATTGCCTTTCAGGATGGCCAGATGGCCCTGCTCGTAAATCGCCTGACTGATCGGGAAGATGACCTTCTGATCGGCACGCGGCTGGCTGGGCACCTGAGCGAGCTCTTCGGCCATTGTGCGTCCGGTAATGGTCATGCAGTCGCCATGAATGAGGCCTGCATCGAGCAGGATCTTCAGGACCTGAGGGATGCCGCCTGCCTTGTGCAGATCCGTGGCCACATACTGGCCCGAGGGCTTGAGATCGCAGAGCACCGGTACGCGCTTGCGAATCGTCTCGAAGTCATCGATCGTGAAGGCGATGCCCGCCGAGTGGGCGATGGCCAGGTAATGCAGCACGGCGTTGGTTGAGCCCCCGGTAGCCATGATGAGCGTGACCGCGTTCTCGATGGACTTGCGGGTGACGATGTCGAGTGGCTTGAGGTTGTTGCGCACCGCCTGAACCAGTACACGGGCTGATTCGCGAGCGGACTCGAGCTTGTCGGCATCGGGGTTGGCCATGGTGGATGAGCCCAGCAGGCTCATGCCGAGCGCCTCGAACGACGAGGACATGGTGTTGGCGGTGTACATGCCGCCGCAGGAGCCGGTTCCGGGCACGGCATTCTTTTCGATGCCCTCGAAGTCCTCTTCGCTCATGCGACCGCGCGAGAATTCACCCACGGCCTCGAAGATCGAGACCACGGTCAGGTCTTTGCCCTTCCAGTGGCCGGGCTTGATCGTGCCGCCGTACACATAGATGGCCGGCACATTGCAGCGCAGGATGCCCATCATGCCGCCCGGCATGTTCTTGTCGCATCCGCCCAGCACGAGCACGCCATCCATCCACTGGCCTTGCACCGCGGTCTCGATGCAATCGCCAATCACCTCGCGAGAGATGAGCGAGTACTTCATGCCCTCGGTACCCATCGACATGCCGGCCGAGATCGTGGGTGTGCCGAAGAGCTGGGGATTGCCGCCGGCCTCACGGATCGCCGCCTCGGCGGCATTGGCCAGGGGCTGCAGCCCGGAGTTGCAGGGCGTGATCGTGGAGTGCCCGTTGGCAATGCCGATCATGGGATTGGCAAAGTCGGACTTCTCGTAGCCCATGGCGTAATACATCGAACGATTCGGGGCACGGGCCACACCCTCGGTGATGTTGCGGGAGCGGCGGTTGGCATCAGTCATGGTCTGGACCTGTTCGGTGAGTGGCCGGGCAAGCGGTGAGTCGCCTGGCGCAGTGAGTGGCCGGGCAAGCCCGGGATGGTAAAAGGCGATCCAGCGTTCGCCAAATCGATCCAGCCGTCAGCTGACCTGACCGTGGGAGAATCCTCGCCATGCTCACCCATCCTCAGTTCAATCCGGTGGCCCTGCAGCTGGGTCCGGTCGCCAGTCACTGGTACGGCTTGATGTATCTGCTGGCCTTCCTGGCTTTCTATCTGCTGGGTCGCTGGCGCGTCAGACACACCCATTACGGGCGCAGTACGGGATTTTCGCCCGCCGACGTCGAGGACCTGCTCTTTTGGGGCGTGGCCGGCGTCGTACTCGGCGGGCGGCTGGGTTATGTGCTGTTCTACAAGCCTGCCTATTACCTGAGCCATCCGCTCGAGATCTTCGCGGTCTGGGAGGGGGGCATGGCGTTTCATGGGGGGCTGCTCGGGGTGCTGGTGGCCTGTGCGCTTTTTGCACGGCGCAAGGGTCTGACCTTTCTGCAGCTGATGGATTTCGTGGCGCCCCTGGTGCCCACCGGGCTTGCGTTCGGGCGCCTGGGCAACTTCATCAATGGCGAGTTGTGGGGGCGGGTATCAGACGGGCCCTGGGCCATGGTGTTCCCACAATCCGGCACGGCGCTGGCCCGCCATCCCTCGCAGCTGTACCAGTTCGCGGGCGAGGGCCTGCTGCTGTTTGTCGTGCTGTGGCTCTATTCGGCCAAGCCAAGGGCGGTCGGTCGGGTATCGGGTCTCTTTTTGCTGGGTTACGGCATCCTGCGCTTTGCAGCTGAATTTGCCCGCGAGCCGGATTCATTTCTCGGGCTCCTCGCAGCGGGCCTGACCATGGGTCAGATCCTGTCGATTCCCATGATGCTCGTCGGGGCCTGGCTGCTCTTTCGATCGGCGCCTGCCGAGTTCACCAGGAGACTCTCATGAGCGTGATTCAAAACCGTCGGCGTGCCGTGTTGGGCACCGTTTCTGCCGCAGCCGGGGCTGCACTGGGGTCGGTCGGTTCAGCCGCGCAGGCGCAGGCTGCATGGCCCACCAAACCGGTTCGGCTGATCGTGCCGTTTCCGCCGGGCGGAGGCACCGATGCCTTCGCGCGCCCTCTGGCCAAGGTGCTCACGGCTTCTCTGGGGCAGCCCGTCCTGATTGACAACCGCGGTGGAGCCGGCGGCACCCTGGGCGCTGAAGTGGCCGCCAAGTCACCCCCCGATGGCTACACCTTTCTGATCGGGGCGGTTCATCACACGATCGCGGTCAGCATGTATCCCAAACTGGGCTACGACCTGCAAAAGGATCTGGTGCCGGTCACGATGCTCTCGTCGGTGCCCAATGTGCTGGTGGTCAATCCGCAAAAGCTCAAGATGCGCACGCATCAGGAGTTCCTGGATTACGCCCGCACCAACCCGGGCAAGCTCAACTTTGCCTCGGCGGGCAACGGCACGGCCCATCAGCTGACGGTCGAGCTCTACAAGACCCTCACACGCACCTTCATGACCCACATTCCCTACCGGGGTGCGGGGCCTGCGCTGCAGGATCTGCTGGCTGGCCAGGTCGATTTCATGTTCGATGGTCTGGGCAGTGCCATGCCTTTCATTCGCAACGGACGCCTGGTGCCGCTGGCCGTCACCAGCGAAAAGCGATCGTTCGCGCTGCCCGAGGTGCCCTCGTTTGATGAGCTGGGTGTGAAGGGGTACGACGCACGCACCTGGTATGCGATCTGGGCGCCCGCCGGCACGCCGCGCGACGCCGTCTTGCGCATGCAGCAGGCCGTGGCCGCCGCCCTGCAGGGCAAGGAGCTGGCGGATACCTGGAAGCAGCTCGGGGCGGAGTCCGGCGGTGGCACCCCTGAAGCCATGGCCCAGTACGTGGATACCGAGATCCGCAAGTGGGCCAAGGTCGTCAAGGATTCCGGGGCCAAGCTCGACTGATACTGAAAAAAAAGATTCGAACCGCGCAAGCGTGTCTGCACAACTGACAGACCCAACCGTTTCACTGACCGACATGAACGAGAACCTGTTTGCCATCCTGGCCGCGCGTTTCCCGGCCAATCGCAAGGCCTGCGCCATCGAAACCACCGAGGGCGGCTACTGGAGCTGGCAGGATCTGGACTTTGCCAGCGCGCGCATCGCCAATCTGCTGAAGTCGCTCAGGCTGCCGGCGGGCTCACGGGTTGCGGTGCAGGTCGACAAGTCGGTTGAGGCTGTGTGTCTGTATCTCGCCACGCTGCGTGCTGGCCATGTCTTTTTGCCGCTCAATTCAGCATATCAGGCGGGCGAGATCGACTACTTCCTGCAGGATGCGCAGCCCGCCGTGGTGGTGTGTTCACCGGCCAATCAAGGCTGGATCGAGCCGATCGCCCGGGCGCGCGGCGCGCGGCAGGTGTACACGCTCTCGGACCAGGGCTCAGGCAGCCTGTTGCAGGCGGCAGCCCCGTTTGGAGATCGCTGCGCGCCAGCTCAGCGCAAGGCCACCGACATGGCTGCGATTCTCTACACCTCGGGAACCACCGGCCGCAGCAAGGGTGCGATGCTGTCGCACGGCAATCTGTCGAGCAACGCCATCATGCTCAACACCTACTGGCGCTGGCGCTCCGGTGATGTGCTGTTGCACGCCCTGCCGATCTTTCATGTGCATGGGCTCTTCGTTGCCCTGCACGGTGCGCTGTACGCGGGCGCCCGCATGATCTGGATGAACCGCTTCGATCCGAAGGCGGTGGTGGCTCGACTGCCGCAGGCCTCGGTGTTCATGGGCGTGCCGACCATGTACGTTCGCCTGCTCGATGAGGCTTCGTTCGATGCGCGGGCCGTGCGCACCATGCGCCTGTTCATCTCGGGGTCGGCGCCGCTGCTCACCGACACCTTCCGCCAGTTCGAGACTCGCACCGGTCAGCGCATCCTCGAGCGCTACGGCATGAGCGAGACAGTCATGCTCACCTCCAACCCCTACGACGGCAATCGGGTCGCGGGCACGGTGGGCTTGCCCCTGCCGGGCGTCTCGGCCCGGGTGGTGGATGATCAGGGCCGGCTGTGTGCCTGCAACGAGATCGGTGGCATCGAGGTGAAGGGCCCCAATATTTTTGGCGGCTACTGGCGCATGCCAGAAAAAACCCGCGAAGAGTTCACGGCCGATGGCTGGTTCAAGACGGGTGATGTCGGCCGCTGGGACGAAAACGGTTATCTGAGCATCGTGGGTCGCAGCAAGGACCTCATCATCAGCGGTGGCTACAACGTCTATCCCAAGGAAATCGAGTCCTATCTCGATGACATGCCCGGTGTGCTCGAGTCTGCGGTGATCGGTGTACCCCATCGAGACTTTGGCGAAGCGGTCACTGCCGTGGTGGTGCGTCAGCCCGGAGCCAATCTCCAGGAAGCCGCGATCATTGCCGAACTCAAGGGCAGGATCGCGTCATTCAAGGTGCCCAAGCGTGTGCACGTGGTTGACGAGCTGCCGCGCAATGCCATGGGCAAGGTGCAGAAAAACGAACTGCGCAAGCGCTACGCGTCCTGAGCAGAGCGTTTGCACGGCAGGCCGCAGGCGTTGCGCCCGCAGGCCTGCCCGGCCCGTCATCAAGCCATGTTCCAGGCCTTGAACAGCATGTAGATCGCCAGCGCCAGCAGCAGCGCTGCAAAGACCTGCTTGAGGGTCTGGGTGGGCAGGGCATGCGCCACGCGTGCGCCCAGCGGCGCAGTCAGTACGCTGGCCAGCGAAATGGCGGCCAGGGCGGGCAGGTAGATGTAGCCCAACGTACCGGCCGGCAGGCTCACCGACCATCCCGACACCACATAGCCTACCGCTCCGGCCAGTGCGATCGGAAAACCGCAGGCCGCACTCGTGGCCACCGCCTGCTGCATGGGCACACTGCGTTTGACCAGAAACGGGACGGTGAGAAATCCGCCACCAGCACCCAGCACGGCCGAGAGCGCGCCGATCAATCCACCCATGCCGAACATGCCCGAGGCCGCGGGCAGAGTGCCCTGCGCCTGCGGCGGCTTGCCGGCCAGCATCTTGATGGCCGAAAAACCCAGGAAAAGACCGAAGAGCAGGGCCAGCAGCCTACCGGGCAGGGCACCTGCAAACTGCGCCGCAACCAGAGAGCCCACCAGAATGCCGGGCGCAAGCGCACGGGCTGCATCCCATCGAACGGCGCCCCGTTTGTGATGGGCTCTCACGCTCGAGATCGAGGTAAAGACGATGGTGGTGAGCGAGGTGGCAATGGCCACCTTGATGATCTGCTCAGGCGCAAAGCCCTGCGCGCTCAGCAGCATCGTCATGAACGGCACCATGAGCATGCCGCCGCCCACGCCCAGCAGGCCTGCTGCAAAACCGGCAAACGCGCCCAGGGCCAGCAGCAGGGCAATCGTGAAGGCGTCCATGAGCGCACGCAAAAGGAAGAGGGCACCCCGCCAGTGCCGTTCGGTCATCATCCTGAACCGTGAAGTTCAGGTCGGCCGCAAGGGGCATCACATCAGGTGCAACCGCGCAATGGGCCGCTCACAACAGTGACGCTCATCATTCCCTGCGACCTGGGTGCTTTCGCATTGGTTCAAGGAATGTCTGACCGTGGCGAACACCGCAGGGTGTGAACCGATGGTACCGCAGCAGGGCCCGCACAGCCCTGCATCAGCAATCAGAAGAGGGATTCCTGACGGCGCAGTTCGGCGTCGATCTCGGCGGTGAGGCGTCGAACCCGTTTGACGGCTTCGGTCTGACCCTCGCCCGCGGGGGCTCCCGCCGCTCCCCCCTGACGCAGACCCACCAGCTCATTGGCCAGTTGCAGGGCTGCCATGACAGCGATGCGATCCGTGCCCGCCACGCGTCCGGAGTCGCGCAGGGAGCACATGCGCTCATCGACGGCGCGGGCGGCCTCGATGAGCTGTTCCTTGCCTTCGGTGGGCACTGCAAGGCGGTAGTCGCGATCCAGGATGCGAACAGAAATCTGTTCCATGATCAATGAGCCCCCTGGCCGTCGGTTGCATCAAATGACGCGGGCTCCGGGTTCAGACCCAGTGCAAGCTGCGCTTCATCGCCCTGGGGCAGTCGGTCGAGCACGGCCTGCACCCGGGTGCGGGCTTCGCCCATGCGAGCCTGCAATCGGGCCTTCTGTGTGGAGGCTTGATCGAGTTCGGCTCGCAGCAGCTGATTCTGCTCGGCCAGTTTGCGCACGATGCCCAGCAACTGCTCGATGCGCCCCTCGAGCTCGGAAAGATCCTGATCCATCGACCGATGGTAGGGATTCGGTTTGTCAGGGTCAAGCCGGGGCGGGGCGTGATGGCTCGGGTAGCATGGGGCCATGGACCGTTTTTGCAGGCTTGTGCTGATGCCTAGGCCGGGCCTCGGGCGCCGGTGGGGCCCGATCGCTTTTCTGACTTTTTTTCTGACTGTGTTCATGGGGGCTGCAAGCGCCCAGGGCAGTCTGCTCGACGCCGCCCGCAGCCCTGTGGGTCCTGCCACGGGCTCGCGCCTGGCCTCCCTGAGCGCATCCCCCGCGGTAGCCATCCCTGCAGCCCCGCTCGCCCGGGTTGATGCCCTCGAAATCGAGTGGGTTGCCGACCGACTCTCGGCCGCTCCCGGTGAGTCGATCTGGCTTGCCCTGCGCCTGAAGCACGACCCCCATTGGCATACCTACTGGCAAAACCCGGGCGACTCGGGTCTGCCGACCACGATCGAAGCCGCCGGGCCGCCGGGCGTTCAGTTCGGCGCCCTGCAATGGCCCGTGCCGACCCGACTCTGGGTGGGACCCCTGGCCAACTATGGCTACGAGGGTGAGGTCTATTTGCCGTTTCGTCTCACCGTGCCGGTTCAGGAACGACCCGAACCCGGCGTGCTGCCTCTGAGTGCCCGGGTGTCGTGGCTCATCTGCCGCGAGGTCTGCATCCCCGGCGA
Source organism: Burkholderiales bacterium (assembly GCA_046304115.1). Lineage (GTDB taxonomy): Bacteria > Pseudomonadota > Gammaproteobacteria > Burkholderiales > Burkholderiaceae_E > UBA4615. Next base: position 83 of record JBKCEY010000027.1, on the reverse strand, counting down.
AGCCCAGCTCCGGTTCGATTTACCGGTGCGGGCCATCGGCCAGGCCCCGACGGACTCCGCCCATGCAGGCCCGATCCGCCAGG
>JBKCEY010000026.1:0-2738 GCA_046304115.1 Burkholderiales bacterium | reverse complement strand
GTTGAGATGCGTCGGACACCACCCGGAAAAACTGCAGCACATCGGCGATCAGGGCCGTGTGCTCACGAAAACTGACCGCGGGCTCAAGCGTTGCGTTGCGCGCCGTCAGGGCATTCCAGCGTGAGGCCAGCGCAGCCCATTGGGCCGACAGGGCCAGTTCGCCTTCGGTGGCACTGGCCACGGATTGAACCTGTTGCAGTGCCTTGGCCACATCGCCAGCCGCACGCTCCACCCTCGGCTTGAAGGCGGCATCGCCCGCGAGCATCGATCGCGAGGCGCCGCGATGCTCCTGCATGCCCCGCACCACCGGCATCAGGGTCTCGACCATCTCGAGACCGGCCCGATGCTTGCCCATGACAGACACATCGCGCACCGCCTCCTTGAGCATGAGCGCCATCAGGATCACCGCAGGCAGCAGTGCAAGAAAGCCCAGCAGGGCCATTTTCTTGCCGAATCCCAGCCGGTCAAGCCAGTGGGTCTTGGGAGATGCGGGCGCTTTCATGGCGGTGTTCCCGGAGAAGAAATCAATCGTGAAAAGGCTCGGGCGGTGTGCCGCCGCGTCTTATCGGTTTACCGATGCGACCTGTGCAGGGCGTTGCAGCGACGCCCTTCAGGCGTGCTCGACCAGCGCCATTTCGGAAGCGCCCATCAGCTGGTCAATGGCCAGCAGGATCAGCATCCGGTCATTGAGCGTACCCAGTCCCGTGATGTAGCTCGCATCCACACCCGAGTCGATCTCGGGCGCCTCGCGGATCTGCTCGGGCGAGAGTTCCATCACATCGGACACTGAATCAACCACGGCGCCCACCACGCGCGTGCCCAGATTCAGGATGATCACGACCGTGAAATCGTTGTACTCGGCCGAGCCCAGGCCGAATTTCAGTCTGAGATCGACGATCGGCACGATCACGCCCCGCAGATTGACCACCCCTTTCACAAAGGGCGGTGCGTTGGCGATCCGGGTTGGCTGCTCGTAGCCCCGGATCTCCTGCACCTTGAGGATGTCGATACCGTACTCCTCTTCACCCAGTCGGAAGGTGAGGTATTCGCGAGGGCGGACATTGGGATCGGCTTTCGGGTCGCGGGGGGCCATGTTGATTCTCCGTACAGAAGGGCTGATGCAAAGGCAGAGGTTGGGCGGGCGGGATCAGTGGCGAGCCCGGCGCACGAGCCAGGACGTGTCCAGAATCAAGGCCACCCGACCGTCTCCCAGGATGGTTGCGCCAGAGACGCCTGGCACCTTGCGGTAATTGGCTTCAAGGTTCTTGACCACGACCTGGTGTTGTCCGATGAGTTCGTCCACCAGAAGGGCCACACGCCCCCCTTCGGCTTCCACGACAATCATGATCCCGCCGTCTTTCGGTGTCTGCCGTGGTACGTCGAACAGTTGATCGAGCTGCATGAGCGGCAGGTATTCCTTGCGAACCTCCACCAGTCGGCCAGAACCCCCCACCGATTTCACGTCGCTTTCGGCCAGGTGAATGCTCTCGACCACCGAGGCGAGCGGGACGATGTAGGTCTCGTCACCGACACCGACCGACATGCCATCCATGATCGCCAGCGTCAGGGGCAGTCGCACCGACACGCGCATGCCCTGGCCTTCGGTCGAATCGATCTCCACCGTTCCGCCCAGCGAGGTGATGTTGCGCTTGACCACATCCATGCCCACGCCGCGGCCCGAGACATCGGTCACCTCGCTGGCCGTTGAGAATCCGGGCTCGAAGATCAGGCCATAGACCTCCTGATCGGTCATGCTGTCGCTCACCGCAAGACCGCGTTCGGCGGCCTTCCTGAGGAGCTTGGCGCGATTCAGGCCACGCCCGTCGTCCCGCACCTCGATCACGATCGAGCCGCCCTGGTGGGCCGCAGCCAGCGTGACCGTTCCTTGCTCGGGCTTGCCCGCCGCAAGGCGGTCCTGGGGCAACTCGATGCCATGGTCGGCTGCATTGCGCACCAGGTGAGTCAGAGGATCGGTGATCTTCTCGATCAGGCCCTTGTCGAGCTCGGTATCCTCGCCGATGGTCTGAAGCTCCAGCTGCTTGCCGAGCTTGCCTGCCAGGTCCCGCAGCATGCGCGGGAACCGGTTGAAGACTGCCGTCATCGGGATCATGCGGATCGCCATGACGGCTTCCTGCAGCAGACGGGTATTGCGCTCGAGGTCGGTCAGGCCCGACACCATGCGCTGATGCTTCATGGAGTCCAGATCCTGGCCGGTTTGCGCCAGCATCGCCTGCGTGATGACGAGTTCGCCTACCAGATTGATCAGCTGATCGACCTTCTCGATCGGCACCCGGATGGTTGAGCTCTCCAGATTGGCGCCATGCGCCTTGTCGGCGGCACGCGCCCCTGTGGCAGCGGGTGCGCTCGCGGCCGGCGCCACGGCAGGGCTCTGTACAAGCGGAGCTTCAGGAGCCGCCTCCACACTGGCGGGCGATGCCGGCGCCTCGAAAAGCCCCCAGGAGCCGTCATCGGCCACGGTGTCGGCTGCCTGAGCGGGGACTTCGGCGGATGCATCTTTGGCCGGCACTGCATCGGCCGCGCCCTGCGGGATCGGCTGGATGTTCGGGTCGGTCCACTCGAGGCTGCGACTCAGGCCGATCCCCTGGCCGAGCTCTTCGATGAAATTCCAGGCCTTGGCAAGCTCACCGCTCTTGATGGCGGACAGCTCGATGCCGATCGCATGCGTCGTTTTCAGGTGATCACCACCTCGGCCGACAGCGACCTGCTCGATCTGTTTT
>JBKCEY010000025.1:0-1197 GCA_046304115.1 Burkholderiales bacterium | reverse complement strand
ATGCACACACCGTTTCCGGGCGCACGCCCGAATTCCTGTCGCGCACCCGAAGCGTCGATGCGAATCGGTACACTGCCGGCATGAGTTCTGATGATTTCGCCGGCCTTCCAGCACCGGTGCGGCCCGACCCCGAGGTGGCCTCGCTGCGCGTGCCACCCCATTCAATCGAGGCGGAGCAATCGGTGCTGGGCGCCGTGCTGCTCGACAATACCGCGTGGGAACGGATCGCCGATGTGGTGCGCGAAGAGGACTTCTACCGCCATGATCACCGGCTGATTTGGCTGCACCTGGCGCGGTTGATGAATGACAACCAGCCAGCCGATGTGCTGACTTTGCACGATGCCCTCAAATCCACGGCCAAGCTTGAGCAGGCCGGGGGTCTGGCCTATCTCAATGCGCTGGCCAGCGGTACGCCGTCTGCGGCCAATGTGCGTCGCTATGCCGAGATCGTGCGTGATCGGGCGATTCTGCGCCGGCTGGTGTCAGTGTCGGATGAGATCGCCACCAATGCGCTTAACCCGCAGGGCCGGGATACCCGGCAGATTCTGGATGAAGCCGAATCCAGAGTCTTTCAGATCTCCGAAGACGGTGCACGCGGGCGATCGGGCTTTCAGGAGCTGGGCCGCGTGCTGGGTCAGGTGGTCGAGCGTGTGGATGAGCTCTACAACCGCGACAATCCCAACGACATCACGGGTGTGCCGACGGGTTTTGCCGACCTCGATCGAATGACCTCGGGCATGCAGCCGGGTGACCTGATCATCGTTGCTGCCCGCCCCTCGGTGGGCAAGACGGCCCTGGCGCTCAACATGGCCGAGCATGTCGCGGTGGATCAGGGCCTGCCGGTGGCGGTTTTCTCGATGGAGATGGGCGCCACGCAACTGGCGATGCGTTTGTTGTGCTCGGTCGGAAGGATCGATCAGCAAAGGCTGCGCACAGGGCGCCTGAACGATGACGACTGGCCCCGCCTGACCCATGCGATGGAGAAGATGCAGGATGCGCAGCTCTTCATCGATGAGACGCCTGCGCTCAATCCGCTCGAACTGCGCGCCCGGGCGAGGCGGCTCGCCCGTCAGTACGGCAAGCTCGGCCTGGTCATGGTCGATTACCTGCAGCTCATGTCCGGAACGGGCTCGGGCGGCGAGAACCGTGCGACCGAGGTGGCCGAAATCTCGAGGTCCCTGAAAGCCCTGGCCAAGG
>JBKCEY010000024.1:0-1578 GCA_046304115.1 Burkholderiales bacterium | reverse complement strand
GCTTTACCCCGCTGGGTCTGGCCATGCGGGCCGCTGCCCAGAATCCGGAGTCCGCGCGGCTGGTGGGTGTGCGGGTGTCCTGGATGCTCGGTATGGGCTGGGGCCTGGCGGCTGCCATTGGCGCGGTGGCCGGCATGATGGTGGCACCGATCGTGTTCCTGGATCCCAACATGATGGGCGGCATCCTGCTCTACGGCTTTGCAGCGGCACTGCTTGGCGGTATCGACAATCCCTGGGGGGCAGTGGTGGGCGGCTTCATCGTGGGTGTGCTCGAGAATCTGCTGGGCGCCTACGTGATCGGCACGGATCTCAAGCTCACGGTGGCCCTCGTGCTCATCGTGGGTACCCTCATCGTTCGTCCTGATGGCCTGTTCGGCAAAGCGGTGGTGACCCGGGTATGAACGCCAGCAACAAGAAACTCATCTGGATTGGCGGCCTCGTGCTGCTGGTAGTGCTGTGCGTGCTGCCCTTCCTGGTCAAGAACTTCCGGGTGTTCCAGTTCAACATGGTGATGATCTATGCCATCGCCATCCTGGGCCTGAACATCCTCACCGGCTACAACGGTCAGATCTCGCTCGGCCACGGCGCCTTCTATGCCATCGGTGCCTACGGGGCCGCCATCCTGATGGATGGAGCCGGCGTGCCTTACTGGGCCACCCTGCCGTTTGCGGCCGTGCTGTGTTTTGTCTTCGGCTTTCTGATGGGCTTTCCGGCGTTGCGCCTGGGCGGGCACTACCTGGCTCTGGCCACCTTTGCGCTTGCGCTGGCCGTGCCGCAGATGCTCAAGTACAAGAAGATCGAGGACTGGACGGGCGGCGTACAGGGCATCGTGCTGTCCAAGCCCGAGCCGCCCTTCGAGCTCAGCATCCTGGGCCAGCCGCTGTCGGCCGACCGCTGGCTTTATTTCTACACGCTCTTTGTGCTGCTGCTCATGTTCCTGATCGCCTGGCGACTGCTGCGCGGACGGGTGGGCCGTGCGCTGGTGGCCATTCGTGACCATCCCATCGCAGCCTCGGCCATGGGCGTCAATCTGCCGGTGTTCAAGTCGATCACCTTCGGGGTGTCGGCAGCCTTTACCGGTGTGGCCGGCGGGCTCTCGGCTTCGGTCGTGGCCTTTGTCTCGCCCGACAGCTTCACCTCGTTCCTGTCGATCACGCTGCTGGTGGGCGTGGTGGTCGGTGGCCTGGCCTCCATCCCGGGAGCCATTGCCGGCGCCATCTTCATCCAGTACGTGCCCAACATTGCCGATGAGATCTCCAAGTCTGCGCCCTGGGCGATCTACGGCATCTTCCTCATCCTGTTGATGTACCTCATGCCCAGCGGGGCAGCGGGTCTGGTCAGCAAGATCTGGAGCCGGCTGCGTCCGGCCTCAACCTCGGCAACTTCATCCCCAGAAGGAAAACTCTCGTGAAACGCACCTTTCTTGCGACGGCACGGGCGGGCCTGACCCTGGCCGCCTTCTCCGGTACGGCCTTGGCCCAGAAGAAATACGACTCGGGCGCGACCGACAAGGAAATCAAGCTCGGCAACGTCAATCCGTATTCAGGCCCGGCTTCGGCCTATGGCGCCATTGGCAAG
>JBKCEY010000023.1:0-7279 GCA_046304115.1 Burkholderiales bacterium | reverse complement strand
TGTCCTGTTGAAGTCGCGCTGCCGGATCGACGCCTGGGTGGGCACCTGCGGGCAGTCGATCGTGGCCACAGGCGCCGAATACGACAGTGAACCCGCCATCAGCATCATGCTGCTGGATCTGCCACCCGACAGTTTTCAGGTGTTCTCGGGGCGCCGCCCTCCGCCTGCGCCGGGTCGCATCCTGGCCGATGGTTCGCATGCGGCGGTCAGTGCCCTCGTGCATGCCGACCCGGCCACCCCCGATCTCACGGAACTGATCGAGGACATGGCCGGCAAGGTCGAACACGGTCAGCTCTTCGGAGGCATTGCCAGCGGGCAACCCGATCCGCTGCCACAGATTGCCGAGGAGGTGGTTCACGGCGGGCTGTCCGGTGTGGTGTTCTCCTCGGCCGTACCGCTGGTGCTGCGCGTCACGCAGGGCTGTGCGCCGCTGGCAGAACCCCATGTGGTCTCGTCCTGCCGATCCAATCTGCTGCAGACCCTCGACGGCCGGCCGGCACTTGATGTCTTGCTGGGCGATCTGGGCGTCGAGGAGCCCCTGCGCTCGAGTCGCGACGGCGAGGCCCTGCTGCGGGCGGTGCCCAAGCAGCATCTGCGCTCCGGACTCATGCTCGGACTGGCTTCGGGAGAGGCTCCCCGGCGCGCGCGACCGGGCTTCGGGGACTATGTGGTTCGTAACCTCATCGGCATTGATCCACAACAGCGGCTGGTGGCCATGGCGGCCCTGCCTGAGGAGGGGGATCGTGTTGTGCTGTGCACGCGCAATGCGCAGGCCGCTCATGGCGATCTTCTAAGACTGTGCACCGAACTGCGCGACGAGATCGAAACCGACGGCCAGCAGATTCGGGGCGCCGTGTATGTCTCCTGCCTGGCACGCGGGCGGGCGCTGTTCGGCACCACAGGCGCCGAGGTCGGTCTGATCCAGTCTCAGCTGGGCGAGATCCCGATGGTTGGCTTTTTTGCCAATGGCGAACTCTCGGGCAGCCAGCTCTACGGCTACACCGGCGTGCTGACCTTGTTTACCGGGCCTGCGTGAACAGGCACTGACCTTCGTGTGTCCGTCCGGGTAGTCACCGCGTTTCGACCGAGCCGACACAAAGGCTCGACGATCCCGCCCTAGCGGGTGGCTATCCGGCAGAAGGTCAGTCGGGCTGGTGGGATTCGCGCCAGTCGCGAATGACCGACTGGATATCGCGCAGGTCGGGCAGCACCCGCACGTTGGGCGGTGGCCGACGGCGCAGGATGGGCGCATTGCCCCCAGCCCAGACATCGACATGGGCAGGCAGCTTGGCCCGGAGTTCGTTGATGGCGTCGAGCAGATGGTTGGGGTTGAGCGCTGCCGAAAAAGACAGGGCCACCACATCGGCGTGATGAGCCTCGGCGGCGCGCAGGATGTCCCACACCGGCGTCTGGACGCCCAGAGAGACGCACCGGCAACCTTCGAGCGACAGGATCGCCTCGGCCATCAGCAAGCCCAGGCCATGGGGCTCCTGGGGAATGGTCGTGAGCAGAATGCGCGGATGGCCAGCAGGCTGGGGAATGGCCGCAATGGCATTGCGCATCACCACCTGCATCGACTCGGTATACAGGTGCTCCTCGAAAACCTCGAACTCGCCCCGGGCCCAGAGGTCACCCACCAGACGGGTCATGGGCGCGACGATCTCAAGGACAAACCGCTCCATGCCCACCCGCAACTGGGCCTGGGACATGGCGCGACGGAACTCGTGAGCCTGATGCTGGCGCACCATGTCGAGGAATCGCTCGAGGTCGTCATGCTCGGCCACCGCATCACTGAAGCTGCGGGGCAGATCGACCATGCTCGCGGATTGCGCGGCGAGTTCCTGCAGTTGCTCGATCGGCAAATGAATGACCTTGCCCGGACGATGGCCAGCATCCATCAGCCGGCGCAAGGTGCGCAGCTTGTCGACCTGATCGAGCGGATACACACGTTCGCCAAAGGCATCGCGATCGGGGTTGGGAAAGCCATAACGGCGCTCCCACACCCGAAGGGTGTCCTTCGTCAGTCCTGTATCGCGCTCTACCGCGGCGATGTTGCGGCCCGGAGGCGGCGAAAAACTTCGGTCGTTCATCTGGTACGGCTATCCGATGAAGACACCTGACCGGCCGGGTGACCTGTCCAGGATGTGTCATGGACACCATAAGCGACACGGTGTCCATACGACAAGTATAGGTCAGGCATTCCCTGCAAGCCCAGTTTTATTTAAGAAGTAGGGGCTTGTCGGTTCGATGGGTCGGACAAAAGGCCTCGAAAATCAATTTGACCAGCCTTGTCCATGCGTTACCATGGACAAAACAGTCGAGTTTCCCGTGTTGTCTGTCTCAACCAACAGGCAAAGGGCTGGCTGAATCCTCCTGTTCAACTTTGTCCAGTACTGCACACGATGCCCTTCAATCCTCAAGCACCACGGCGGATTGCCGTGATCGGTGGCGGCATTGCCGGTCTGGGCGCTGCCCACAGGCTGGCCAGCCAGCACCAGGTCACGCTGTTCGAGGCAGGCGATTATGTCGGCGGTCATACCCACACGGTCGACATCAAGGTCGGCGGCGTCGAGGCTGCGGTTGACACCGGTTTTCTGGTGTTCAACGAACGAACCTACCCCAATCTGATCGCCCTGTTCGACTCACTCGGAGTGCCCATCGCCGGCTCGGACATGTCGTTTTCGGTCTCGGTCGGACCCCACGATTTCGAGTGGTGCGGCAGTGACTTCGCAGGGCTTTTTGCCCAACCCGCCAATGCGCTGTCGCCCCGTTTCTGGTCGATGCTGACCGACATCCTGCGCTTCAACCGTCAGGCCACCGCCATGGCGCGCGCGCGGTCGATCAACGCCGATGCGGCCCTGCCCCTGTCCCAGTGGCTTGATGCCCATCGCTATGGCCGACCGTTCCGGGAGGGTTATCTGCTGCCCATGGCCGCCGCCATCTGGTCGTGCCCGACCGAAACCATGATGGCCTTCCCCGTGGCCAGTTTCGTGCGGTTCTGCGATAACCACGGCCTGCTGCAGATCGCCAACCGGCCGCGCTGGTTCACGGTCAGAGGCGGCGCCCGACAGTATGTCGAGCGCATCGTGGCGGGTCTGCAGGATGTCCGGGTCGCGACCCCCGTGCGGGCGGTATTGCGCGAGCCGCTCGATCAGCAGCGAAGCGTCTCGGCCCAGCGGGTTGCGGTCGTCACCGATCACGGCCGTGAAACCTTCGACCATGTCATCCTGGCCTGCCACAGTGATCAGGCCCTTGCGCTGCTGCCCGATGCCAGCGCCGAGGAGCGCGAAGTGCTCGGGGCCATCGGATATCAGCCCAACCGCGCCTATCTGCACCTGGATACGCAACTCATGCCTCGACGCCGCAAGGCCTGGGCCTCCTGGAACTACCTCAGCGCGGGCCGATTCGGAATCGATTCGCCCGGCCTGGGCAGCCCGTCGGTGGCCGTGACCTACTGGCTCAATCGATTGCAGCCTCTGCCGATCGATCAGCCCGTGATGGTGACGCTCAATCCACCCGAGCCGCCCCGGCCCGAGCTGACCCTGAAGGTCATCGACTATTCGCACCCGGTCTTCGATCTCAAGGCGGTTGCCGCTCAGCGCCGACTCGGCGAGATCCAGGGTGGCAGAAACACCTGGTTCGCAGGGGCGTGGGCGGGCTATGGCTTCCATGAAGATGGCCTCAAAGCCGGGCTGGCCGCCGCCCAGGGGCTGCTCGATTGCGAACGCGATCGGCGCGACGACCTCGATTCGATGGCCCGGGCCGCCTGAACCCCGGGGCCGGATCGATCTCAATGACCCATAGCCAACCCCGCCCCTCGGGACGGCGCACTGCGCCGGCACGGGGCCCACTGCATTGATGGACGCGACGGCGTCGATCCTGGATGCGGCACGGCGTGCCGACTCCTCAAGCGCCCGGCCTGAGGCGCCGATTCAGTTCGGCTTCGGTCCGATCCGGCATACCCGTCTGCGCCCGGTACGTCATGCCTTCAGTTATGCAGGCTGCTTCATCCGGCTGCGGATCGACGGGACTCATGCGCGAGAGCATGCGCAGTCGCTGGGCCCCTGGTTTGCCTTCAATGCCACCGCCCCGCTGTCGTTTCAGGACCGTGATCATGGCGATGGTCAGACACCGCTGGCCGAATGGGCGCGCGCGCGCTGTGCCGAGGCAGGCCTGCAGGCCGATGGGCCGATCTGGTTGCATACCTTCGCCCGGCATCTGGGCTATGCGTTCAAACCGGTCAGCTTCTGGTTCTGTCATCGCAGCGACAACGCGCTGGTCGCAGTCATTGCCGAAGTCAACAACACCTTCGGTGAGCGCCATTGCTACCTGCTCGCCGAGCCCGATGGATCACGCCTTCGCGAAGGGCACGACCTGCATGCGCGCAAGGTGTTCCATGTGTCTCCCTTCTGCGCGGTCGAGGGAAGCTACACGTTTCGCTTCATGAACCGCCCGGATCGGGCGATTGCCCGCATTGACCATCATGATGAGCAAGGACCGCTCCTGCTCACCAGCCTGAGCGGCGAGCTTCACGCGGCCGATCGCCGCAGCGCCCGTCGCGCCCTATTCGGTCAACCCCTGTTCACACTGGGGGTGATCGTGCGCATTCACTGGCATGCCCTGCTACTGTGGCGTGCACGTGTGCGGTTTTATCGCAAGCCCGATCCTCCACGGGCAGTCATCACACGAGGACAACCATGAACCCGACCTCCGCGTCCGGCTCGCTGTTCGAGTCGGTGATCGAAGCCTCGCATGCCATTGCGCTGCCCACCGTGCTGGCCAGTGAGCCCGTCCCGCCTGCGGCTCGAGCCCTGTTCGGCCTGCTCTCACGCATGCAGCACGGACGCCTGACCCTGGTGACACCCGGCGGCAATACCCTGCAGTTTGGCCATGGCGAGCCCCATGCCCGCGTGCGCCTGAACAACTGGAATGTCTGCTCGGCCTCGCTTGCCCGAGGTGACATCGGATTTGCCGAAAGCTTCATTGCAGGCGACTGGCAAACGGATCAACTGGCCACGCTCATGCGCGTGCTGCTCGCCAACCGCCAGGCAATCGAGAAAGCCATCTATGGGCGCTGGTGGGGGCAACTCGCCTATCGCCTGCGGCATCTGCTCAACCGCAACAGCAAGGCCGGCTCGCGGCGCAACATTCATGCGCACTACGATCTGGGCAATGGCTTTTATTCGCTGTGGCTCGATCCTTCAATGACCTACTCGAGCGCGCTGTTTGGCCAGGATTCTGCACAAACGCTGCAGCAAGCCCAGCAGGCCAAGTACCAGCGCATCCTGGATGAACTGGCCCTTGCGCCGGGTGCCCGCGTGCTGGAGATCGGCTGCGGCTGGGGCGGTTTTGCAGAGCTCGCAGCCAGGGCCGGCCTGCATGTCACCGGCCTGACGCTCTCGACCGAGCAGCTCGCCTGGGCTCGTCGCAGGCTCGATGAGGCCGGCCTGGGTGCCCAGGCCGATTTCAGGCTGCAGGACTACCGCGATGAACGAGGTCAGTTCGATGCCATCGTCTCGATTGAAATGTTCGAGGCCGTGGGCGAAGCCTATTGGCCATCCTACTTCGAGACCGTCCGTCGCTGCCTCAAACCGGGCGGTCGAGCCGTCGTGCAGACCATCACCATTGATGACGCGCTCTTTGATCGCTATCGGCAGGGCACCGACTTCATCCAGCAATACATCTTTCCGGGCGGCATGCTGCCCTGCCCCTCGGGATTCGAACGCAGTGCCCGCAAGGCCGATCTGACCGTAGGCACGTCGTTTGCCTTTGGCGCCGACTATGCCCGCACACTGGCCGAATGGGGCCAGACCTTCCGTCAGCAATGGCCACGGATTGCCCCGCAGGGATTCGATGAACCGTTTGCGCGGACCTGGGCGTTCTATCTTGCCTACTGCGAAGCAGGTTTCGCGCAGGGTGCAACCGACGTCGTTCAGTTCACCCTGCATGCACCGGAGTAAACCCCAGCATGACTGAGCGCAAATCCAGCCGACCGAGCGGCAAAGCGGTTGCCGCCAGCGTCATCACGGCCGCTGCGCTGGCCACCGAGCCGCTGCGCGAGGCACTGGCCTCCTCGCCCGCTGCCGCACCGGTCGCGGTCACGGGTCAGTTGCAGCCCGCACGGCTGGTCGGCGAAGGCGAGTTGCGCTTCCTGGGCTTTCGCGTCTACACCGCCCGGCTCTGGATCAGCACTGCGGGTCGCGATCCCGCACAGTTGCTCCAGCAACCCATGGCGCTCGAGTTGCGCTATCTGCGCGGCCTCCTGGGCGAGACGATCGTCGAAGGCAGCGAAAAGGAAATCGCGCGGCTCGGCTTTGGAACGGCTGCCCAGCGCACCCGGTGGAGCGCGCAGATGAAGCAGCTCTTTCCGGATGTTCGCGAGGGTGACCGACTGACGGGCGTGTTCGATCCCGCCCGTGGCGTGCGTTTTTTTCACAACGACCAGCCGATCGGTTCGATCGATGACACCGACTTCGGTCGGGCCTTCTTTTCGATCTGGCTCGATGAACGGACGCAGGCGCCGTCGCTGCGGACCTCGGTCATGCAGCGGCTGCCGACCCTGGCCCGCAACCCTTGAGTGCCACCGAGCCGACCCGTACGCCCGCATTGCTCCGCTATGGCGCATTGCGTGCGCCGCTGGCGCTGCTCGAGTTGCCCCTGTTCGTGCTGCTGCCTGCCTACTATGCCGAGCGACTCGGACTGGAGTTGGCGGCCGTAGGCTCGGTGCTGTTTGCAGCACGTGCGGTCGATGCCATCGCCGACCCGCTGATCGGCGCGAGTCTTGACCGGCAGGCCGACCTGCATCGCTGGCGACGCATCATCTGGCTGGCGCTTCCGGTACTCGTGCTGGCCTATGCCGCCCTCTTTTTTCCGCCAGCCGGTATGTCGATGGCTGCGTGGCTTGCGATCACCTCGGTGATCACCTATCTGGCCTGGTCGGTCGTGTCGATCACCCATCAGGCCTGGGGTGCTCGCCTGGGCACCGATGACGCGCAGCGGGTACGTGTGACGGCCTGGCGCGAGGGGGCGGGGCTGGTGGGTGTCCTCGCCAGCGCTGCCCTGCTGGTTCCCGACCGTGTGCCAGCGCTGGTGACGCTCTTTGCGCTGGGTGCGCTGGGTGCGGGCGTGCTGCTCGCCTGGGCACCGATGCCTGCACAGGATATCGATGCGCATCGGCCTGAAGGGTATCGACCTGACGGACGTCGACCCATGCCCCAGGCCGATTCCCCTTGGAAGGGGTTTGCCCAGCTGTGGCGCGATACGGGCGTGCGCTGGACCC
>JBKCEY010000022.1:0-8699 GCA_046304115.1 Burkholderiales bacterium | reverse complement strand
CGGTCAGCCTCAGCATCTCATCATGCTGCGGGCCTACGTCACTGACATCGATGAGTTCAACCGCGCAGGCGCAGCCGTGGGCAAGGCCTGGAGCGAGACCCTGGGCAAGCACTTCCCGGCCATGACGCTGGTGCAGGTCTCTGGCCTGATCGACCCTGATGCGAAGGTCGAGATCGAGGGCGAAGCGCTTTTACCCTGAGGCTTGGCAGGGGTCGATGCTTGGCACAACCCAAAGGAAAAGGGGCTACCGCCTCGTGAGCAGTAACCCCTTGATTTTCCGTTTGCTTAAATGGTCGGGACGGAGGGATTTGAACTCTCGACCCCCTGCACCCCATGCAGGTGCGCTACCAGGCTGCGCTACGCCCCGAAAGACTGAAGAGTATAGCAGACGCGAGCCCCGCTTCAGGGCTCGAGCAGGACCAAAAGACGGTTGAGTTCGTTGCGAAGGTCGTTGACGCAAGAGACCTCAGCCACTGCGGGCATTGACAGACGCTGGTCAGCTTCTGATGGCGCCGGTTCACGTCGGCGCACCGCGCTGTTTGCAACTTCGCCGAGGCGGTTACGCGCTCCGCTGATCGTGAACCCCTGCTCGTAGAGCAACTCACGGATTCGCCGCACAAGCAGCACCTCGTGGTGCTGGTAGTAACGGCGATTGCCACGGCGCTTCATGGGTCGCAGCTGCGTGAACTCCTGCTCCCAGTAGCGCAACACATGGGGCTTGACTCCGCAGAGTTCGCTCACCTCACCGATCGTGAAGTAGCGCTTGGCCGGAATCGAAGGAAGTCCTCCGACGGCAACGGTCGCGCGCGCCGCCTCGAACGCGGGATCGAGTTCACGGCCAGACACGGGATCCACACTCATGCCGTCTCGGGTCCTTCGATCAGGCTCTTGAGTTTCTGGCTGGCATGAAAGGTCACCACCCGGCGCGCCGAGATCGGGATGGCCTCACCGGTCTTGGGATTGCGCCCTGGGCGCTCAGGTTTGTCGCGCAGCTGAAAATTGCCAAAGCCCGAAAGCTTGACGCTTTCGCCGCGCTCCAGCGCAGCCCTGATCTCGTCAAAGAAGGTTTCGACCATGTCTTTGGATTCGCGCTTGTTCAGTCCGACTCGCTCAAAGAGCATCTCGGCCAGTTCGGCCTTGGTCAGCGTAAAGCCGCGATCGGGCGGATCGACACCCTCGAGTTCAAACTCGAGATCGCGCAGTGCACCGCGGGATTCATGCGACCTCGCGCGCAGTTCGGTGTCGTTGGGGGACATGGACTGAATACTCTTGGGATCCGGACAACCGATCAGGCAGAACGCAGGCGCGCTCGATGCCGACCCGCAAGCAGTTCGGTCACCGCACGCATGGCGGCGTCTGATTCGGCATCCGACAGGGTACGTTCAGTATCCTGCAACCAGAATCGGAAGGCAAGGCTTTTTTCCTTATTTTCCAGTCCCTTACCGCGATATTCATCAAAAAGGCGCACATGCTGGAGCAGACTCAGAGCCGGCTCCTGGCGGCGGAACGCTTCAATGTCATCGAGTACTGCACCGGCGTTGACCGACTCCTCGAACACAAAGGCCAGATCCCGGATAACCGGGGGAAACCGTGAGACACCCTGCGCCTGCGTGACGTGAGCAGAGGTCAGTGAGGCCATCTCAAGCTCGAACAGAATCGGGGTCCGTGACAGATCCAGTGCCTGGACCTGCGCCGGATGCAGACTGCCCATCCAGCCGATGGCCTGCCCTGATGCATCCAGAATCCGGGCTGTACGTCCGGGATGCAAGGCAGGATGACGATCCGGTACGAATCTCAGATCGGGCTGCAAAACTTCGAGGTCGGCCTTGACGTCGAAGAAATCGACCTCCCGAGTGGCACTACCCCACTGCTCGGGCGAGGCGGGTCCACAGGCCAGCCCGGCCATACGCACAGGCTGGCGAATGCCGGCCACTTCGAGTGGGCCCGCCTTGGCCTGCGCGTCCTGCAGGAACACCCGCCCGACCTCAAAGAGGCGCACGCGATCGAGCTTGCGGTTGAGGTTGTGCCTGAGGTTGCCAAGCATCCCACTCCAGAGCGTGGTTCGCATGACATCGAGTGTCTCGGCAATCGGATTGCGCAGGCGAATCGGCGCATGGCCGGAGTCCATCGCCATCTCAAGCTGCGAAGACACGAAGGAGAAGTTGATGACTTCCTGCCAGTCGCGTGAGGCCATCAACCTCTTGATCGACAGCACACTGCGCTGATCGCCTGGCACAACGGCCAGGTCGGCCGACATGCGCGGTGCACGCACCGGAAGCGAATCAACCCCCAGGATACGCACCACCTCCTCGATCAGGTCCTCCTCGATCTGAAGATCGAAGCGACGCGCCGGAGGCGTTACCGAAAAGACGCACTCCTCTGCGCTGACCTGCACGACATGCTGAAGCTCAAGGCGGTCGAACGCACGAACACAATCGGCCTGCGTGATCGGCATGCCGATCACCTTGATCGCCCGCGACAGTCTCATGCTCACCGGCGCGCGGACCGGCAAACCGATGATCTGATCATCAATCGGGCCGGCCTGCCCGCCGCACACCGACAGGATCAGGGCGCACAGGTAATCAAGATGCTCCACCGTGGTACTTGCATCGACGCCCCGCTCAAAGCGCTGAGCCGCATCGGTGGAAAAGTTGTAGCGACGGGCCCGTCCCATGACCGACTCGGGCCACCAGAATGCCGCTTCGACATAGATGTCAGTGGTGTCCAGGCCCACTGCGGTGGCATCGCCGCCCATGATGCCGGCAAGACTCTCGACCTGATGGTCGTCAGCGATCACACCGACCTTCAGGCCATCGGTATCGGGCCCGACATCGATGGTGTTGCCATTCAGCAGCTTGAGCTGTTCGCCTGCACGCCCCCATCGCACCTGCAGGCCGCCCTGGATCTTGTTGAGATCAAACACATGGGTTGGGCGCCCGAGCTCGAGCATGACGTAGTTGGACAGATCGACCAGCGCCGAGATGCAGCGCTGGCCGCTTCGCTCCAGGCGTTGGCGGATCCAGTCCGGTGTGGTGGCCCTGGCGTTGACGCCACGAATGATGCGCCCACTGAAGCGGCCACACAGTTCGGGAGCCTCGATTCGCACCGGCAGGCGGTCGGTCAGGACAGCATCGACACGCGGCATCGAGGGCAGATGAAGCGGGGCACCGGTAATGGCTGCCACCTCACGCGCCACGCCCACCACGGACATGCAATGCGCCAGATTGGGCGTGAGCTTGAGCAGCCAGATCTGATCATCGAGATCCAGCGCATCGCGAAACACCCTGCCCGGCGCGAGCGACTCGGACAACAGCATCAAACCGGAGTGATCCTCGGACAGACCCAGTTCGCGGGCGGAGCACAGCATGCCTTCGCTTTGCACGCCCCGCATTTTGGCCACGCCGATCGTGAAGCCGCCCGGCAGGATGGCGCCGGGCACGGCGCACGGCACTGTGATGCCGGCAGCCACATTGGGCGCCCCGCAGACGATCTGTACCGGTGCTGGCTGACCGATATCGACAGAACAGACCGTCAGTTTGTCTGCATCGGGATGTCGGCTGACTTCAAGGACCCGCGCCACCACGACACCGCTGAAGTCAGGTGCTGCAGGGGTACGCTCTTCGACCTCGAGGCCCGCCATGGTGAGCGCATGCGCCAGGGCATCGCTATCGAGATCGGTATCGACACAGGCACGCAGCCAGCGTTCAGAAAATCGCATTGCAGGTGCTCCGGTCAGTCCTTGAATTGCTCGAGAAACCGCAGATCGTTTTCGTAGAACAGCCTCAGATCGCCCACCCCGTGGCGCAGCATGGCCAGTCTTTCGATACCGGAGCCAAACGCAAAACCGATGTAGCGCTCCGGGTCAAGGCCGATGTTGCGAACCACCTGCGGATGAACCTGTCCGGCGCCAGAAACCTCGAGCCAGCGGCCTGCCAGTGGGCCATCTGCAAAACGCATGTCGATCTCTGCGGAGGGCTCGGTAAACGGAAAGTAGGAGGGTCGAAACCTCACGTCGATATCGTCACGCTCGAAGAAACGACGCAGGAAGGCGGTGTAGAGATTGCGCAAATCGGTGAACGAGACATCCTGGTCGATCCACAAGCCTTCGATCTGGTGAAACATCGGCGCGTGCGTCGCATCGGAATCGACTCGATAGGTCTTGCCGGGAGCAATCACCTTGATCGGCGGCTGATGCATTCGCGCATAGCGAATCTGCATGGGGCTGGTGTGCGTGCGCAACAGCAGCGGCTGGCCGCGGGCGTCCTCACCTTCCACATAAAAAGTGTCGTGCATCGAACGCGCCGGATGATTGTCGGGCGTATTGAGTGCGGTGAAGTTGAAGAAGTCTTCCTCGATCTCGGGGCCATCAGCCACATCGAAACCGATCGACCGAAAGATGCTTTCGATCCGTTCGATGGTGAGCGTGACCGGATGCAATCCGCCACGACCGATCCCACGCCCGGGCAAGGTGACATCGATCGACTCGGCTGCCAGACGCTGGTGCAGAGCCGCAAGCTCGATCGCCCGCTGCCTGGCGGCGTGGGCACCCTCAATCGTCTGCTTGATCTCGTTGAGAGTCTTGCCGGCCTGCGCGCGGGCCTCGCCCGTGAGACGCCCCAGCCCCTTCATGTGAACCGTGAGCTGGCCTTCCTTGCCCAGAAACCTTGCCTTGGCATTGGCCAGAGCCGCGGTATCGGTCGCCTCGGCAAACAAGGCTACCGCCTCATTCACCATGGTCTGCAGTTGGTCGTTCATGCATCCCCCACCCGTGATCCAGCTCCAACAATGGAAAGGGCCCCTCAGGGGGCCCCCGTGCTACACACCGTCGAGTTGGCGCAAAGCCCCGCCACAGCGGGGCTCCTCAACCCGTCAGGCGCCGAGCGCCGACTTCACCTGGGTCACAACCGCTGCGAAAGCAGGCTTGTTGTTGACGGCCAGCTCAGCCAGCACTTTGCGATCGAGATCGATCGCGGCCTTGTGAAGCCCGGCGATGAAGCGGCTGTAGTTGATGCCATGCTCACGGGCAGCCGCGTTGATACGGGCAATCCAGAGCGCGCGAAAGACACGCTTGCGAGCGCGGCGATCGCGATAGGCATATTGACCTGCACGCATCACCGCCTGCTTGGCGATGCGATAGACATTGTTGCGACGACCGCGATAGCCCTTGGCGAGAGCCAGGACCTTTTTGTGGCGGGCGCGTGCTGTTACTCCACGTTTGACGCGAGGCATGCTGAATCCTCCTTATGCGTAGGGCATCATGGCCCGAACGCTCTGCACGTCGGACTCATGGACCTGAACCGCACCACGCAGATGGCGCTTGTTCTTGGTGGTCTTCTTGGTGAGGATGTGGCGCTTGAATGCCTGGCCACGCTTGATCGAGCCGCTCGCGCGCACTCGAAAGCGCTTTGCAGCGCTCTTTTTGGTCTTCATCTTGGGCATGATGCCGCTCCGATGGGGCTGCCTCGAGGTGGCACTACACACTTGCAGCGCACTTTCCGAACCCGGGCAACAGCTGCTTCGCTGGCAGTGATTCAACCAGCGAAGCCCAAAACTATAGCATTTATTTTCGTTTTTTGGGCGCGATGATCATGACCATCTGCCGCCCCTCGAGCCTTGGCATCGCCTCGACCTGCCCCACCGCATCGAGATCAGTCCGGATTCGCTCAAGCAGTCGAACGCCAAACTCCTGGTGGGCCATTTCCCGACCCCTGAACCGGAGTGTGACCTTGGCCTTGTCGCCTTCTTCAAGGAAACGTACGAGGTTACGCAACTTGACCCCGTAGTCGTTGTCATCGGTGCCCGGGCGGAATTTCACCTCCTTGACCTGAATGACCTTCTGCTTGAGGCGAGCCTCATGGGCACGCTTTTGCTCCTGGTACTTGAACTTGCCGTAGTCCATCAGCCGGGCCACGGGGGGCTGGGCCATGGGGGCGATCTCGACAAGATCCACGTCGGCCTCTTCGGCCATGCGCAGGGCTTCGCGGGTGGAGACGATTCCGAGGGGCTCGTTCTCAATGCCCATCAGGCGCAGTTCGGGCACGTTGATTTCGCCATTCAGGCGGTGCGTCCGTTCGCGTTCGGTCGTAGCGATGCTGTTTTCTCCGGTGTGCGTGGGCGGTAACAGGAACTCTGAGCGAACTCAGCCCTGACGTGAAGCAACCTCTCCGGTCAGGCGTTCAATGAACGCCTGAAGAGGCATTGATCCAAGATCAACTCCCCCTCGTGCCCGAATGGCCACATGGCCCGCCTGCCGCTCCTTGTCTCCCACGACAACCAGGTAAGGCAGTTTTTGCAGACTATGCTCGCGGATCTTATAGCCGATCTTTTCGTTCCGACAATCAGACTCAGCCCGCAATCCCTGTTTTTTCAGCGCGCGTACAACGTCCTGGGCATATTCGGTCTGCGCCTCGGTAATGCTCAGGACCATGGCCTGCACCGGAGCGAGCCAGGCGGGAAAGGCCCCGGCATGATTCTCGATCAGGATGCCAATGAAGCGCTCGAGTGAGCCCACGATGGCCCGATGGAGCATGACCGGATGCCGGCGGCTGTTGTCATCGGCGACATACTCAGCACCCAGGCGCTGAGGCATATTGAAATCAACCTGCATCGTGCCGCACTGCCAGTGGCGGCCCAGTGCATCGAGCAGGGTGTATTCGATCTTGGGTCCATAAAAGGCCCCGTCGCCCGGCGCGATCTGGAATTCGCAACCCGAGCGGCGCAGGGATTCCATGAGCGCGTACTCGGCCTTGTCCCACAGTTCGTCGGCGCCGACTCGCTTGGCCGGGCGAGTCGCCACTTTGTACAGAATGTTGGTGAAGCCGAAATCCCGGTACACCCGGTGCAACAGGTCGGTGTAGGCCACGCACTCGTCGAGGATCTGGTCTTCGGTGCAGAAGATGTGTCCATCATCCTGAACAAAACCGCGCACCCTCATGATGCCGTGCAGCGCACCCGACGGCTCGTTGCGATGGCATTGACCAAACTCGCCATATCGCAGGGGCAGGTCACGGTAGCTGCGCAGCCCGGTATTGAACACCTGCAGATGGCCCGGGCAATTCATGGGCTTGACCGCGTAATCACGGTTCTCGGAGGCTGTGGAGAACATGTGATCCTTGTAGTTCTCCCAGTGGCCCGATCGCTCCCAGAGGGTGCGATCAAGAATTTGCGGGCAACGGATCTCGTGGTAACCGTTGTCCTGGTAGACCTGCCGCATGTACTGCTCAACCTGCTGCCACAGAGCCCAACCTCTGGGATGCCAGAACACCATGCCGGGCGCATCGTCCTGAAGATGAAACAGATCGAGCGCGCGGCCGAGCTTTCGATGGTCTCGCTTTTCGGCTTCTTCGAGGCGATGCAGGTAGGCGTCCTGATCTTCCTTGCGGGCCCAGGCCGTTCCGTAGATCCTCTGCAGCATTTCGTTGCGCGAATCGCCACGCCAGTAGGCGCCCGCAACCTTCATCAGCTTGAAGACCTTGAGCTTGCCGGTTGAGGGCACATGCGGCCCCCGGCACAGATCGACGAAGCTGCCCTCGCGGTACAGGCTGATGCCTTCCTGGGCCGGAATGGAGGCAATGATCTCGGCCTTGTAACGTTCCCCGATGGACTCGAAGAACTGAACGGCATCATCGCGGGCCCAGAGTTCGCGCTGCACGCGCTCATCCTTGCGGGCCAGCTCAGCCATGCGGGCTTCTATGGCCTGCAGATCTTCAGGGGTGAACGGCCTTGAGTACGAAAAATCGTAATAAAACCCATCGTCGATGACCGGGCCGATGGTGACCTGCGCCTCGGGAAAGAGTTCCTTGACCGCATACGCCAGCAGGTGCGCCGTGGAATGCCGGATGACTTCAAGGCCGTCGGAATCCTTGTCGGTCACGATGGCAACCTGTGCATCGCGTTCGACGACAAAGGACGTATCTACAAGGGTGCCGTCGACCCGACCAGCGAGCGCGGCCTTGGCCAACCCGGAACCAATGGAAGCGGCGACCTGCGCCACGGTGACAGGCACATCGAAGGACCGGACGGAGCCGTCGGGCAAGGTAACGCGGATGACGGACACGACCAGAGCGGGCGAACTTTCGATGAAGTGATTGACAGGCGCAATCGGACTCGAACCAACGCCCCCATAATGTCAAGGAGCCTGTCGATCACACATGCGCGACGCATGCACGATACCACATTGCAGGCTTTGCTCTGCGGTGCGCGCGTCACGAAACCAAGGACCTACGCAAACCCCATGCAAGCAGCCCGAGCGAGTGCGAGACGCACCGCTGCGGGGATCGGCTCGACGATCGGCACCGCCGCGGCCTCACCGTGCAGCCTGAAGCGCCCCTGGAGCGCGCGCGCAGCGACCGCAAGCGGACCGCCGCCGATGACGATGGCCTCGGCGCCGTCGATCTCGATCGCCGCGCGACAGGCCTCTTCGAGCGCACCGACGAGCCGTTCAGGATCGGCCATCAGGAGCGCCGGGTCGCCGGGCGTCAGGCGCACACCGAGGAAGCGCTCGCCATGCCCGTAGGCGCGTGCGCGGGCGCCGATCGAGTCGACGAGGCGCGGCGTAGTGGTGACCACCGAGAAGCGGCGCCCGCCCGCGGCCGCTTCGGCCATGCCCGCCTCGGCAATGCCGGTCATCGGCAACGCCCATCGGGTCTTTGCTGCATCCAGGCCGGGGTCCCCGAACGCGGCGATGATCAGGCCAGCAC
>JBKCEY010000021.1:0-13819 GCA_046304115.1 Burkholderiales bacterium | reverse complement strand
CAGCGGTTTTGTAAACCGAAGGTCGCGGGTTCGAATCCTGCCGGGGGCACCACATTTACACCCAGACAAGCGAGCCTGTACGCTTTCAACCAAGCGGACAGGCTCGCTTACGCCTTTATGCCTGCCTGGGTCTTGCGGGGTTCAAGGCAACCCGAGCCTCGCCACCCGTGCGCCTTACCAGCAGCAGGGCAGCAGACCGATACAGCAGGCTGCGCCTGCAGCGCAGCACGAGGCTGCGAATGCGGTTGTGGAGAAGCCAGAGACGCCGATTGCAGCAGTTGCTTTTGCGTAGATTGATTTCATCGATTGCTCCTTTCAACGACGACAAACATGACACAGGAAGGTGCCTGGATCGCGCCTGCCCTTCAACCGGGTGGGGCCATCTGGAGCCCTGAGCCTTCAGTGAGACTGGCGAGGCTGGGTGCTGGACAATCTGTTTTGAGGGTCGATCGCACGCGACAGCGACTCCAGTTCCTGGGTCAGCTGCTTCGCTGAAGACAGCATGGCGAGCATCGAAATCTGGATGCGCTCGGCATCGCTCTTGCCCTCGAGATGCTGCTCAAGTCGCTCGACGAGTTCGCGGGCCTGATGCGAGTGGCGTCCGCTGCGGGCCACCTCGATCGTGAGCAGCGCCTTGCGACGGGCTTCAAAGGCCGCCGGATCACGTTGATACAGGGCGGCCCATTCATCGAAATCGAAAGCCGGCGCCGCATTGAACTGGATCATGTCGGGACTCTGCGATCAGCGAGATGAGCCTTCATTATGAACCGCAGTGAACCGGCTGCCGTGATTCCTGTCACAGCGAGCGGTTCTGTCCGCTCGGGTGCGATGGATTGCCCGTCGCACAGGTTTGCAACGCCTGCAGCAGGAAGGGGCTCAGTCTGACTTTCGAAAAAGCAGGGAACTGATCACCGTGGTGGCAATGCTGTAGACGAGCGCCGCAATGAGGGCCCACAGGAAGCTGTCGACATGAAAGCCAGACAGCATGCTCGAGGCCAGCCAGAAGGTGAAACCGTTGATCACCAGCAGGAAGATGCCCAGCGTGAGGACCGTGATCGGCAGCGTGAGTACGACCAGCACAGG
Source organism: Burkholderiales bacterium (assembly GCA_046304115.1). Lineage (GTDB taxonomy): Bacteria > Pseudomonadota > Gammaproteobacteria > Burkholderiales > Burkholderiaceae_E > UBA4615. The sequence goes on along the minus strand of JBKCEY010000021.1, from coordinate 12,736 downwards.
GCGTACCACGGCGTTGAGCAGGCCCAGCACCAGCGCGGCGATCAGGGCCGTGCCGAAGTCCTGGATGCGCACCGCTGACACCACATAGGGCAGCAACAGCAGCACGCCTGCATTGATGGCCCAGGTCAGTAGAATGCGCATACGATTACTTGACCAGCAGAACCGGAACGCTCGCACGCGAGAGCACGTGCTGCGCCACGGATCCGACCAGCAGGTCACGCAGCGCCGAGCGGCCCTTGGAGCCCATGACGATCATGTCGACATGCTCGCTGCCGGCCACCTGCAAGATGGCCTCTGAAACATGTCCGCGGACCTTGCTGACCGAGAACCTGAGCCCACTGGCCTGAGCCGCGCCGACGGCAGCCTTGAGTTCCTGGTCGGCCAGCTCGGCGAGGTATTCATCGACCGCCTGCTTGCCAACGAACTGGCTGGGCCCCCGAAACGCGATGTCGTCGTGGGCATTGACCAGAACCAGCTCGGCCGCGGCCTTCAGTTGACCCGCCAGTCGGACCGCTTCGGCCAGAGCGCGCAGAGAGTTGTCAGATCCATCGATGGCAACCAGCAGTTTCATGGTCAGAGTGGGCGTATTGAAAGTGGAGCCGGATTATCACATGGGTCTTGCTGCGACCGGTGGTTCAGGTTCTGAGCCCTGTCCAGGTCGGTGCGAGTTGCTGCGGCAGACCCAGCAGATCGATGACCCGCCCCACGGTATGGTCGATCAGGGCCTGAACCGAGTCGGGCTTGTTGTACAGCGCAGGCACGGGCGGAAAGATGATCCCGCCCATTTCGGTCACGGCCACCATGTTGCGCAGGTGCGCCAGATTCAAGGGTGTTTCTCGAGCCAGCAAGACCAGGGGGCGTCGTTCCTTGAGCATGACATCGGCTGCGCGTGTGATCAGGTTGTCAGACAGTCCATGCGCAACTGCGCCCAGCGTTCGCATGGAGCAGGGGGCGATCACCATGGCCTGCGCCCGAAACGAACCCGAGGCGATACAGGCGCCCACTTCTTTGGGGTTGTAGGCGACATCGGCGAGAGCCTCGACCTGAGGCCGACCGAGACCGAGCTCGTGCTCGATGTTCATCCAGCCTGCGGGCGACACCACCAGATGCACCCGGGCCTGACCGCTGGAGCGAAGTGCTTTCAGCAGCCCGATCCCATAGGCCGCACCCGAAGCGCCGGTAATGCCGATGATGTAGTCGGCTGATGTGGCGGCGCGATCGGGCATGTTCAGCTCAACTCAGATCAGCACAGTTCAGAGCAGCTCAGCTCTGCGCTGAGGCGTCACTCGCAGGCAACAGGGTCTGCAACTCGCCGCTCTGGTACATCTCCTGAATGATGTCCGCGCCGCCAACAAACTCGCCGCTGACATAAAGCTGCGGAATGGTCGGCCAGTTGGAGTAATCCTTGATGGCCTGGCGCACGTCTTCGTCCTCGAGGACATTGACCGTGACCATGTTGCGCACGCCGCAGGCCTTGAGGATCTGCACGGCGCGGCCCGAAAAACCGCATTGAGGAAACTGTGCGGTGCCCTTCATGAACAGCACGACCGGATGATCGGTCACGGTTTGCTGAATGAATTCCTTGGCGTCCATGGTGTCATGCTCCAATTGAATGCAGAGAGGAAGGCAGAACGTGATGCAACAAGTCAGGCAAAAACCAGTGCAGAACTTGATGCATGAGGCAATGTTGAACGCGGCAGTCTAGGCAGGCGGTCTGCACCCGTCAAACCGGGGTTGATGGCCCCCACCGGCCCAGGGTCACTCGGTCATGACCGGCAAGGTCGGGCAGGGTCTTGATCGAGCCAAAGCCCGCACGCGTCAGACAGGCTCTGGCCGCGGCTCCCTGGGTGAAGCCATGTTCAAGCAGCAACCAGCCGCATGGGGCGATCCATGAGCTTGCGCCCTGAGCGATGATCTCGATGGCCTCCAGGCCATCGGGGCCGCTCACCAGAGCGCCCAGTGGCTCGTGCTTCAGGGCCGCGTGTTGAAGGTGAGGGTCGTCGTCGGCCAGATACGGGGGGTTGGACAGGATCAGATCAAAGGGACCGTCCTGGACGAAGGGGCCGTCCTGCAAAGACGAAGAGGCTGTCCTGCGTCCGGTTTGCAAGGCCTCCCACCAGGAGCCCAGTCGCCAGTGCATTGAATCGACGCCAAGCCGGGTGGCATTGCGCTGGGCCTGAGCCAGCGCAACGGGCGAGCGGTCAGTGGCCATGACCCGCCAAGCCGGACGGGCCAAGGCCAGGCTGATGGCAATCGCGCCACTGCCGGTGCCCAGATCCAGCACGGACAAGGCTCGGTCGGGTGCCAACGCGTCGCCCAGCGCGAGCGCCGCCTCCACAAGATGTTCGGTTTCGGGACGTGGCACCAGCACCTGTGGTCCCACATCGAACCGATGTCCCATGAATTCACGCCAGCCGGTCAGGTAGGCCAGTGGCTCGCCTGCCGCGCGCCGCAGGCAGAGCGCCTCAAACACCCGAGCCTGCTCGGGCGGCACGGGCTCCTCGCCATGCGCCAGCAACCAGGTGCGAGGGCGCTGGCTGACATGCTCGGCCAGCGCGCGCGCATCCAGGCGGTCAAGGCCACTCGCACCGATCAGGGCATCCCAGCCTGTCGTGCCCGCATTCATGGCGATGGCACAAGGTCAGGATTCATGCGGCGCACTCCAGGGACCGCACTCACGCCGACTCGGCAGCCAGTTCGGCTAGCAGTTCGGCCTGGTGCTCGGCCTGCAGCGGACCCACCAGATCGTCGAGTTCGCCATCGAGCACAGCCTGCAGTCGATAGAGCGTGAGATTGATGCGGTGATCGGTCACCCGGCCCTGCGGAAAGTTGTAGGTGCGAATGCGCTCGGACCGGTCGCCCGAGCCGACCAGCGATTTTCGGGTGGCGGCTTCGCGGGCCCGGATCTCGCGTTGACGCAGATCCATGACGCGTGCCGCCAGCACCTTGGGCGCCTTGTCCTTGTTGCGATGCTGGGATCGATCGTCCTGACACTCGGCCACCAGACCAGTCGGCAGGTGGGTGATGCGAACGGCTGACTCCGTGCGGTTCACGTGCTGCCCGCCCGCGCCCGACGCACGAAAGACATCGATGCGCAGTTCCTCAGGCGCAAAATTCACCTCGGCCGCTTCATCGGGCTCCGGCATGACCGCGACGGTGCAGGCGGAGGTATGAATGCGGCCCTGCGACTCGGTCTGAGGCACGCGCTGCACGCGGTGGCCACCGGATTCGAACTTGAGCACCGAATAGACCGCTTGCCCGGCGATCCGCACGATGGCTTCACGATAGCCGCCCAGATCAGACGGGCTGGACGACAGCAACTCACTGTTCCAGCCGCGTCGCTCGGCAAACCGCAGGTACATGCGCAGCAGTTCGGCTGCAAACAGGGCGCTTTCTTCGCCCCCTGTGCCTGCACGGATCTCGAGCAGCACATCCCGGCGGTCATCCGGGTCTCGCGGCAACAGCAGGCGCTCGAGCGTATGACCTTCCTCGGCCATCCGTTCTTCAGCCTGGAGGCATTCTTCGCGGGCAAATTCACGCAACTCCGGGTCAGCGGTCATCTGTCGGGCGGCCTCCAGATCGTCGCGCGCGGCCCGCCACCTGGAAAAGTGCAGAACCAGTTCTTCAAGCTCTGCATGCTCCTGGTGCAGGCGACGCAGCGCAGCGAGATCGCGGGCTGCGCCTTCGCTGGCCAGCAGGGCGCCCACCTCCTCGAAGCGCTCTTCGAGTCGGGCGAGTTTGGTCAGCAAGGAGTCCTTCATGGGCGCAGGAGTGTAATCGCAGGGCGGGCGATCAGAAGGGCCATTGCAAGCGCCGCAGGGCTCGTGTGTTGAAGTCTGCCGGGTCTGGCCCTGACTCAAACCCCATCACGAGGCCACCGCAACGCGCCACCCAAGGCCCAGGGTACCGGGTGATCCGTGGCTTGTGATCGCAGGGTCAGTGGGTAGGCGTCTCGGGCAGCAGGCGCCCGATCAGGTCGCTCACCCGATGCTGCTCGCCACCGTGGCGTTGCAACAGCGCGGTGGGCCCATGCAGGAACTTGCCGGTCAGTCCGCTGGCCAGAGCCTCGAGCACGGCGTCGGGATCATCGCCGCGAGCCAGCATGCGACGGGCGCGGTCGAGTTCGGCATTCTTGATCGCTTCGCCGCGGGCATGCAGCGAGCGGATCACCGGCACCGACGCGCGGGCCTGCATCCAGTCCATGAAGGCATGGACCCGGGAGTCAATGATGGACTCCGCCTGGGCCACGGCCATCTGGCGGCTTTCGATACCGGTCTGCACGAAGCGGCCCAGGTCATCGACGGTATAGAGAAAGACATCGTCCAGGCGCGCGACTTCGGCCTCGATGTCACGGGGCACGGCCAGGTCGATCATGAAGATCGGGCGATGGCGGCGGGCTTTGAGGGCACGCTCCACCAGACCCAGACCGATGATGGGCAGCGAGCTCGCCGTGCAGGAGATCACGATGTCATGGGCCGCAAGCGTCTCGGGCAATTCAGACAACCGAATGGCCTGGCCCTGAATGCGACCTGCCAGACTCTGGGCGCGCTCGACCGTGCGGTTGGCCACCGTGACGCGCTTGGGGTTCTGGGCACAAAAATGAGCGGCAGCCAGTTCGATCATCTCGCCGGCGCCCACAAACAGGATGGAGGTCTGGCTGAGATCCTCGAAGATGCGCTGTGCGAGCCTTACCCCGGCCGCTGCCATCGAGACCGAATGCGCGCCGATTTCGGTCTGGCTGCGCACCTCCTTGGCGACCGCAAAGGTGCGCTGAAAGAGCTGGTGCAGGTGGGTGCCCAGCGTTTCAGCTTCCTGGGCGACCCGCGCTGCATCTTTCATCTGGCCCAGGATCTGGGGTTCGCCCAGCACCATGGAGTCCAGCCCCGACGCCACCCGAAATGCATGGCGCACTGCCTGGTTGTTGGGCAGGGCGTAGAGGTGTTCGTTCAGACCCTGCGTGCCACCCAGGCCGTTGCGATCAGCCATCCAGTGGGCAATGGCGCTGCGGGCCTGGTCGGGCTCGGGGGTGGCGCAGTAGATCTCGGTGCGATTGCAGGTCGACAGAATGGCCGACTCCGGCACGACCGGCGCGAGTTGCCGGCGCAGGTCTGCCACGGCGTCGAGCAGCGCATCGCCCGGAAAGGCCACCTGCTCGCGCAACGACAGCGGCGCGGTGTGATGGTTCAGTCCCAGGGCAAGGAGTTGCATAAGGCAAGCAATATGTCAGGTCAGGTTGACAAAAGCAAATGTCAATTCGAATTAACGGATCGTGGTGCGGACCGGGACGCCAGAAACAGCCGATAGGCCGGATGGGCGGTCTCGTCGGAGTAGGGATAGCCCAGCCCCTGCAGAAAATCCTGAAATTCCTGCCGGCCGGACTCCGGCACCAGCATGCCGATCAGGATCCGGCCGTAGTCGGAGCCATGGTTGCGGTAATGAACGAGCGAGATGTTCCAGCCCGGATTCATGGCAGTCAGAAAGCGCATCAGGGCTCCCGGGCGCTCCGGAAACTCGAACTGATACAGGCGTTCGTCCTGCGCAAGAGGTGAGTGCCCACCCACCATGTGGCGCAGGTGCAGCTTGGCGAGTTCGTCATCCGTCAGATCGAGTGTGGCAAAGCCCGATGCCGTGAACTGGACTGCAATCTCACGCGCCTGGGCCCGGTTGGCAACTTGCAGGCCCACGAAGACATGCGCCTCGGCGGCATCGGAGATGCGGTAGTTGAACTCGGTGACGTTGTGCGGACCGACCAGGCCGCACAGCCGCCGGAAGCTGCCCCGCTCTTCAGGCACCGTGATCGCGAAGACCGCTTCACGCTGTTCGCCGATCTCGGCGCGTTCGGAGACAAAGCGCAACCGGTCGAAGTTCATGTTGGCGCCACAGGCAATGGCAACCAGCGTTTTACCGCGAGCCTCCTCGCGTTCGGCCCAGAGCTTGAGGCCCGCAATCGCGAGCGCGCCGGCAGGCTCCAGGATGGAGCGCGTGTCCTGAAAGACATCCTTGATGGCCGCGCAGGCCGCGTCGGTATCGACCAGCACGATATCGTCGAGCAACTCGCGGCACAGCCTGAAGGTCTCCTCGCCGACCAGCTTGACCGCGGTGCCATCCGAGAACAGCCCCACATCCTTGAGCTCGATGCGCTCGCCAGCCTGAATGGAGCGGGCCATGGCATCGGAGTCGAGGGTCTGCACTCCGATCAACTTGATCTCCGGGCGCACCGCACGTACGTAAGCGGCCACGCCCGCAGCCAGCCCGCCCCCGCCGATCGCAATGAAGATCGCATCGATTGGGCCCGGATGCTGGCGCAGGATTTCCATGCCGATGGTGCCCTGGCCCGCGATCACATCCGGATCATCGAAGGGATGCACGAAGATCAGCCCTTCGCGGGCCTGGAGCGTGAGTGCATGCTGGTAGGCATCACTGTAGGAGTCGCCCTGCAGCACCACCTCCACGCCACGGCTGGCGACTGCGTCGATCTTGACCTGAGGGGTGGTCACCGGCATGACGATCACCGCACGGCATTTCAGGCGCTGCGCCGCCAGGGCCACACCCTGGGCATGGTTGCCCGCCGATGCGGCGATCACGCCCCGCTCAAGCTGCTCGCGCGAGAGGTGAGCCATCTTGTTGTAGGCCCCGCGCAGCTTGAAGGAATGCACCGGCTGCAGGTCTTCGCGCTTGAGCAGCACGGTATTGTCGAGCCGCCGCGACAGCCAGTGGGCCGTCTCGAGCGGCGTTTCCGCCGCCACGTCGTAGACACGGGCGGTCAGGATTTTCTTGAGATATTCATCGGCTTTCACAGCCATGATTCTACCCGGGCCCTTGCAGCACTCGTGGCTGGCCCCATGGCGCCATCAAACAGCGGCAGTTGGCGCGGGTGCCTCAAAGGCCCTGGACTCGGCGCTGCAGACTGCGTGAATACATCGTGATCAGGCGTTGGTCGCTCGTCCAGTCGCCCGCTGCATGAAGCCGGTTGCCGGCCAGCTGGGCCAGGAGGTCCTGCGCCAGGGCGTCGACCCGGGCAAGACTGTGGCGATCAAGCGCTGTATCGACCGACTTCAGGGTCTGAGCGATCGCGCCCAGACACGCTCGTGCCAGCGACACCAGATCCTGCTCGTCGGTACTGCCCAGGATGAAGCCGCAAAAGGCTGCATCGATATAGAGCGGTTCGAGCAGGCCAAACTCATGGATGCGGGTTGAATCCAGAGCCTTGGTCATGCTGAGCGGCGTGTTGTGGAAGTGGGCGAGTCCCTGGCTCATGTCACTCAAAAAGCGGGGCGTGTGCCCCGCCTCCACGGTCAGGCCCGACGTCTCGCGAGGCACCAGCAGATAGCGCGCCTCAGGCCCGCTGCCCACCTTGATGGCGATCTGTGAGACGGACCGTGCCGCAGCAACCCAGGTCTTGGTGCCGTTCAGATGAGCGTCCTGGAGGGTGACGCCCGGCAACGGAGGATTGCCTTTGCGATCTTCCGACGCGGCATAGGCGATCCAGCCCTTGCGGGGTAGATTCGCAAAGGCGTCAAAACAGGCCGCCTGATAGCCCGCCAGAAAAACCCAGGCCAGCCGATCCGACACAAGCCCTCCCATGAGCGCCATCGAGAGCAGGTCGTCGGTCAGCGGCTGCGCATGCGCCGTCCATGCCGCCAGATAGGCGCCTTCGTCTGCGCAGGCGATACGACGCGGGCCCTGGGCGAGCAGACGATCGCAAAAATCAAGTTGAGTCATGAGTGCCCGTCTCAGAGAAAATGCCCTTGGAGGGCCTGCAGTGCCAGGTGGATCCCGGCTCAACCAGGTGGGTCCCGGCTCAAGTGTACGGTCGATCAGCAGGATCAAAGTCATGGGTGGGAGTGGGCCCAATGACAGGCCCGCTCTAAAATGCGCGGCCGTTCAGGCGCAGCCTTTTGAAGATGCGGCGTTTTCTCAGGATCGCCTTATGCAGTCGCTGATCGAACAGTTGATCGACTGGTTTGCCTTGCCCCGCAATGGGCTTGCAAGTGTCTTCGTCGTGGCCTTCATCTCAGCCACGCTGCTGCCCATGGGGTCGGAGCCTGCGGTCTTTGGCTACATCAAGCTCAATCCGGATGCCTTCTGGATCACGGTGGCAGTGGCCACCGTGGCCAACACGCTGGGCGGCATGGTCAATTACGTGCTCGGCCGCGGGGCGCATCGCGTGGTGGCCCGACATGGAGAAACCCGTTATTTCGGCTGGATGAAGCGCTTCGGCCCTCCGGTGTTGCTGCTGGCCTGGTTGCCGGTGGTGGGCGACCCCCTGTGCGCCATTGCAGGCTGGCTGCGCCTGCCGCCCTGGGCCTGCATGCTCTACATGGCGATTGGCAAACTGCTGCGCTACATCACCATGACTGCACTGTTGCTCTGGGTGCCTGATGGCTGGTGGCGCGCCCTCTTCGGTTCGTTTCTTCCTTTGGGCGGATGACGGCCTGGCCGGTCGGCGCATTGCGGCTTTGCCTGTGGGCGAATGACCCTTCCGCCCGTTGACCGATGACCCTTCTGCCGCCCCGGTTCGGCCTTGGGCTGGCAGGCCGACGGGTACACTTGGGTCTTTGAAGGGCTGCCACGCAGGACCTCTCCTCATGAATGCGCCGATCCCCCTGGCCCTGGCCGGGCAGGCTACAGACGCACCCGCCCGGTTGCGCGAGATTCCGTACAACTACACCTCGTTCTCCGACCGGGAGATCGTGTTGCGCCTGCTCGGCGAAGAGGGCTGGGCCAACATCGAAGAACTGCGGGGTGAGCGGCGGACCGGACGCTCCGCACGCATGCTCTATGAAGTGCTCGGCGACATCTGGGTCGTCCAGCGCAATCCTTTTTTACAGGACGATCTGCTCGATAACCCGCGTCGGCGAGCGGCGCTCATCGAGGCCCTGAATCACCGCCTGGGTGAGATCGAGCGCCGTCGTGATGCCGGCGCGCTGCCCGGCACCGAGGCTGCCCAACGGCAGGCCCGCGTCGCTCGCCTGCTGGTGCTGGCCCGTGAGGCTGTTGAGCGCTTTGCGGTCACCTTCGATGACATGGCCAGCCTGCGCAGCCGCACTCTCAAGCGCCTGACCCGCGTGACCCGCACCGACAACATCCGTTTCGATGGCATGTCGCGCGTGTCGCATGTGACGGATGCCACCGACTGGCGGGTCGAGTATCCGTTTGTGGTGCTCAACCCCGATTCCGAATCCGAAGTGGCGGCGCTCGTCGCGGGTTGTATCGAACTCGGCCTGACCATCATTCCGCGTGGCGGCGGCACCGGTTATACCGGCGGCGCAGTGCCCCTGACTGCCCGCTCCGCGGTCATCAACACCGAAAAGCTCATCACGCTCGGCCCGGTTCAGACCCTGGCCCTGCCCGAGGTCGAGGGAGAAGTCGCCACCATCCTGTCGGAGGCGGGTGTGGTCACCAAGCGCGTGACCGATGCCGCCGATGCGGCGGGTCGCGTGTTTGCGGTTGATCCCACCTCGCTCGAGGCCTCCTGCATTGGCGGCAACATCGCCATGAATGCCGGAGGCAAGAAGGCTGTGCTCTGGGGCACCGCCCTCGATAATCTTGCCTGGTGGCGCATGGTCGACCCCGATGGCCGCTGGCTTGAGGTCACCCGCATCGGCCACAACCTCGGCAAGATCCATGACGCGCCCTTGGCGCGCTTCCGGCTGGAGTGGTTCGAAGCCACCCAGCTGGGCGCCGATGGCCGCATGCGCGGCGCAGCCATGCGCACCGAGATGCTGCAGATCGAGGGCTCGCGGTTTCGCCGTCAGGGTCTGGGCAAGGAGGTCACCGACAAGTTTCTGGCGGGTTTGCCCGGGGTGCAAAAGGAAGGCTGCGATGGCCTGATCACCTCGGCCCGCTGGATCCTGCACCGCATGCCCAAGCAGATTCGTACGGTCTGTCTGGAGTTCTTCGGGCAGGCTCAGGATGCCGTGCCTTCCATTGTCGAGATCAAGAACTACCTCGAGCAGCGCCCGCATGGCGCCATCCTGGCAGGGCTCGAGCATCTGGACGAGCGGTATCTGCGCGCGGTGGGTTATGCCACCAAGTCGCGCCGGGGTGGGCTGCCCAAGATGGTGCTGATCGGCGATATCGTCGGCGAAGACGACGATGGCGTGGCGCGAGCCACCTCCGAAGTCATCCGCATGGCCAACAGCCGCTCGGGTGAGGGATTCGTGGCGGTATCGGCTGAGGCCCGCAAGACCTTCTGGGCCGATCGTGCACGCACGGCAGCGATTGCGCGGCACACCAACGCGTTCAAGATCAATGAAGATGTCGTGATTCCGCTGGCTCGCATGGGCGAGTACACCGATGGCATCGACCGCATCAACATCGAACTCTCCATCGGCAACAAGCTCAGGCTGATCGATGCGCTCGAGACCCTCCTGGCTGCCGGGCCGGCGGGCCTGCCCGTGGGACGCTCCGACGATGCCAACGAACCGGCCATCTCGGCCGACGTGCTCGAGCAACGCGTGCTGCAGGCCCGCGCACTGCTCGAGCAGGTTCGCGCCCGCTGGTCCTTCCTGTTGCAGGGTCTGGATCAGCCCCTTGGCGAGGCAGCACCGGTCCTGGATTCCCTGGGGTTGCCTGAGGCCGCGCAGCGCGCGCTCGAACGTGCACAGGCGGCATCAGGGGTATCTTCGCAAACCCTCTTTCACATGCTCCAGGACCGCAGCATCCGAGTGTCCTGGAAGGCCGAACTCCTGCGCCCACTGTCCGCGCTGTTTTCGGGTCAGGCCCTGCGGCCGGTACTCGAGCGCTTGACCGAGACCCACAAGCGCATCCTGCGCAGCCGCGTGTTCGTGGCGCTGCACATGCATGCCGGTGATGGCAATGTGCACACCAACCTGCCCGTCAATTCCGATGACTACGGCATGTTGCAGGAGGCCAATGAGGCCGTGGCTCGCATCATGGCCTTGGCCCGGTCGCTGGATGGCGTGATTTCGGGTGAGCATGGGATAGGCATCACCAAGCTCGAGTTCCTGACCCCCGATGAGATTTCGGCCTTCCGTGATTACAAACGCCGGGTCGATCCGCATGAGCGCTTCAATGCCGGCAAGCTCATGGAAGGCGGCGATCTGCGCAATGCCTATACCCCGAGCTTTGGCCTCATGGGGGCGGAGTCGCTCATCCTGCAACAGTCCGACATCGGTTCGATTGCCGACTCCATCAAGGACTGCCTGCGCTGTGGCAAGTGCAAACCCGTGTGCGCCACCCATGTGCCGCGCGCCAATCTGCAGTACAGCCCGCGCAACAAGATCCTGGCCACCTCGCTCTTGATCGAGGCGTTTCTGTACGAAGAACAGACTCGCAGGGGCGTGTCGGTTCGACACTGGGAAGAATTTGGCGATGTGGCCGATCACTGCACGGTCTGCCACAAGTGCGAAGCGCCTTGCCCGGTCGACATCGACTTCGGCGATGTCTCGATGGCCATGCGCAACCTGCTGCGCAAGATGGGCCAGAAGAAGTTCAATCCGGGTGCCGCCGCCTCGATGTTCTTCCTCAACGCCACCAACCCGGCCACCATCAACGCGGCCCGCAAGGTGATGATCGACTGGGGCTACAAGGCCCAGCGACTGGCCCACGACGTCCTCAAGGCGCCGGCTCGGGCCCAGACGGCGCACCCGCCTGCCACACTGGGCAAACCGGCGCTGGTTGAGCAGGTGGTTCACTTCGTCAACAAGAAGATGCCGGGCAATCTGCCCAAGAAGACCGCCCGCGCCCTGCTCGATATCGAAGATGCGCGTTACGTGCCCATCATTCGCGATCCTCAGGCCACGGCGGTCGATGCCGAAGCGGTGTTCTATTTTCCGGGCTGCGGCTCGGAGCGGCTGTTCTCGCAGGTGGGTCTGGCCACCCAGGCCATGCTCTGGCATGTGGGCGTGCAGACCGTGCTGCCGCCGGGCTACCTGTGCTGCGGCTATCCGCAGCGTGGATCGGGCCAATTCGATGTGGCCGAGAAGATGATCACCGACAACCGGGTGCTCTTTCATCGGGTGGCCAACACGCTCAACTACCTCGACATCCGTACGGTGGTGGTCAGTTGCGGCACCTGCCATGACCAGCTTCAGAAATACGAATTCGAGCGTATCTTCCCGGGCTGCCGCATTCTCGACATCCATGAATTCCTGATGGAAAAGGGTGTCGCATTGCAGGGCGTGACCGGTACGCGCTACATGTATCACGACCCCTGCCACAGCCCCATGAAGGCGCACGCACCGCTCAAGGTGGTCAATGCGCTCATGAACGAGCAGGCCAACGGGCGCATCGAGAAGAACGATCGCTGCTGTGGCGAGTCCGGCACGCTCGCGGTCACCCGGCCCGATATCTCCACCCAGGTGCGCTTTCGCAAGGAAGAGGAAATGCGCAAGGGGGCTGATGCGGTGCGCAGTGGCTCGCAGGCGGCCCCCGCCGGGCAGGCCGGCGAAGCGTTCGAGGGCCCGGTCAAGGTGCTCACCTCCTGCCCGTCGTGTCTGCAGGGCTTGTCGCGCTACTCAGGCGATGCAGCCATCGAGGCCGACTACATCGTGGTCGAGATTGCGCGTCATGTGCTCGGCCAGAACTGGCTGCCCGAGTATGTGCAGCGAGCCAATGCCGGGGGCATCGAGCGAGTGCTGGTCTGATCAGGCCAGCTTGACCACTGCTGCGATGATGGCGGTCTGTGCTGTCAGGGCCGCCAGCATCCAGCGCGTGAGCTCAATGCGGGTTTCGGCAATGCGCTGATCGATGCGTCTGAATTCTTTTTCGG
>JBKCEY010000020.1:0-8288 GCA_046304115.1 Burkholderiales bacterium | reverse complement strand
ATCCGGCCGCTGTGCGTCATGACCGACAAACGCTTTGCGCTGATGCCCGATATCCCCTCGTTCCGGGACACCCTCGGCAATACCGCCCCGGTGCTCGATTACTGGGGTGGTTTCGGTGCGCCGGCGGGCCCACCGAATGCGCTGGTCGAAGGGCACTACAAGACCCTGCTCGAGGTCATGAAAAACCCGGATCTGCCTAAGAAGTTCGCCGCCCAGGGCCTGGTGATCGATACCGACACACCGGCCGCGCTGCGCAAGCTGATCGCTGACGACCTCGCCTGGATGACTCCGATCGCGGCCGAGCTGAACCTCAAGGCGGGTTGAATCTCAAGGCGGGTTGTATTTCCATCTTACCGCCCCCAATTCCCCGGTATCGACCAGCGCACCATTGATGGCGCCGATTCCGGGGAATCAATCATGCACCTGCCCTGCCCGCATTGCGGTACCACCAACCGGGTTCCTGAAGAACGGCTGCCCGAGCATCCGGTCTGCGGCCGTTGCGCCACCGAGCTTGCGCCTGCCGTACCCATGAATCTCACCGCAGCGGCGGTGCAGCCTTTCATCTCGCGAAGCGAACTGCCTGTGCTGGTGGATTACTGGGCCGCCTGGTGCGGGCCCTGCACGATGATGGCGCCGCACTTTGAGCAGGCTGCGCAGCGCCTGCCGGCGGTGCGCTTTGCCAAGGTGGATACCGAAGCGTGTCAGCAGGCCGCGGCTGCGGCCGCCATTCGGAGCATTCCGACCCTGGTGCTCTATCGTGATGGCAAGGAGGTTGCCCGCCAGAGCGGGGCGCAATCCGCCGACGCCATAGCACGCTGGGTCACATCCGCGCTGGCCACGCATCCGGCCTGATTGGCATCATGTTTGCCTCAGGCGCGGCACCCGAGGGCATCAGAACATGGCCTGCCGAAAGACCGTGACATCGCTCAGAAAAATCCGCACCGCATAGTCCGGTGCGTGGGTTCGCAATACATGGGCTGCAATGCTCTGGGCCACCTCATCGGTGCAGACCACCTGCATCTCGATCGAGCGTTCGGCTTCCCATTGCCCAGGGCGCTCCCCGCCAGGCCCTCCACCCCGCACATCAAGCACGGTATAGCCCAGAGCCCCAAGGCGCAGGCAGTCCTCGATCAGGACCCGCTCAAGGACGGCCTCGGCAATGATGGTGAGCAATTTGCGAGCATGGCGCTCGGGTGACGATGCAAGGTTCATCGCGCGCTCCTGCAGATCAGGCCATGAGCCATTCGACCCAGGCCATGTAGATCGGAATCCCGACGAGCACATTGAAGGGAAAGGTCACGCCCAGGGCCGCACCGATCGACAGCGCGGGATCGGCTTGCGGCACAGCCATGCGCAATGCGGTGGGTGCGGCAATGTAGGAGGCACTCGCACTCAGCGTTGCAAAAATCACCATGCCGGCAATCGGCAAACCCAGCATCATTGCCAGCCACGCACCAGCCAGCCCAAGGCTCAGGGGTGCAGCAATCGCAAAGGCGACCAGACGAAATCCTGCCCTTCGCAACTGCGGCAGACGCTGCGCCACAACCAGCCCCAGTTCGAGCATGAAGAGCGCGAGTACGCCTTTGAAAAGGGCTGAAAACAAGGGGTCCAGAGGCTCGAAAGCCTTGGGCCCGAATACCCACCCGATCAGCAATCCGCCCGTGAGCAACACAATCGCCTTGCCAAAGAAGACTTCGTGCAACACCTGCCCCCAGGACTGCGGTTGAGTGCCACGGGTTTCGTTCAAGGCCCGGCGGGCCAGAATGACACCAACCACGATCCCGGGTGCCTCCATCAGCGCAACCAGCAGCGCCAGCCATGGCGCAGGCTCCCATCCGCGGGCCATGACCGCGCCTTGGGCAACCGCGAAAGTCACCACCGACACTGAACCATAGTGAGCAGCCACGGCTGCCGCATTGATGCCATCAAGGCGCACCACGATCCGAAGCACGGGAATCAGCAGCAGCGGAATGAGCGCTGACCAGACCATGGCTGCTGCCGCCACGGGCCAGACCGCGGCGAGTGGTTGCTGTGCCAGCTGCAGCCCACCCTTGATGCCGATCGCCAGCAGCAGGTAAATGGAGAGCGCCTCGTAGAGCGCCTCAGGCACCCGAAGGTCAGAGCGGCCCAGCCTCGCGACCAGACCCAGAAGAAAAAATCCGACAACAGGATCCAGCATGATATCGGCCCGTTCGGTTCTGATGGACTCAGGCTCGCTCGGTTCTGATGGGCTCAGGCTCGTTCGGTTCTGATGGACTCAGGCGCGCTAGGCTCCGTGGGACTCAAGCGCGCTCGGTTCTGATGGATCAGGCCCGTTCATCGATCCAGGCCTGCTGGATCGCCTCGAGAATCTTTTCTCCCGAGCGGCTCGGATCGTCATTGAAGTCAGGCAGCTCCAGCACCCATCGATGCAGATCCGTAAAACGGATGCTCAGCGGATCAACCTGGGGATGGGTTTCGTCGAGGGCAATTGCGATCTCGAGCACGTCGGTCCACTTCATGGCCTTACTCCCGGGCATGGTTGATGGTGTAGCGCGGCAACTCGACCGTGAGATCGGCCAGACCCGCATCGACCTGACAGGCCAGGCGTGAGGTGGCACTCAGCCCCCAGGCCTTGTCGAGCATGTCATCTTCCTGGTCGGTCGCCGCAGGCAAGAGATTGAACCCCTCCCGCACAATGACATGACAGGTGGTACAGGCTGCGACCATACCGCAGGCATGTTCGATATCGATCCCGTGATCCAGCAACTGCTGACAAAGGCTCACGCCGGCAATCGCCTCGAACTGTGCGCCCTGGGGAGCCAGTGCGTCATGGGGCAAAACCCTGATGATGGTCATAGATCGTCAATTCTCTGGCCGGCAAGGGCCCGCTGAACGGCGCGATCCATGCGTCGCGCCGCGAAGGTCTCGGTTCCCCGGGCCAGAGCCTGCACCGCAGCCTCCACGGCTTGCGGATCATCACTGGACTGAACCACCTGGCGCAGATCGCGCATCTGATGCTGAATGTCGGACAGCTCTTCGGCATTGAGCAGATCGACATCCACCTCCAATGCAGCCTGAGTGGCCTCGAGCATGCGATCGGCATCGACCTGCTGCTCACGCAAAGCCCTTGCACGCATGTCGGCCTCGGCCGAGCCGAAGGCATCGTGGAGCATGCGTGCGATATCGTCATCCGACAACCCGTAGGAGGGCTTGACGGTGATGCTCGATTCGATGCCTTGAGAGAGCTCACGAGCACTGACCGAGAGCAGTCCGTCGGCATCCACCTGAAAGGTCACGCGGATCCGGGCCGCACCAGCAGCCATGGCTGGAATGCCTCGCAATTCGAAGCGCGCGAGCGAACGGCAATCAGCGACCAGCTCTCGCTCACCCTGGACCACGTGCAAGGCCATCGCACTCTGGCCATCCTTGAAGGTCGTGAACTCCTGAGCCCGTGCGATCGGCAGCGTGCTGTTGCGCGCGATGATGCGCTCGACCAGTCCGCCCATGGTCTCAAGGCCCAGAGACGGCGGAATCACATCGAGCAAAAGCCAGTCATCCGATCCGGGCGCACGATTGCCAGCCAGCAGATCAGCCTGCATGGCAGCACCGAGAGCCACCACCTCATCGGGATCAAGATCCGTCAGCACGGGACGCCCGAAGAGCGCAGAAACTGCATGACGCACCATGGGCATCCGCGTGGCGCCACCCACCATCACCACACCGTCAAAGGCCGAAACGGTCAGGCCTGCATCGCGCAGGGTCTGACGAACCGATGCCAGCGTGCGTGCGAGCAAAGGCGCCGAGAGCGCCTCGAATTGATCGCGGCTGACATCCAGCGCGCAGAGTCTGCCCCCCACCAACGCCTCAATGCGAGCAACAGTCTGCTGCGACAAGGACTCCTTGGCCTGACGGGCCGCCTTGAGCACCCGACGCAAATCATCAGGGGGCAAGGCGTCCAGAGCCATCGCCTGGGTGAAGTGATCGACCAGAACCTGATCGAAATCATCACCACCCAGCTGGGTATCGCCACCGGTGGCCAGGACCTCGAACACGCCCTTGCTCAGGCGCAGGACTGAGATATCGAAGGTGCCGCCACCCAGGTCATAGACCGCATAGGTTCCCTGGGCACCCTGATCCAGCCCGTAGGCGATCGCGGCAGCGGTCGGTTCGTTGAGCAGGCGCAGCACATGCAGACCGGCCAGACGGGCTGCGTCCTTGGTGGCCTGCCGCTGCGCATCATCGAAGTAGGCGGGCACCGTAATGACAGCGCCCGACAGCTCGCCCCCCAGCGTCTGTTCTGCCCGCTCGCGCAAGGCCTTCAGAATCTCTGCCGAGACTTCCACCGGGCTGCGCTCACCCGACACGGTCCGGATGCGCACCATGCCGGGCGCATCGACAAACTCGTAGGGCGAGGGGTGACGGGTGGCATCGGCCAGGCCACGCCCCATGTAGCGCTTGACCGAAACGATGGTATTGCGCGGGTCCTCGGCCGCACCGTCCCAGGCGATCTGCCCGACCCTCGGCGCACCGTCTGCAGGGTAATGAACCACCGAAGGCAACAAGACACGACCTGAGGCATCCGGCAGCACCTCGGCCGTCCCGGATCGAAGTGCTGCCACCAGTGAGTGGGTGGTACCCAGATCGATACCAACCGCAAGACGGCGCTGGTGCGGCTCGGGCGACATGCCCGGCTCGGAAATCTGCAACAAAGCCATGGGAGGAATCCGATTCAGGCGGCGGCAAGCGCCTCGCGAGCGACAGCGACCTCGCGGCCAAACTTGTCGACAAACATCCAGCGCCGGACCGCGTCACAGGCACTCGGGTAGTCGTGCAGCTCATCCAGCGCACGGGTCATTTCAGCCAGAAATTCAGCTCGATGATCACTCAGCGTCTGCTCAAGGCCGTGCAGCGCCTCGCGATCGGCCGTCTCGCGAGCATCCTGAAGAGCCTCGCGCCACTGCATCTGCTGGATCAGGAACTGCGACGACATCGCGGTATTGGTTTCAGCCTGCACCGGGCAGCCATTGAGCTCACAGAGATAGGCGGCCCGTTGTCCGGGATCGCGAAGAATGCTGAACGCCTCATTGGCGCGGGTCGCCAGCTGCATGGCCATGCGGTGCTCAGCCCCACCTGCACTCGCGAATCGGTCGGGATGAACCGCGGCCTGAACCCGTCTGAACGTCTCGTGAAGCTGTCGCTCGTCAAGGTGGAAACGCGCCGGTAAACCGAGGAAGTCGAAGTGGCTCTTGTTGAGAAGGTTCACATGCCGCTCCAGACCGGCCCGAGCAGCTCAAGCACACTGCGCCTCAGACCTTGAAGGACTCCCCGCAACCACATTCGCTCTTGACGTTGGGGTTATTGAATTTGAAGCCCTCGTTCAGGCCCTCGCGAACGAAATCAAGCTCGGTTCCGTCGATATACACAAGGCTCTTGGGATCGACCAGAACCCGCACACCATGACTTTCGAACTGGATGTCCTCGGGCTGAATCTCGTCGGCATACTCCAGCTTGTAGGCCAGGCCCGAACAGCCCGTCGTTTTGACGCCCAGACGCAAACCCATCCCCTTGCCACGTCGCTGCAGGTAACGCGACACATGGTTGGCTGCGGCTTCTGTGAGCTGAATGGCCATGCGGATCTCCGGAAAACCTCAGGCTGCCTGCTGATGGCTCGACTCAAGCGACTGCCCGGCCGTGGTGTCGTCATGCTTCTTGCGGTAATCCTCGACCGCAGCCTTGATGGCGTCTTCGGCAAGGATGGAGCAATGGATCTTGACCGGCGGCAGAGCGAGTTCCTCGGCAATCTGGGTGTTGCGAATCGCCATGGCCTCGTCGAGCGTCTTGCCCTTGACCCATTCAGTGACGAGCGAAGAAGAAGCGATCGCCGATCCACAGCCGTAGGTCTTGAATCGGGCGTCTTCGATGACACCCGAGGGGCTGACCTTGATCTGCAGCTTCATGACATCGCCGCAGGCGGGCGCGCCCACCATGCCCGTGCCGACCGAAGGATCCGCCTTGTCCAGCGCACCCACATTGCGCGGGTTTTCGTAGTGATCAATAACCTTGTCGCTGTAAGCCATGCTGAATTCTCCCTGATACGGTGGGGCTCTTCAGAGCCCCCTTTCGATCACCGGGCACCCGAACTTTCGAGTGTCCACACCTGACAATTGTCCATGCCGGGACTCTCCCGGCATTCGAGGCTCAATGCGCAGACCACTGAACCGTGTTGAGATCAATGCCCTCCTTGACCATCTCCCAGAGGGGCGACATCTCACGCAGACGGCCAACCTTGTCCTTGAGCAGGGCGATCGCAAAATCAACGTCTTCTTCGGTGGTGAACCGCCCGACCGAAAACCGGATGGAACTGTGGGCGAGTTCATCACTGCGCCCGAGCGCCCTCAATACATAGGAGGGCTCAAGGCTTGCCGAGGTGCAGGCCGAGCCAGAAGAGACGGCCAGATCCTTGACCGCCATGATCAGCGACTCACCCTCGACATAATTGAAGCTCGCGTTGAGGTTGTGCGGCACCCGCTGGTCCATGTCGCCGTTGACATAGACCTCTTCGAGCGCAACGATGCCGCGATGCAACCGGTCGCGAAGCATGCGAATGCGGTCATTCTCGGTGGCCATCTCCACGCGGGCAATCCGGAACGCCTCGCCCATGCCGACGATCTGGTGCGTGGGCAAGGTGCCCGAACGCATGCCCCGCTCATGACCGCCGCCGTGAATCTGGGCGTCGATGCGCACGCGGGGCTTGCGGCGCACATACAAGGCGCCTACGCCCTTGGGCCCGTAGGTCTTGTGGGCCGAAAAGCTCATGAGATCGACGGGCAGGTTCGCCAGATCGATCACGACCTTGCCGGTAGCCTGAGCGCTGTCAACATGAAACAGCACGCCCCGCTCGCGACACAGTGCTCCGAGTGCCGGAATATCCTGGATCACACCGATCTCGTTGTTGACGAGCATGACCGACACCAGCACGGTGTCCTTGCGCAATGCTGCGGCGAACTGGTCGAGGTCGAGCAGACCGTTTTCCTGAACGTCGAGGTAGGTGACTTCAAATCCCTCGCGCTCCAGCTCACGCATGGTGTCGAGGGTCGCCTTGTGCTCGGTCTTGACCGTAATCAGGTGCTTGCCCTTGTCCTTATAAAAGGAGGCGGCGCCCTTGATGGCCAGATTGATCGACTCGGTAGCCCCCGACGTCCAGACCAGTTCGCGGACGTCACATCCAACCAGGGCAGCGACATCCTCGCGCGCCTGCTCAACGGCCTGTTCTGCGTCCCATCCGTAGGCATGGCTGCGGGAGGCCGGGTTGCCAAAGCGCTGCCCCAGCCAGGGCACCATGGCGTCCACCACACGCGGATCGACCGGTGTGGTGGCTGAGTAGTCAAGATAGACGGGTAATTGCATCGAGCCCTCCCTGGCTTCTATTGCGATGCACAAAGACCAAGCAAGACGCTCAGGATACCGTAGTCAGCCTTGACCCCATTCGCCCAATGGGTTGCAAAGTGGAAGTCGGGAACTCCAATGCGGCCCGGTGCTCGCGCAGAACCGACACCTTCTTGGCAGGCTCAGCGCCGCCCTTGTGCCGCTGCTTGTCGACCAGTTCCTGGAGTGTGACGCCGTCAAGGAACTCAACCATCTTGGTGTTCAGGTTGGTCCAGAGCTCGTGCGTCATGCAGGGGCCGTCGTCGTGGCAATTCTCCTTGCCACCGCAATTGGTTGCATCAAGCGGCTCATCGACCGCAAAGATGATGTCAGCGACGGACACGTCGCGCATCGGACGGGCCAGCGTGTAGCCGCCCCCGGGTCCTCGGGTGCTCTCGACCAGTTCGTGACGACGAAGCTTGCCGAACAGCTGCTCGAGATAGGACAGGGAAATCTTCTGCCGCTGGGAGATTCCGGCCAGAGTGACCGGACCGTTGTGCTGGCGCAGGGCCAGATCAATCATCGCCGTGACAGCAAAACGACCTTTCGTGGTGAGTCTCATTGCGTGCTCCAGGGAATCCCAAGTGGAAGACTCAAGCATACTGATACCCAAGCATCTTAGTCGAGTATCCGTGTGCTGTATAGGGTTTTTGTCCTGGACAAAACAGTAAAACACGCCCGGACATACAATCCTGAAGCCTCGAAGATCGGGCTTGTCCGGGACATGAGATCAGCAGGGCCTGGTCAAATGGACAAATGACCGCTATTGGTGCAAGGCCATGAACACCGGCAAAAAGCACAGAAAAGAACGAGGCCGGCCGCACGCGGTTGCGTGCTGGCCGGCCTCAGGGGTGGGTGGCCTGAGCCCCCACCCAGCTCAT
>JBKCEY010000019.1:0-6901 GCA_046304115.1 Burkholderiales bacterium | reverse complement strand
CCAGCGCAGCACCGGGCCCATCCTGCAGGGCCTGTGCTGTGATGGAGCGGCCGGTGAGCACCCAGACCAGGTCGGCCACATCCTGCAGGCCGGTGGTTTCATCCAGCGCGACACCGCGCCGGTTGCCAGGCAGCATGCGCAGATTGATGCGCTGCTGCGCGGCTCGTGCATCCAGCGCTGCCGCGTCCTGTCCAGCGGCAGCCAGATCAAAGACCACGGTCTCGAAATAGGCCGAATGAACGGGTGCAAGGCCACTGGCTTCAACCAGCAGGCGGGCCATGGCATGGGTACGCAGGGCAATGCGAAGCAGCCCCTGCGGACCGTGATAGACCGCGTAGAACGCAGCCATGTTGGCCAGAAGCGCCTGGGCTGTACAGATGTTGCTGGTGGCCTTGTCGCGTCGGATGTGCTGCTCGCGGGTCTGCAGCGACATCCGGTAGGCCAGGTTGCCGGCGGCATCCTTGGATACGCCAATGATTCGGCCGGGCATGGTGCGCAGCATGTCGTTGCGCGCCGCCATGAAGGCCGCGTGCGGCCCACCGTTGCCCAGCGGCACGCCAAAGCGCTGCGCCGAACCAATGGCCATGTCGGCGCCCATTTCGCCCGCCGACTTGACCAGCAGGGCGGCCAGCGGATCGACCCCGATGCACAGGCGCGCACCCGCTGCATGCAGACCCTCGGCCAGCGCCGAGAAGTCACGCAGTCGGCCTTCGGTATCGGGGCACTGCACATGGGCACCAAAAAACCCGCTGGCATCGCTCGCCAGCGCGTCTGCAACCACCACCTCCAGGCCCATCCAGTGGGCGCGGGTGCGAATCACGGCGATCACCTGCGGATGAACGCTGGCATCCACCAGAAAACGGTTGGACTTGCTCTTGCTGGCCCGGCGTATCGCACCCATGGCCTCGGCGGCCGCGGTGGCTTCATCGAGCAGCGAGGCATTGGCCACTTCGAGGCCGGTGAGATCGATCACCATCTGCTGGAAGTTGAGCAGCGACTCCAGCCGACCCTGGGCGACTTCGGCCTGATAGGGCGTGTAGGCGGTATACCAACCCGGGTTCTCGAGCACATTGCGCCGGATCGGTTCGGGCGTGAGGGTGTTGTGGTAGCCCGCGCCGATGTAGCTGCGCCAGATCTGATTCTGATTGGCGATCGCCTGGAGCTCGGCGAGCGCACCGGCTTCGGTGGTGGGTTCGCACAAGGCAAGCGGTGCATCGCGCAGGATGCCCGCCGGCACCGTGTCGCGAATCAGATCGCGCCGTGAGGCATAGCCGATGGCCGCCAGCATGAGGGTCTCATCGTCGCCCTGCGGGCCGATATGTCGGCCATGGAATTCATCGGTGCCCAGCAGCGAGCGCAGATCACCGAGATGGGTATCGCGAGTGCTCATGCTCAGGCTCCCGGACCGTTGTCATAGGCATCGGCACTCAGCAGGCCACCCAGCGCGGCCGGATCAGCCGGCTTGAGGGTGAAGAGCCAGCCCGCCTCGAACGGGTCGCTGTTGACGGTCTGGGGCGCATCACCCAGTTCGCCATTGACCGCAATGACTTCGCCTGCGATCGGCGAATAGACATCCGATGCCGCCTTGGTCGACTCCACCACCGCGCAGGCCTCGCCCGCACCCAGGGCACGGCCCGTCTCGGGCAGCTCGACATAAACCAGTTCGCCCAGGGCGTCCTGGGCATGGGCTGTGATACCGACCGTCACGGTGCCATCGGCATTGGCGCGCACCCATTCGTGCGATTCGGTGTACTGGCGGTCGGCGGGGCTGGACATGGAAGGACTCCGGGAGATGAGGAAGGCAGGCACGGGACGACCCGTGGGCTCGATCAGGCAGCGGCAGGACACATCAAAGGGCAGGGCCAGTGCATGAGGCAGTCGCCCAGGAAACCGGCGCAACCTGCCACATGAAACCGCCCCCTCTGTCCATTTGCCTGAGAGATTGACCTTCGGCGAGGCCCACGCATCGTGCGCGGCCTGCTCTCCAGAGAGTCCGATCCGCTGCGGTCCTTTTGCCTGAGAGTTTTCGGGGCAATACACCTTCGGCGCCGGCGCACCGCGGGGCATGACGGGCATGCACAAGACACGGGGCCGATCTCTCCCGCAGCGGCGGTGAGACTGTTTCGGACGTTATCGGCCGGGCCGGGCAGTGTCAAGTCAGGGGCTTTCAGGGATGCCGGGTGCGACCGTCGGGGATAATCGGAACTCCCCACAGGCGGTTGATTCCGCAGCCCCACAGGCGGTTGAACCCATGTCCCAGACCCTGACCTGTCACGAACCCCGCTGGTCCGACCCCCGGATCCCCCAGGATCACGCCCGCGGACTGGAAGTGATCGCCGCCCTGCAGGCTGCCCTGCCACCCGGCGCGCTGCTCTCGGGCACCGAACAGGTCCGACCCTATGAGTGCGATGGCCTGTCGGCCTTCCGGCAATTGCCGCTGGCCGTCTGCCTGCCGCACGACGAGGCCCAGGTGGCGACCGTCTTGCGCACCTGCCGCGATCTTGATGTGCCGGTGGTGGCCCGGGGTGCAGGAACCAGCCTGTCGGGCGGGGCCATGCCCCATGCAGCAGGCGTCGTGCTCTCGCTTGCCCGCATGAACCGCATTCTGGATGTCGACCCCCAGGCCCGGACCGCGCGCGTGCAGCCTGGCGTGCGCAATCTGGCAATCTCGGAGGCGGCCGCGCCGTATGGCCTGTATTACGCGCCCGATCCGTCGTCCCAGATTGCCTGCTCGATCGGCGGCAACATCGCCGAGAACTCGGGCGGCGTGCACTGCCTCAAATATGGCCTGACCGTGCACAACGTGCTCGAGGTCCGAGGCCTGACCATCGACGGCGAGCCGGTGGTGTTTGGCGGAGCGGCACTCGATGCTCCGGGCCTGGATCTCATGGCGCTGGTGATCGGCTCCGAGGGCATGCTGGCGGTGGTCACTGAAGTGCTGGTGCGCCTGGTGCCCAAGCCCCAGCTGGCCCAGGTCGTGATGGCCTCGTTTGACGACGTGGTCAAGGCGGGCGATGCGGTGGCGGCGATCATCGCTGCGGGCATCATCCCGGCGGGCCTCGAGATGATGGATCGCAAGGCCACCGAAGCGGTCGAGCCCTTCGTCAAGGCGGGCTACGACCTCAGCGCCCAAGCCATTTTGCTGGCCGAGGCCGATGGCACGCCGGAAGAGGTGGCCGAAGAAATCGCGCGCATGCAGCAGGTTCTCACTGAGGCGGGCGCCACGCAGTGTGTGGTGTCGCACTCCGAGGCCGAGCGTCTGCGATTCTGGTCAGGGCGCAAGAATGCCTTTCCAGCGGCCGGCCGGGTTTCGCCCGACTACTACTGCATGGACGGCACCATCCCGCGCAAGAATCTGGGCCGCATGCTGTCGGCGATTGCCGAGATGGAGCACACCTACGGCTTGCGGTGCATGAATGTCTTTCATGCCGGTGATGGCAACCTGCATCCGCTCATCCTGTTTGATGCCAATCAGCCCGGTGAATGGGAGCGTGCCGATCGTTTTGGCGCCGACATTCTTGAGCTGTGCGTCGAGCTCGGCGGCACCGTGACCGGCGAGCATGGTGTGGGCATCGAGAAGATCAACTCGATGTGCGTGCAGTTCTCGCCCGCAGAGCGTGCGGCCTTCTTTGCCATCAAGCATGCCTTTGACCCGCAGGGCTTGCTCAATCCCGGCAAGGCCATTCCGACGCTGGCGCGCTGTGCCGAGTACGGCCGCATGCATGTTCATGAGGGCAAGTTGCGCTTTCCTGAGCTGCCCCGGTTCTGAGGAGAGGCCTGTGCTCGAATCCATTCGCGATCAGGTCCGTCAGGCCCAGGTGCTCGGGCGCCCACTGCGCCTGCAGGGGGGCGATACCAAGCGTTTTTATGGCGAACCCGTGCGGGCCGAGACCGAGCTCGATCTGCGTGTCTACAGCGGCATCGTGAGCCATGAACCGACCGAGCTGGTCATCACTGCCCGGTGCGGCACCCCGCTGTCCGAGCTCGAGGCCGCGCTGGCCGAAAAGCGCCAGATGCTGGCCTTCGAGCCCCCTGCCTTTGGCGCTGCGGCGACGGTGGGCGGCATGGTGGCTGCCGGCCTGTCAGGACCCACACGAGCCAGCGCGGGTGCGGTGCGCGATTTTGTTCTGGGCGCTGTGCTCATGGACGCGCGCGGTGAGCTGCTCAACTTTGGTGGCGAGGTCATGAAAAACGTCGCGGGCTACGACGCCGCGCGTTTGCTGGCCGGGTCGCTGGGTGTGCTCGGCCCGATCGTGCAGGTCTCGCTCAAGGTGTTGCCCTTGCCCGCAGCACGCACCACCGTGCTGATGTCCATGGATGCCGCTCAGGCGTTGCATTGCCTCAATGCCTGGGCGGGTCAGCCGCTGCCCATCGCAGCCAGTGCCTGGTCGGCAGGCCAGCTGATGCTGCGCCTGCAAGGTGCCGTGGCTGCCGTGCGTGCCGCCGCGACCCGTCTGGCCGACAGCCACGGCGCGCAGGAACAGGATCCCGCAGCGGCAGACCGCTTCTGGGCAGACCTGCGTGAGCATCGACTGCCCGCACTGGCCGCAGGTGCCGACCTTTGGAGAGTGTCCGTCCCTTCAGTCGCCCCGATGCTCGCATGCGAGGAGCCGGCCGTCATTGAATGGGGTGGAGCCCTGCGCTGGATCCGCAGTACCCGCTCGCCTGCCGAGATTCGTTCGATTGCGGCCGCAGCGGGAGGGTCGGCTGCGCGTTTTGATCGCTCGGCTGTCGCAGCGTCCGGATTGCCTGGCGCAGAACAGTCCGCAGCGCAGTCTCTGGATCAGGTGGCAGAACCGGCGCTTCAACCCTCGGTGCTTCATCCCGCGGCGCTTCAACCCCCGGTGCTTCATCCCCTGAGCCCAGCCGTTCTGGCCCTGCATCGCCGGCTCAAGCAGGCCTTCGATCCCAAGGGCATCTTCAACCCCGGCCGAATGCACGCGGAGTTCTGAATCCATGGAAACCCGTCTGACACCCGAGTTTGCAGCGAGCGCGCGCGGCCAGCGGGCCGAGCGCATCCTTCGCAGCTGCGTGCATTGCGGCTTTTGCAATGCCACCTGCCCCACCTATCAGCTCCTGGGCGATGAGCTCGACGGCCCGCGCGGACGCATCTACCTCATCAAGCAGGTGCTGGAGGGCGCGGCGCCAACGCGCGAGACCCAGCAACATCTGGATCGATGCCTGACCTGCCGCAATTGCGAGTCCACCTGCCCTTCGGGCGTCCAGTACGGGCAACTGGTGGATATCGGTCGAGAAATCGTCGAAGAGCGGGTCAATCGGCCGACGGCCGAGGCCCTGCTGCGCACCGCCCTGCGCGAGGGTCTGACCTCGCCTGCGTTTGCACCTGCGCTACGGCTCGGTCAGAAGGTGAGGGGCTTGCTGCCCGAATCCTTGAAAGCCAAGGTGCCTGAGGCGCGTCCGGCCGGCCGTGTGCCCGAGCGTCACCATCGACGCAAGGTGCTGATGCTGGCGGGGTGTGTTCAGCCCGCCATGGCCCCGTCGATTGATGCCGCTACCATGCGGGTACTCGATGCCCTGGGCGTGCAGGCGGTGGTGGCGCCTCGCTCGGGCTGCTGCGGGGCGATCCGGCAGCACCTGGCCGATGGTCATGGGGCGCAGGCCGATGCGCGACGCAACATCGACGCCTGGTGGCCCTGGCTGCAGCCCGTGCAGGGCGGCGAGGCACCGGCTGAGGCCATCGTGATCAATGCTTCGGGATGCGGCGCCATGATCCGCGAGTACGGGCATCTGTTGCAGGACGATCCCGCGTATGCCGACAAGGCTCAATTCGTGGCCGGGCACACCCTGGACCTGGGGCAGTGGCTTGCAGCCCAGGGCCCGCTGTCGATGCCCGATGTAGCCATCGCACCGAGCGCATCCTCCGACGTTGCTGATTTGACCCATCTCGCAGCCCCTGCCGTACCGCTGGAAGCCCAAGTGGCCGTCGCTTTCCATCCACCCTGCAGCCTGCAGCATGCCCAGCAGATCCGGGGTGTGATCGAGTCCTTGCTGGTTGCCCTGGGGGCTCGGCTCGTGCCTGTCCAGGAGGCTCACCTGTGCTGCGGTTCGGCCGGCACGTACTCGGTGCTGCAGCCCGAACTGTCCCGACAGTTGAGGGATCGCAAGCTCGGGCATCTTCAAGCCGGTGGGCCCGAGGTGATTCTGTCGGCCAACATCGGCTGCCTGGCGCATCTGCAGTCCGGCACGGCCACACCGGTCCGTCACTGGATCGAGTGGGTCGATGAAAGGATGTCTGCATCCCGTCATCTGTCATGACGCCTGCCCCATCGATGACGCCAGCCCCATCGATGACGCCGGCTCCATCTGTCGGAGCAGGCCGCAATCCGGGTGTTTCGTCGCGAGTGCTCCTGCTAGGGCCGATCGCTCAGACGGCCCTTGGTCAGGGCATGGGCATGGCCCGACCGTCGTTCAGCGCCAGCAAGCCGCGGATCATCCGGTAAAGGAACCAGACCGCAGGCAGCACGAACAGGAAGCCCAACAGCCCGAAGGTGACCATGGTGAGCAGGGCAGCAGGGATCGCAATGATCACGAACCAGGCGATCGTCCACCAGAAGGTGCTGATCATCCAGCGCATGTGGCTTTCATAGATCGTGCCGCGCGCATCGTCTTTCTTGACGTAATTGATGATCAGCGCGATGACCGACAGGATGCCTGCAGACAGCAGCAGCCCCACGATGTGCAGCAAATAGTCGAACAGACAGACCTTGCGCAAGGCATCGAGTCGTTGCGCTTCCAGTGGTTCACTCATGATGGCTCCCTCGCCTTCTGATGGTCCGATGACCTGCCGACCAGACCGTTCGCGTTTTGAAGGATCGGCTGGGCTGCGCAGTGCTGTCCCGACGCGCGGGATTGGAATCATTCTACGAGACCCCGGCGCATT
>JBKCEY010000018.1:0-23350 GCA_046304115.1 Burkholderiales bacterium | reverse complement strand
GCGCCTGGCCATTGCGCGGGCGCTCGCGGCCCAGCCCAGGGTCATCGTGCTCGATGAGCCGGTCTCTGCGCTGGATGTCTCGATCCAGGCTCAGATCCTCAACCTGCTGGCCGACCTGCAAAAACGCCTCGGCTTGGGCTATGTCTTCATTTCCCACGATCTGGCGGTGGTGCGGCATATCGCCACCGAGGTGGGCGTGATGTATCTGGGGCGCATGGTCGAGGTCGGCCCGGCGCGCCAGGTGTTGGGTGCCCCCCGCCATCCCTACAGCCGAGCGCTGCTTGCTGCCGTGCCGCAGCCTGTGCCGGGGCTCGATCTCAAGGATCGCGAACAAAGGCAGCTCGGGGGTGATGTGCCGAGCCCGCTGGCGCCACCGCCGGGCTGTACCGTGCATACCCGCTGCCCCCATGCCGATGCACAGTGCCGCACCCAGGTGCCGCAATTGCAGGATGCGGGCGACGGCGTTCGCGTGGCCTGCTGGCATTGGGCCCGGCTCGAGCGCCAGGAGTCCGCCGAATCGATCATCACGGTTCATCCGGCACTCGCCCGACTGCAGCGCGCCTTCCGGCCCAGCGCTTCGGTACCTGCATCGGGCCCAGCAACGGTCACAACAGCGGGCCCAGCAACGGTCACAACAGCGGCCCCACCATCGACGGCAACACCGCTCAACCTTTCCTGAGGCCTGTCCTCAATACCGGTTTTTTGGAGAACCTTCATGTCCCTGAGCACGTCTTTCACTCTCGCCCTGCGCGGCCTTGCCCTGGCGGCCGCCCTGGGGGCCAGCACCGGCGCTCTCGCCCAGACCACATTGCGGATCGGCCTGGCTGAAGATCCCGATGTGCTCGATCCCACGATGGCTCGCACCTATGTCGGGCGCATCGTGTTTGCATCGATCTGCGACAAGCTCTTCGACATCGACGAAAAACTCAACATCGTTGGCCAGCTGGCGCTGTCGCATCAGACCAGTGCCGACGGCAAGACGGTGACCATCAAGCTGCGCCCGAACGTCAAGTTCCATGATGGCGAGCCTTTCAACGCCGAAGCGGCCAAGTTCAGCCTCGAGCGGCATCTGACCGAAAAGGGTTCGTTTCGCCGAGCCGAAATCTCGGCCATCGACAAGGTGGAGGTGGTCGACCCGCTGACGGTTCGACTGCTGCTGAAGGCACCGTTTGCGCCCCTGATGGCGCAGCTCACCGACCGTGCCGGCATGATGGTCTCGCCCAAGGCCGCACGTGCAGCGGGCGACAAGTTCGGCAATGCACCGGTGTGTGCGGGCCCTTATCGCTTTGTGGAGCGGGTGGCCCAGGACCGCATCGTGGTGGAGAAGTTTGCCGACTACTGGGACAAGGGCCGGGTGCACATCGACCGCATCATCTATCGCCCCATCCAGGACTCCACCGTGCGGCTGGCCAACCTCAAGTCCGGTCAGCTCGATCTGCTTGAGCGCCTGCTTGCCACCGATGTGGCTGAAGTGCGCAAGGACAACCGGCTCAAGCTGGCCAATGGCTTTGAGCTGGGCTACCAGGGCGTGACCATCAACGTGGGCAATGGCGAGAAGGCCAACACGCCGCTGGGCAAGGATGCCCGCGTGCGTCGCGCGCTCGAACTCTCGCTCGATCGCGAGGCCATTGATCAGGTGGTCTTCAATGGCCTGCAGAGTCCGGGCAACCAGTGGGTCAATCCCCAGAATCCGTATCACCTGGCCAAGTTTCCGGTGCCCAAGCGCGATGTGGCCAAGGCCCGCGCCCTGCTCAAGGAAGCTGGCGTGACCGGCCCGATTGCCGTTGACTTCATGGTGCCCAACAATCCCGAGAGCCGTGCCGTGGCCGAGGTGATGCAGAGCATGGCTGCCGAGGCTGGCTTTGAGCTCAAGATCCGGGTGACCGAGTTCGCCACCTCGCTCAATGAGGCGGAGAAGGGCAACTTCAACCTGTACTTCCTCGCCTGGAGCGGACGCACCGATCCGGATGGCAACATCTATGTGTTTGCCTCCTGCAAGGGTCCGCAGAACTATGGCCGCTGGTGCGATCCGGCAGCCGATGCCCTGCTCGACAAGGCCCGCACCACCAGCGCCCTCAATGAGCGCAAGGCGCTTTACGAGCAGTTCGCGGCCAAGTGGCTCAACGAGGGTTCGGTCATCTATCTGTACCACCGTGCCTTGCTGTTTGCTCACAGCACGCGTCTGGAAGGCTACAAGGTCATGCCCGATGGCCTGATCCGCGTGACCGATTTGCGGTTGAAGTGAGCTTGACCATCCACGCCCCTCACTGACGAACCGACCGCATCCGCAGGGCAGGGCGCCGCGGCGCCCTGCTGGAGCCTAGCCTGAATGCTGCACTTTCTTCCCCGTCGATTGCTGCAACTGATCCCGACCCTGTTTCTGGTGTCGGTGATCATCTTTTCGTTGCAGCAGCTGCTGCCGGGCGATCCGGCGCTGGTGATGGCCGGCGAAGAAAAGGATCCCGAGGTCATCGCCCAGATTCGCGAGCAATACCACCTCGACAAGCCACTTCCGGTTCAGTACGGCTACTGGCTGGCCGGGGTGCTGCAGGGCGATCTGGGCGAATCGATGCGCATCAAGAAACCGGTGAGCGAACTGGTGGCCGAAAAGCTGCCGGTCACGCTGCAGCTGGCCACCATGGCCATGCTCTTTGCCCTGCTGATTGGAATTCCGGCGGGCATTCTGTCGGCCGTCAAGAAGGGCAGTGGCTGGGACATCGGTGCGAACATCTTTGCATTGTGGGGGCTGTCCACGCCCAACTTCTGGCTGGGCATCATGCTGATCTTTCTGTTCTCGGTGAAGCTCGGCTGGCTGCCGGCCTCGGGTTTCGTGAGTCCGTTTGAGGATCTGCGTCAGTCGCTCGCCACCACGGTGTTGCCAGCCTTCGTGCTCGGCAATGCGATTGCAGCAGTGCTGATGCGACATATGCGCTCGGCCATGCTGCAGGCCATGAGTGCCGATTACGTTCGCACGGCGCGGGCCAAGGGCTTGTACGAGCGCTCTGTGGTGCTGCGCCATGCCCTGCGCAATGCACTCACACCCGTGATCACCCTGGGCGCGCTCGAGTTCGGGACCCTGTTGTCAGGGGCGGTGCTCACCGAGCAGGTCTTCTCCATTCCGGGCTTTGGCAAGCTGATCGTCGATGCGGTCTTCAATCGCGACTATGCGGTGGTGCAGGGTGTGGTGCTGGTGACCGCCTCGGTGTATGTGCTGCTCAATCTGCTGGCCGATGTGCTGTATGTGCTGGTGAACCCGAGGCTGAGGTCCTGAGATGAGTGACCGTAACTCACCGGCCCGCCTGGCGCTGCGCAGCCTGGTACGCCGGCCAGCTGCGATCTTCGGATTCACGGTGCTGGCACTGGTCGCACTGCTGGCGGTCTTCGCACCCTGGGTCGCGCCCTACGATCCGCTGGCCACCAGCTGGTCGCTGGTGCGCAAGGCGCCCAGCGCGGCCCACTGGTTCGGCACCGACGAGGTTGGGCGCGACCTGTTGTCGCGGGTCATCTGGGGTGGGCGCGCGTCGCTCTCGGCCGGGGTGATTGCGGTGGCGATCGCGGTCGGAGCGGGCGTTCCAATCGGCATGCTGGCGGGCTACCTTGGCGGCTGGGTCGATGCGATCATCAGTCGACTGACCGATGCCATGCTTGCCATTCCCTTTCTCATTCTGGCCATTGCGCTGGCGGCCTTCCTGGGCCCGAGCCTGGGCAACGCCATGATCGCCATCGGCATCACGGCCACCCCCATCTTTGTGCGGCTGGCGCGCGGACAGGTGCTCTCGGCCCGGGCCGAAGATTATGTCGAGGCGGCACGCGCGGTGGGCAACCCGCCCCTTCGCATCCTGGTGCGCCACATCCTGCCCAACATCGCCCCGCCCGTGCTGGTGCAGGGCACGCTCGCCATTGCTGCGGCCATCATTGCCGAGGCCAGCCTGTCGTTTCTGGGGCTAGGCCAGCAGCCGCCTTCGCCGAGCTGGGGCTCCATGCTCAATGTGGCCCAGCGCTTTCTGACCCAGGCGCCCTGGATGGCCCTCTTTCCGGGCCTGGCCATCTTCCTTACGGTGCTCGCCTTCAACCTGTTTGGCGACGCCCTGCGCGACGCCCTCGACCCCAGGCGCTGACATGCTCTCCCGCTTCGCTGCCCGACTGCCCTTTTATTACGGATGGATCGTGGTGGCGGTGGTGTTCATCACCATGGCGGTCGGGGTCAATGCGCGCACGGCGTTTTCGCTGTTCTTTCCGCCCATCCTGGAGGAGTTCGGCTGGGATCGGGGCGTGACTGCAGGCGCGTTTTCGTTTGGCTTTCTGATCTCGGCCTTTCTGAGCCCGCCGCTCGGCCGACTCATGGATGCGCGCGGCCCGCGCTGGGTGTCCCTCATCGGTATCGTGATCACCGGCGGGGGTCTGTTGCTTGCCACTCTGGCCACCCAGCCCTGGCACTTTTACCTCACCCTGGGCGTGCTGGTGGGCGCGGGCAGTGTCTGCCTGGGCTACTCCTGCCAGGCGCTCTTCTTGCCGGCCTGGTTTGAGCGGCGCAGGGGGCTGGCCTCCAGCATTGCCTTCTCGGGCGTGGGCCTGGGGTCGATCTTTCTGTTGCCCCTGCTGCAGCAACTGATCGAGACCACCGGCTGGCGCAGCGCCTGCATTGCCTTGGGCAGCTTTGCCCTGATTGCGCTCGGTCCGCTTGCCCTGCTGCTTGAGCGGCGCCCGCAGAACCTGGGCTTGCTGCCCGACGGGGCGAGTGCGCCGCCGGCGGTTGCCGCGGCTCGTGCCTCTGAGGCTGCGGCCCCGACCCGCCCCGATACCGTGGTCGATCGCGATTGGACGGCGATTGAATGGACCCTTGCGCGGGCCCTGCGCACCTCGCGCTTCTGGTGGCTGGCCCTCGGTTACTTCAGTGGCCTCTTTGCCTGGTACATGGTGCAGGTGCATCAGACCAAGTATCTGGTCGAGATCGGATTCGATGCGACCGAGGCGGCATTTGCGCTCGGCTTTGTGGCGCTGGTGGGCATCCCGGGCCAGATCGCGCTGGGTCAGCTCTCCGATCGGCTGGGGCGCGAAATCGTCTGGTCCATCGGGTCACTGGGCTTTGTGCTCACCTATGCCGCCCTGATCGCGCTGCAGCAGCAGCCGAGCCTGGCCATCATGTGGTTCATGGTGATCGTGCAGGGCGCGCTGGGCTACAGCCTCACCTCGGTGTTTGGCGCCATTCCTCTGGAGATTTTCGAAGGGCCCCATTACGGCAGCATCTTTGGCACGCTGATGTTTGCTGCCATCAGTGGCGGCGCGGTGGGCCCGCTCGTGGCAGGCCTCGTGCACGACCTGACCGGCACCTACACCCTGGCCTGGTGGATGGGCATCGGCTCAGGGCTGCTGGCCATAGTCTGCATCTGGGTGGCTGCGCCCCGCAAGGTGAGGCTGGTGGCCGGGCAGGCCGAAAAGCGGGCGGCTCGAGCAACCGCCTGAGATAACCGCCTGAGATAACCGCCTATTGCCAAAGGCCGGTGGCATCAGAAAGCCGCCGCGATCGGATCAACGGGATCGGTCGCAAGGATCAGGCCATCGCCATCGCTGGACTGCGCGTCGACTCCAGCTCTTCGGCAATGCCTGCGAGCAGCTCATACGAGCGCAGCCGCGCCGCATGTTCGAACACCGTGCAGCTCACCATGAGTTCATCGGCGCCGGTGCGCTGCAAGAAGTTCTGCAGCAAGCCGCGCACGGTCTCGGGCGAACCCACGAAGGCGCACTCGAGCATGCGACGGGCCGCCACTTTTTCGGCGGGCGTCCAGTATGCCTCGATGTCATGGATGGGGGTCGCAAGCAGGCCACGGCTGTTGCGCACCATGTCGGTCACCCGCTGCTGATGGCTCGTGAACAGATGCTGCGCCTCGCGGTCGGTATCGGCCACCAGCACGCTCACGCAGGGCATCGCCCAGGAGCGCTCGAGCTGCTCCGAAGGCTTGAAGCGCGCGCGGTAGATGCGCAGCGCTGCATCGAGTTCGGCCGGCGCAAAGTGCGAGGCAAAGCCATAGGGCAGACCGAAGTGACCCGCCACCTGGGCGCCATAGGTGGAGGAGCCCAGAATCCAGATCGGCACATGGGTGCTGGCACCCGGTACGGCGCGAATGGCCTGATCGGGCTCAGGATCGGCAAAGAGATACTGCAGCGTCTGAATGTCGTCGGTGAAATGCTCGGCCGCACCCGGATGCACGCGCAGCGCGCGCATGGTGAGCTGATCGGTACCCGGCGCACGGCCCAGGCCCAGATCGATGCGACCCGGATAGAGCGAGGCCAGGGTGCCGAATTGTTCGGCCACCACCAGCGGCGCATGGTTGGGCAGCATGATGCCGCCCGAGCCGATCCGAATGCTTTGGGTGCCACCGGCCAGATAGCCGATGACCACCGAGGTGGCCGAACTGGCAATGCCGACCATGTTGTGATGCTCGGCCACCCAGTAGCGCCGATAGCCCCAGCGCTCCACATGCTGGCAAAGATCGAGCGCTCGAGGCAGGGCCTGAACGGGGGTTTCGCCCTGGCGAACCGGAACCAGGTCAAGAACGGAAACGGGGATCATGTTCAGGTCCTCTGCAGACGTTCGTTTTGCGGAAACATGGCGCGCCTGGCTTCGTCATCCATTTCGGCCTTGAACGCGTGGCGCTGGCGCAGTGCCTCCACGGCCTGGGCCGCAGGCCTGGCGTTGATTTCATCGAGCAGACGCTTGACGTGGGGATACTGATCCCACGGGTTGTCGATGCCGAGCACATAAGGCAGCAGTCGGATCCAGCCCCAGAGCGCCATGTCGACGATGCCATAGCGCTCGCCCACCATGTAGCGATGCTGGGCGAGATGATCATCAACGATCTTCCAGTGTCGATGGGCTTCGAAGTCGTAGCGGTTGAGCGCGTATTCCCTGGGCTCGGGGGCGGCGATGCGAAAGTGCACCGCCTGACCGCAATAGGGACCGATGCCGCTGGCCACGAACATCAGCCACTGCAGCATCTGGCCCCGCTCGGCGCCCGAGAGATCGAGCGGCACGAAGCGCCCGGTCTTGTCGCCCAGATAGAGCAGGATGGCGTTGCTGTCGAAGACGATGTTGCCCTCGTCATCAATGGCGGGAACCTTGGCATTGGGATTGATGCGCCGGAAAGCCTCGCCGTGCTGCTCGCCCTTGCGGGTATCGACCGGAATCGCGTCGTAGTCCATGCCGAGCTCCTCGAGGAGCAGGGCGACTTTCATGGGGTTGGGTGCGAGGTTGTAATAGAACTTCAGCATCAGGGTCTCCGGCACGGCCTGCGTGGGCTGCGTTGAGCCCAAGTGTCGCACAGGACTTTTGCGGATCCCGCGAAGCAAGGCGATACCATCGGGGTCATTCTGTCAGGAGCCCTGCCATGTCCACACCTCATATCGCTGCAAAATCTCCCTTCCCGGTTCAGGTCGAGGCTGGCAAGGACTACTGGTGGTGCTCCTGCGGCCAGAGCAAGCGCCAGCCCTTCTGTGACGGCAGCCACAAGGGCACCGACTTCTCGCCCGTGAAGTTCACGGCGACCGAAACCAAAACAGCGTATTTCTGCGGCTGCAAGCACACCGCCAAGCCGGTTCTGTGCGACGGCAGTCACAACAAGCTCTGATCAGTCACGGCAAGATCTGGGCCGCACGGCCTGCGCGGGCCTGAGCGAAGTGAACGCCCTGCGCCGCTGCTGCCATCAGTGCTCGGGCAGTCGAATCTGATTGCTGCCCTCGCGCAGGTGCAGTACGAACTCACGGGTGCGGTCGATGCACCCGCCCGCTGCATACACCCCACGCGGGTCACGGGGCTGCTGCATGAGCCCCAGCACCCGGGCGAGTTCGGCCGGATCGGTGAGGGTGGCCCGTACGCGCCGCTCGACCTCGTCTTCATCGATGCGCACGTGCCCTTCGGCGTCTTTCCGGGCGCCGTGGCGCCAGTGATAGACCTCCACGCACTTGCTGTCGAAGCTGAAGTGCGAGTTGGTCTTCCAGAAGTTGTTGAACTGGCCTGAGCCCAGATAGATCACCCACGAGCCCTCGTAGCCAGGCGCATCGGCCGAGTGCGGATCCGGGTTGCGAAACCACACCCGATCGCCTGGCACGTAGTAGCGCGAGGGAACCGGCCGGTCCATGCTGCCGTATTCCCTCAGAAAGACATCATGAAACTCGCCTGACTGGATCGCACGGCGTTCCCATTGGCGATGCAGAGCCGCGCTCAGTTGGGGATGCGCGCGCTCGGCCTCCTCGGCAATCGCGAGCAGCAGAACATACTCGGTAGCCCGGTAGCATGAGAAGGCATAGGCCTGCTGGGGATCGTCGGGCTGGGTCGCCTTGCGCAAGGCCTCGACCAGATTGACGCCCGGGCGCAGCGTAAAGCCGCTGGCCTCGGAATAGGTCCAGAAGTCTGCAGGTCGCTCGATGGCTTCGGTGTCAAAGGCCAATGCCGCCTTGCGAGCGGCCTTGACGGTATTGCAGCGCACGCGCACGGCCGATTCGAATTCTTCGAAGCTTGGAAAGACCAGCGCATCGGGCGCCATCAGCATGGCCACCATGATCTCGATCTCGAGATCGGTATCGCTGTGCAGTGGATCAATGCGCAGACGCTGGGGCAGGGCCAGGGTGTCGCACTGGGGTACCCAGGCTGCCGCCGGCTTGGGCTGCAGGGTGAAGTGATGGCCTTCGGCATAGCGGTCGTGGCGAACGCAGCCCCTGGACTGTGCCGAAAGCGCGCGCGCGTTCAGCCACTCACGCACGCTGGACGCGGCTTGGCCGCAGGCGTGCGTGGTGTCTCCGGTGATCCGGACCCCCCCCTGGAGGCCGGGATCGGGTGTCATGAGGCCCCGATTCATTCAGCCATCATAATCCAACCATGCCTGCCTTTTCCGAACTGCTCTCCAGCCCCATTCGCCCAGCCCCTGAACTCGGCCTGCAGGGCTGTAGTTACGAACCCGCCATGACCCACGACTGGACCCAGGGTCGGGGTGCTTTTGGTGGCATCCAGGGCGCCATCGCGGCGCGGGCCATGCGCGCCGCCGTGGGCCCGCAGCTGCCGCTGCGTGCGCTTCAGATGACCTTTGTGGCCGCCATTCCCGCCGGGCCCACCCGGGCCGAGGCCTGGGTCATCCGGCAGGGTCGCAACATCACCCACGTGCAATGTCATCTGCATGCGGGCGATGAGGTGGCCGGCGTGCTGGTCGGGGTGTATGGGGCTTCGCGCCCATCGGTGGCCGCGCTGCCCATGCCCATGCCCGACGATCTGCGACCTGTTGATTCGCTCAAGGAAGTGCCTTTCAGCTCGGGCCGGATTCCGGAATTTCTGCAGCATTATCAGCAGCGCTGGGCCGGTGGTGCACGCATGTTCAGTGCCAGCCCGCCCCGGCCGACCCGCATGTGGGCTCGGCTGCGTGAGGCGGTGCCGGGCCTCACCGCCATCGATCCTCAGGCCTGGCTCAGCCCCGAGCTGCGCGAGGCCAGTCTGGTGGCCCTGGCCGATCTGCCGCCTTCTCCCGTGCTCTCCATGCTCGATCGGGCTGCCCCGGGCGCGTCGCTCACCTGGCTGCTTGAATTTCCGCTCGACCCGATGCAGTTCGATCCTGCGCAATGGGTGATGATCCAGACCGACAGCCGCTATGCGGGGGATGGCTATAACAGCCAGACCGCACGGCTCTGGACCGCCGATGGGCAGGCCATTGGCGTGAGCCATCAGACCACTGCGATTTTCGGATGATTTTTTGAGGCTGCCATGACGACCTACCGTGCCCTGCAGTGCGATGCACTGTCCAATGATCTGTCCGGTCTGCACTTCGTGGAGCGCGCAGCCACGCCACCCGGGCCCGGCCAGGTGGCGGTGCAGATGCGCGCCATGGCGCTCAATTTTCCTGACCTCCTCATGACGCGGGGCGGTTATCAGCACAAGCCCGAAGTGCCCTATGTGGTGGGCATGGAGGGCGCAGGCGTCATCAGCGAGGTGGGTGAGGGTGTCACTGCATGGAAAGCCGGCGATGCGGTGTGTTTTTCCAACCTGGTAGGCGCGATTGCCGAGCGCAACATCGTGCCGGCGTCAGCACTGGAGCCGGTGCCTGCGGGCTGGGACTGGGCCAGTGCGGCCGGCTGGCGGGTGGGGGCGGTCACGGCCCATGCCGCGCTCGTGGTGCGCGGGCAGCTCAAGGCGGGCGAAACCGTGCTCGTGCATGGCGCGACCGGGGGCATGGGCGAGGCTGCCGTGCAGCTGGGCGCGCATCTGGGCGCTCGGGTGATTGCCACGGGAACCCGACCCGACTGGATGGAACTGCTCAAGCCCATGGGCGCGAACCACCTGCTCTCCTCGCGAGGAACATTCCAGGATGAGGTCAAGGCAATCACCGGCGGGGCGGGTGCCGATGTGATCTATGACCCGGTGGGTGGCGACATCTTTGACAAATCCACCAAGTGCATCGCCTTTGGTGGTCGCCTGATGGTGGTCGGATTTGCGGCGGGCCGCATTCCCACGCTGGCCGCCAACCATGTGCTGATCAAGACCTACTCGGTGGTGGGCGTGCGTGCGGGCGAGTGGATGCGCAAGCGCCCACACGAAGCGCCCGCAATCCGCGCCGAGATCAATGCGCTGGCCGCCCAGGGCGTCTTCAAGCCCCTGATCGGGGCGCGCTACGACTTTGATCAGGCAATGGATGCCTTGCGCGCTCTGGAGGCCCGCGAGGCGCCCGGAAAGATCGTGATCAGCATCAGCGCAGGCTGATCCGTTCAGCCAAAGGGCCGCACGCCGATCAGCCAGGCATGGGCCCAGAAAGCAAACACCGCCCAGCCCGCAAGACCAACAACCACGGCCAGCACATCGCGCGCGACCGGGCCCACCGCGTACACGGTGCCGGCCCTGCGATCGCGTCGGCGTGAGGCGATGAACAGCAACACCGACCAGACCAGAAAGCCGCCAAAGAGCAGCACATCAGCCAGGGCGCCATTGGCGAGCAGGTGCGCCAGAGCCCAGGCTTTGGTGCCCGCGACCATGGGATGGCCAACCGCGCGCTTGATCCGGGTGCCTGGCACATAAGCGGCTGCCAGCAGCACAAAGGCAATCAGGGTCAGCAGTGAGGCCAGATGCCGCAGGCCCGCGGGCGGATTCCAGAGCACGACCGGCTCGGTGCGTGCCTGACCATACCCCCAGACCAGCATCACGAAACCGGCCACCGATAGCACCGCATAGAGCCCTTTCCAGGCTTGCGGGCCGAGTCGGGCCACCTGAGCCGTTCTCCAGCCATCGGCAAAGACACGGATGGAATGAGTGCCCAGGAAGAGGACAAGTCCGCAAAGCAGGAGAGTCATGGCGAGTGTCGCGCCCGCAGGCGAGGTGGAGTGAAGGGGCGGTTGCACACACGGCTCGGCCGCTCACTGGATGAAAGGAAGCAGACGACCCTGGTGAACAGGATCACTCACATGATGGCATGCAACAATCGCAGCCTGTCTGACGACCCTGCCACGATCGGGCCCTGAGCTCTCAGGCCGACTCGTGCAGCCTGCCCCTGATCAACCTCCATTGACGCCCGACCCATGAGCACCGACTCCACCATCCAGACCTTCAAGGCCGATGTCATCGACGCCTCCATGCAGCAGCCCGTGCTGGTGGATTTCTGGGCTCCCTGGTGTGGCCCCTGCAAGACACTGGGCCCGCTGCTTGAAAAGCTCGAGCAGGCCTATGGTGGGCGCTTCAAGCTGGTCAAGGTCGATACCGATGCGGAGCAGCAACTGGCTCAGCATTTTCAGATCCGCTCGATCCCGACGGTCTTTGCCTTCGTCAATGGCCAGCCGGTCGATCAGTTTCAGGGGGCCTTGCCGGAGGGCAAGTTGCGCGAGTTCATCGATCGGCTGATGCCCAATCCCTCCGACATCGAACTCGACCAGGCGGGTGCTGCACTCGATCGCGGGGATACCGCGGCGGCCATGGACCATGCCCGCAAGGCGTTGGCGCTCGATCCGGCCAACGACTCAGCGCGTCTGCTGTATGGCCAGTTGTTGATGGCCGAGCAGGACCCTGCTGCTGCGCAGGCCCAGTTCGAGGCGCTCTCGGCGCAAGCCAAGGCGGATCCGCAGGTGGCCGATCTCATGGCGCAGGCGGCACAGGCGGTCGAGGCGTCGAAGCCGCCCACGCCCACACAGTTGCTCACCCGGGTGGTCGAAGCGCCGCAGGATCTGGCTGCCCGCCTGGAGCTTGCCGAGTACTACATCGGATTCAAGGACTGGGAGCCGGCCCTGGAGCAGCTTGTCGAGATCGTGCAGCGCGATCGTGCCTTTCAGGAAGACATCGGCCGGCGTCGCATGGTGGAGGTGTTCGATCTGGCGGCCTCTCAGCCCCAGATCGTGTCGCACTGGCGTCGCAGGCTGGGCGCGGCACTGAACGTGCGCTGACACTGCACTCCAGGCGTTGCAGCACGAGCCGCCGGGCGAATGTCTGGCGGGCTGCTTGGACTTGTCTTTGGACCCGGGTCGCGAAAGCGACCCGTTTGCTTTCTGGAGCCACAAAGAAAAAGCCCGCACCAGTTGGTGCGGGCTGAAACCACCATTGAGGAGGTGGAGGAGACAGTTGCAATACTACACACGAATCTGATGCATTGCAACAAGAATTTGTGTGACAAGGTGTTTCGTTTGCGACAAATCCCGAAACCGTCCTCCGGAAACCCGCATGGTTGAAGGGTTGATCGTTTTTTAGGCAGTTTATTGCAGCGCGACAGAGGCCTCTGAACAGGTTGGACAAAGACGCCAAGTGGATGATTTTTTTATCGAAACGTCCAGGACAAACATCATCCCGCAGTGGCGCCACTGCGCTTGACCGCCTCAGTCCAGCGGGCCAGATCCTTGCGCAGGACCTCCACAAATGCATCGGGGCTCGAGGCCACCACCTCCAGACCCTGGCCGGCCAGGCGTTCCCGGATGGCGGGTTGCTGCAAGGCCGCAGCGATCTCCCGGTTGAGCCAGGCCACGACCTCGGGTGGCATGCCCGCAGGGCCATGAATGCCGAGCCAGTTATCGGCTTCGGCATTGGGTACGCCCTGCTCATTGAGCGTGGCCAGATCCGGCAAGGCCGGGGAACGCTTGCTGCTGGCCAGGGCCAGGGCGCGCGCCTTGCCCGAGCGAATGTGGGGCAATGAGGTATTGACGCTCACGGCAGTCATCTGAACCTCGCCTGCGATCAGCGCCTGGATGGCAGGCGCGCCGCCCTTGTAGGGCACATGGATCATGTCAAGCCGACCGGCTTCGTGGCGAAAGGTGTCAAGGGCCAGGTGCGAACCGTTACCCGTGCCGGCCGAGGAATAGGTGATCTTGCCGGGCTGGGCCTTGGCCAGCGCAATAAATTCCTGGGCATTCCTGGCCGCGACCGAGGGATGCACCAGGATGACCGTGGCAAATGTCGCTGCCAGGGTGATCGGGGTGAAATCCTTGAACACGTCGTACTGCAGGCGTGGTCCGTAGAGCTGCGGCGCAATCGAGTGCGTACCGGTATCTGAAACCACCAGGGTGTAGCCGTCTGCAGGCGATCGAGCCACGGTGCTGCAGGCAATGGTGCCGCCGGCGCCGGTGCGGTTTTCAACGACCACGGACTGTCCGATGCGATCGGTCAGAGCCTGGGCGAGCACACGCCCGAAGGAGTCGGAGTTGCCGCCCGGGGCATGCGGAACCACCAGCTTGATGGAGCGCGCCGGAAAGGCCTGCGCCTGGGCACGGTGGGGCAGGGCGCCAGCGGCGCCCAGTGTGGTGAGGGCAGCGAGGGCGCCCAGCGATCGGCGGCGCGTCTGAAGCGGAGCTTGGGTCATGGGGGTCTCCATCGCGATTGAGGTTTGTGTTGAGGGTTGATGTGGCCGGCATCATAGGCCTGCAGCCAGGTCGTCGCTACACTTGACCCCATGGCACGTATCGTTCCGGATGGCTGGCGCGAGTGGTCGCGGGCAACCCTCGCCGCAGGGTCGTCCCCGGCAGCGGACACGCTGTCCGCCCGTCGTCAGCATGACCTGCTGGAGTTGCTCGCGGCCGCCTTGCCCGAGGCTTACTCGGTCTATCACGGTGTGCACTGGACCGCCGTTGATCAGGGCTTCTCGGTGTACGGCGAGATCGACTTCGTCATCGTCAACCGGGACGGTGATCTGCTGCTGCTGATGCACAAGACGGGATTGCTTGATGAGTCGGGCCAGGCCCTGCTCAAGCGTGAGCGCGGGCGCATGGTCGATCTTCGGCTGCAGATCATCCAGACGGTTGACACCTTGCAGAGCAAGCTGGCCCGGCGGCCGGGCTGCGAATCCGTTCGCATCGACTATCTCCTGCATTGCCCCGACTACACCGTGCGTCACCCCGAGTCAGCCGGGCTTTCAGCCGATCGGCTGGTCGATGCGGCGCGGCGCGACCACCTGGTGCGCGAGGTGATGCGGGCCTTGCCGCCGGCCCGCGAAAAACCCGTCGTGCAGGCGGGCACCCGCCCAATGGTTGAACCGGAAGCACCCGAGGTTGGCAACAACAGCCTGCAGCGGACCGCCGTCGAGCGGTTCTTGCGCGATGTGATCGAACTGCAGCCTGACGTGAGCGCGCTGGTGGGTCAGGCGCAAGCGCTCATCACGAGAGTGTCTGGTGGCCTGGCTCACTGGGCCCGACAACTCGAGCTCAACCCTCATCGCCTGCGGGTCCAGGCCACGGCCGGATCCGGCAAGACCCAGCTTGCGCTGGCTGAGCATGTCGATGCGATTGCCCGCGGCGAACGGGTACTGCATGTGTGTTTCAACCGACCGCTGGCTGATCATTTCGCACGCATTGCGCCCCCGGGCGGTGAGGTCATGACCTTCCATGGTCTGTGCCAGCAGCTGTTGCGCGAGGCAGGTCTGCCCCTGCCTGCGCCCGGACCGGGTCGGTTCGAGGCCCTGGAGGCGCAGGCGCTTGCGCTCATGCCGGTGCTCAAGCCGCGCTACGACACGCTGGTGGTGGACGAAGGCCAGGACTTCAGTCAACCCTGGTGCGATCTGCTCATGTGCCTGGCGCATCCCAAGGCCCGCGTGCTGTGGCTCGATGATCCGATGCAGGCGCTCTATCCAAGAGCCCCGGCAGCGTTGCAGGGTTGGCCAGTGCTGCGCGCCCAGACCAATCACCGCAGCCCGCGGGAGATTGTGGAGTGGTTGCGCATGTTGCTACCCGAGGACCAGCGGATCGAATCAGCCAGTCCGCTGGCCTCGGGCGGACTTGAGTTGATCGCGTATGGCGACCGAGGCCCAGGTGGGGCCACGGATGCGTTCGAGACGGTCCAGGTCGCAACCCGCGAAGCCGTACGCCGCTGCCTTGCCGCCGGGTTTCGACGCCAGGATATTGCGGTGATCAGTTTT
This sequence comes from Burkholderiales bacterium, assembly GCA_046304115.1. Lineage (GTDB taxonomy): Bacteria > Pseudomonadota > Gammaproteobacteria > Burkholderiales > Burkholderiaceae_E > UBA4615. The sequence goes on along the minus strand of JBKCEY010000018.1, from coordinate 7,997 downwards.
CATGGACGCGCTCAATCCGCGCTGCTTTCACTCGACAGCCTGGGTACCCATGCGGTGCGTCGCTTCACGGGTCGGCACGATCTGCTCGATCAACCGGTCTATACCGAAGGCGGGTTGCTCTTCGAGTCGGTCTATCGGTTCAAGGGCCAGGCCGCTCCGGCGGTCGTGCTGACCGAAATCGATTTTCGTGCGCTCGATGCGATGGCCTTGCGCAAACTCTTCGTGGGGGCTACGCGAGCCACGATCAAGCTGGTGCTTGTGGCTGCACCTGCGGCCGCGCAGGTGATCGGCGGGGCCATGCAGCGGTCTCAGCCCTGAGCGCCGCCTTTGGACTCATCAGCGATCCCGCCAGACCTGCCCGCTCAAGCGCGATCCGGGTGATCGCTGATGCCGTGATCGGTGCTGCTGCCCGAGCCCGGATCGTCGGATCCTTCGTTGTCACGGATCCAGGCTTCAAGCAGGGTGTAGGTCACAGCCAGTACCACCGGGCCGATGAACAGACCCACCAGGCCGAAGGCCACCAGACCCCCGATCACGCCGGCGAAGATGAGCAACAGGGGCAGATCGGCACCCTGGCGGATCAGCCAGGGCCGCAAGAAATTGTCCATCGTGGCCACAAAAACCGACCACACGGCCAGCGCAATTCCCCAGCCGGTTTCACCGGTAAAGAAGACCCAGATCGTGGCAGGGATCAGTACCGGCAGTGTGCCGAGTTGCGCAATCGAGAGCAGCAGCATCAGAGCGGTCAGCAAAGCTGCCCCGGGAATGCCCGTGACGGCCAGTCCAATCCCGGCCAGCACCGCCTGCAGCAGAGCGGTCACCACAACACCGAGCGCCACACCGCGAATCGAAGCGCCAGCCAGTGCAGCCGTGCGCACACCACGCTCGCCCGCCAGCGTACGGGCGAAAGCCCTCACCTTGCGCGCGGCCTGTTCCCCCCAGGCATACAGCACGGCACACAGGCAGACGGTGAGCAGGAACTCGATCGCAATCGCACCCACCACGCCGGCTTGTTTGAGGGCCTGGCTCGCCAGCGTGCCGACATGAGGGGTGATGCGAGACAGCAGGGGCCCCAGGTTCTGAGTCGTGACCTCGCGCCAGAAATCGGCAGCCCGTGACCCGATCAGGGGAAGACTGGCCACCCAGGCGGGTGGTTCGCTGCCGGGCAGCGTGGTGGCGGCCTTGCGGATCCAGCCGACGACCGTATCGGCATTGTCGAGCACGGTGTTGATGGCCAGCCCCAGAGGGACGAAGAACACCGCGAGCAGGGCCAGAGTCATGACCGTACTTGCGGCGACTCGGCTGCCCCAGAGCAGTCGCTGCACCCGGCGCATCAGGGGCCAGGTGGCAATCACGATGGTGACCGCCCAGATCATGGGTCCGATGAAGGGCGCGAGCACCCACAGGCTGACACCGATCAACCCGAGCAGGGCGAGAACAGCGAGTAGGGGCCGGATGAGGTCGGGGTTGCGGGGCGGTTGCATGCGCATCATTGAGTTGAGGTCAGGCCTTGCGGTCGAGCAGCCAGGACACGCCCAGGCCGGCAACCAGGCCCCAGAAGGGCGCCCCGATATTGAGCCAGGGCAGATTGGCTACGGTGATCACAAAGGCGGTGAGGGCACCCATGCTGTGACCACCGCCGAAGGCCGTACCGAAGGCGCCGCCCAGTACACGGATCATGGCCAGGCCCGCGAGCACCGCCACGAATGCCGCAGGCGCGGCCAGCAGCAGAACGGTTGCGGCACTTGAAGCGGCGCCAAAGATCAGCGCGAGCAGACCAACCAGTACGGCTCCGCTGTAATGACGCTCGCGCGGCCCACCCGAGCAGACAATGGCATTGGTCGGGCCGGTCAGGCAGGTGCTGACCGATCCGACCCAGGCTGTCAGGATCGAGGTGAGGCCGCAGGCCAGCGTCACGGTATTGACGGGAGGCTGATGCCCGGCGGCCTGGAGCACCGCATGCCCCTGACCGTTCTGGACCACCAGCACCGTGATCGCCAGCGGCACGACCAGTTCGAGGAGCACCGGCCAGGACCATTCAGGCTGTTGCAGCACAGGGGTGCTCAGCGCAAGGCTTGCAGCCTCGGGCCAGCTGGCTTTGCCCTGCAGGGCGATCGCGATCACGCCCACCATCAGCACGCCGATCATGGGCGGCATCCAGCGGGCGATGCGGGGCGCAGCACTGAGGATCAGAAAGGCAACAACCATGGGGGCCGCGATCCAGACATCGTCGTGAAGGGCACGGATCACATCCGTACCGAAGCGCAAGAACACGCCCGCCACCATGCCCATCACGATCGGCATGGGCACCGCCGCCTGCGCGCGTTTCATCCATCCGGTCAGTCCCAGGGCAGTGATCAGCACGCCTGTTGCGATGAATGCACCCACGACCTGAGCGAACGGGGCATGACCGAGCGCCTGTCCAACAAGAACCGTACCTGGGATCGTGAAGAAGTGGATCAGGGGCGTGCGGTACCACGCGGACAGTGCAATGGTGAGCAGACCATTCACAAAGAAACTGCCGAAGATCCAGGAGGCCAGTTGTGTCTGCGACAGATTGCCCTGGGCGCCCGCCGACAGGATGATCGCAACCGGACCGGTGGCCGCGAACAGGAATCCGACCAGAGCATTGACGGCCTGGGTCGGGCCCAGGTCGCGCAGGATCTCGCGCGGGCTCGCGGCGCTCACTGCGCCTCCCTGTTCATTGCGGGTATGGAGGGGCTTGCTGGTGCCGCGACCGCCTGCGGTCTGCGGCTTGAGGATGAGCTGAGTGTCTGGCCGAGGCGTTGCATGAGGCGCTCGAGCACCGTGCACCGCACACCGTGGGCGCGCAGGCTGTCATGCGTGCGCTGCGCGTATTCAAGGTTGGCCCCACGCTCACCTGCACAGATCAGCAGTCGTCGCAGCACTTCCGTTTCGGGCAGAAGACCAAAGGCCGGATGGGCCGTGTTGGCCACGAAGGTCAGGGCGCGCACGGGAGCAGCCTTGGTCGGCCAAGGTGCCTCGATCATCCGGTGTGTATCGATCGTCTGCTGCGTATCGATCGTCCGATGGGTATCGATCGTCCGATGAGCATCGATCAACCGACGGGTATCGGTCATCCGATGAGCATCGATCAACCGATGAGCATCGATCATCCGCGGAACGTACAGCTGACCCGGCATCTCTCGCTCGTAGAGGGACTTCACAGCGGCTGCCCGATGGGCAGGGTCCAGTCTGAATGCCATGCCGATGCACGAGCCGCCCTGAGCCAGACCCAGCACCACGCCGGGCGCCTCGGGCGTCCCGCGGTAGCGGGCCGAGCGGATGCAAAACGATCGCCGATAGCCATGCACCCGGGCCAGCACCGCCTCCTGATAGGCAAAGCCCGGATTCCAGATGAGTGAGCCATAGCCGAACACCCAGTCGGGTTCGGGCAGGTCATATGGATCGACATCAGACATCTGCCAAGGTTACCGTTTTGCAAGAACCGGGGCAGGGAGATTGCAGAACCCAACCTTTCAGGTTGTGCTAGCGTGTGCGCCCTTTTGCCAGCCAGCGCGAATCGGCGCTGCGCCGTGCGGCGCGAATCGGCGTTGCGCCGTCAGAGTCAGTCGACGTCTACATCCCCAATGTCTGCCACTGTTTTCATTACCGACCTAGAAGCCGCCATCAACCGTGCCCGTTCGGCCCAGCCGGCCAGCGGCCCAGAGTCTGCGCTCACGCGCGAGGTCTCGCTGCTGGCGGGGCTCTATGGGCGGATGATCTGGGAACGGCGCGACGGCATCGACTTTGACACCCTGAGCACGGCCGAGCAGCTCGCCTTGCAGTCGTGGATGGCCCCGCGTGCCTAGGCGGTCGCGCGCGCTCTGAGCCTCCACCCGGGGCCCGGGAGTCAGGATTTCCGGGCCGCAGTTTTGCGAGCGGTGGCTGCCTTGGTCGTTGTGGCCTTGGTCGTTGCGGCTTTGGTGCCTGCTGCCTTGGCGCTAGAGACTGCCTTGACCACCTTGGCTGGCTTGGCAGCCGTTGCCTTGCCCTTGGGCTTGCTCGTGCCCCCGCTGTCGGCAGTACCTGCAGCCGCATCCGTTGCCGCACCTGCAGACTGGCCTTCATCCGTGGCGGCGGCCGTGTCTGTTGCAGCAGCGCCCGCTCGGGGCGCTGGCCCCTTCTGAAATTCAAACCCGACCTTGCCATCGGGCTTGCGAACCAGGTAGGCCTTGAAGGGACGGCGCGTGCGGTTGGAGATGAAGCCCGTCATGAGGTCGGTCCGGCCCTCGAGCAGGAGCTTGCTCATCTGTGAGGGTTCGATGGCCTGCTGCAGGATGACCTTGCCCGATCGGAAGTCGCAGGTCCGTGCGGGCCCGACCGAGCTCTCGCAGACATAGAACATGCCGTGGTCGAAGACCTTTGACTGACAGACCGGACATTGGCCCAGGGCTTGTTGCCCCGAAAAATCGACCGGTGCATCGCGTTCTTCTTCGGCATCGGACTGACCGAAGTCGAACTCCAGCTTGGAGTCGGGCTCGACCAGCTTGAGGATGGCCGAGAACGGACGCCCCATCTTGCTGCGAAAGCCCTGCAGCGGGCCGATGGTGCGATCACGGATCAGTTGCTCGGCCTCGGCAGGCTCGAACAGGCGCGACGAGGGCGACTTGGTGATCGACCATTCACAGGCCGTACAGGCAAAGCGCCGATAGTTCTCGCGGACGGTCTGCCCGCATCGCGGGCAGGGCGTGGTCAGCGTGACGTAGTCGCCTGGAACATCGGCCGTGCCATAGCCCGCCGCGCGCTCCACGATCAGCCGCGTCATGTCGGCGATCTGGCCCATGAAGTCATCGCGCGCAAGCTGCCCCCGCTCAATCTGCGAGAGCTTGTATTCCCATTCGCCGGTCAGCTCGGGCATGGTGAGTTCGGCCACGCCCAGTCCGCGCAGCAGGGTGAGCAACTGAAACGCCTTGGCGGTGGCGATCAGCTCGCGCCCTTCGCGAATGAGATAGTTTTCGTTGATCAGGCCTTCGATGATCTGGGCTCGGGTGGCCGGGGTACCCAGACCCTTGGCCCCCATGGCCTCGCGCAGTTCTTCGTCATCGACCAACTTGCCCGCACCCTCCATGGACGAGAGCAGCGTGGCTTCATTGAATCGGGCCGGCGGCCGGGTGGCGAGCGCCAGAGCTTCGATCTGCTCGGTGCGCACCTTTTCGTTTGCAGCCACGGGAACCAGATTGGCCGTGGACTCGCCGGTCTTGCCTTCGCCACCTTTGCCCTCACCCTCAGCCGAGCGCTGCTCGATCGCTTCACGGCCATAAATGGCCAGAAAGCCCGGGTTGACCAGTACACGGCCTTCGGTCTTGAAGGACTGGCTCGCCACCATGGTGATCCGGGTGGTGACCTTGAATTCAGCCGAGGGAAAGAAGACCGCCATGAAGCGGCGCACGACCAGGTCGTAGATCTTCTGTTCGGCCTCGGACAGCCCACGGGGAGCCTGCCCGGTGGGGATGATGGCGAAGTGGTCGGAAACCTTGCTGTTATCGAAGATGCGCTTGTTGTTGGGCCTGACCCAGCCCTGATCGAGGATCTGCCGGGCAAACGATCCGAAGCCGGGGGTGTCGCCCAGTTGCGCGAGGGTCTGATTGACCGTGCCGAAATAGTCCTCGGGCAGGGCCTTGGAGTCGGTCCGGGGGTAGGTGAGGACCTTGTGCTTTTCGTAGAGGGCCTGCGCCAGTGACAGCGTGGTCTTGGCCGAGAACCCGAAGCGGCCATTGGCATCGCGCTGCAGGCTGGTCAGATCGAAGAGTGCGGGCGGTGCCTGGGTTGACGGTCTGGATTCTTCAGTGACCGTTCCGGGCTGACCGGTACAGGCCTGGACGATGGCTTTGGCCCGGGCCTCGTCCCAGAGGCGCTCGGCACGGGCATCGGTATCGGCTCCGCGCTGGAAGGCCGGATCGAACCAGCGGCCTTCGTATTCGCCGGCCTGCGCGGCAAACGTGGCCTTGACCTCGAAGTAGGGGCGGGGCTTGAACTTGCGGATGCGCTCTTCGCGTTCGACCACGATGGCCAGCGTGGGTGTCTGAACCCGACCCACGGTGGTGAGAAAAAAGCCACCATCGCGCGAGTTGAAGGCCGTCATGGCTCGCGTGCCGTTGATGCCCACCAGCCAGTCGGCCTCGGATCGGCATCGTGCTGCGTCGGCCAGCGGCATCATCTGGTCATCGCCGCGCAGGCTGGCAAAGCCGTCTCGGATGGCGGTCGGGGTCATGGACTGCAGCCACAGTCGCTGCACGGGCTGACGAGCCTTGGCATGCTGCGCGATCAGCCGGAAGATGAGTTCGCCCTCACGACCCGCGTCACAGGCGTTGATCAGTCGGTCAACATCCTTGCGCTTGATCAGGCGGGCCAGCAGCTTGAGCCGATCTGCGCTCCTGTCGATGGGGCGAAGATCAAACTGCGGCGGAATGACGGGCAGATGAGCAAACGACCACTTGCCCCGCTTGACCTCATAGGCCTCGGGCGCGGCGATTTCGACCAGATGACCGACCGCGGACGAAAGGACGTAGTCGTCGCTTTCGAAGTAATCGGCCGCTTTGGTGAAGCCTCCGAGCGCCTTGGCAATGTCGGCGGCGACCGAAGGTTTTTCCGCGATGATGAGCGCTTTTCCCATGGAGGGGTCGTTATAAAAGGGCGCCCATCATAAGAGCCTGAATTGCGCACTGGCAAGTTGATGCCCCGGACGACCAGGGCTGAGCAGCCCTTGGGCACCGGTGATCAGCAGCCCCTGGAGCTCGAGTTCGAGGAGCGCCGCGGCCAGTGTGTGCACCGGAAGATCGAGGTGGGCGGCGAGCTGATCGGCATGCGCCGCACCGCCTTGCAGAGCAGCCAGGATGCGCTGCTGAAGGGGGTCTTGCGGCATCGGGCCTGTGGTGGAGCCCGGCGCGTGCGGTGGGTGACCAGGGCCCGCGGAGGACAGCCCTGATGCGGGCCGCGAACCGACCGGGGCCGGACAGACGGCCAGCACATCGGTAGCGGATTCAACGAGCGTGGCGCCCTCGCGCAGCAGCTGATGACACCCCCTGGAGACTCCTGAGCGCACGGGGCCTGGCACCGCAAAGACCTCGCGGCCGCCTTCGCTGGCCAGCCTTGCGGTGATGAGTGACCCGCTTTGAAGGGCCGCCTCGACCACCACCACCCCTTGCGAAAGGCCTGCGATCAGGCGATTGCGGCGGGGGAAAAAGGCAGCGGCCGGGGGCGTGCCGGGGGGCAATTCGCTGATCAGGGCGCCCTGGCGGGCGATTTGCTGCCCGAGGGCCTCATGGCGGCGCGGGTAGATCTGGTCGATGCCGCAGCCCATGACTGCAAGGGTCGACCCAGGGCCGCGCAGGGCGCCCTGATGGGCAGCCATGTCGATGCCCAGAGCCAGGCCACTGGCAATGGTCCAGCCGGCCTGCGACAGCTGGGCTGCCAGTTCGGTAGCCATGTCGATGCCATGCAGGGTGGCATTGCGGGAGCCGACGATTGCGAGCATCGGACGGTTCAGCCACGGTCGGTCGCCGCGCACGAACAGCACCAGCGGCGGATCGTGGATCTGAGCCAGCCACGCGGGATAGTCAGGATCGGCAAGGGTGACGAGATGGCTCCCCGGGCGGGCCGCCCAATCCAGAATCTGATCAATCTGCGTCAGACGGTCGGGAGCAGGCTGAAGCAGCTCGCGCACGAGGGCTGGCCTGAGCCCCAGGTATTGCAGCTCCTGCCCGGAGCTGGCCAGAATCCTTTCAGGCGCGCCGAGTTGAAGCAACAGGCGCGCCGCCCCCACAGGGCCCAGCCCATCGGCAAGCGTGACCCGCAGCCAGGCCTTCAGATCATCGGGTGCGCGTTGCATGATCTGTGGAGCCTCAAGGGGGGCAATGCCCACGATGGCCCGGCAGCGAACGTCAGCGTGCTGCGGAAACGGAACTTGAAGTGGTGGTGGAAGCGGGCACGGGCATGGCTGCGGGAACGGGAACCGAAGCCGAAGCCGAAGCCGA
>JBKCEY010000017.1:0-2190 GCA_046304115.1 Burkholderiales bacterium | reverse complement strand
CACCTTCGGGCCGCGAGGACTGCGGCTGCTGCGCGAGGGGCTGCCCGCCCAGACGGTTGCGCAGGTGCTGCTCGAATCCGACCCAGGCCGCGAAAGCCGGCAGCTTCACCTGCAGGACGCCCGGGGTGGCATCGCCGTGCACACCGGGGCCGAATGCATCGACTGGTGCGGCCATGCCATTCACGAGGGGTTTTCGGTCGCCGGCAACATGCTGGCTGGCCCCGAGGTGATCGCACGAACCGCCGAAGCTTTTCGCGACCATGCGCGTGAGCCCTTTGCCCGGCGGCTCATCCTGGCCCTGCAGGCCGGCGAGGCGGCTGGCGGTGACAAGCGCGGCAAGCAAAGTGCTGCCTTGCGCATTCATACCAGCGAGGAGTATCCGAGCCTCGATCTGCGGGTCGATGACCATCTCGATCCTCTGGCCGAACTCGCCCGCCTGGAGCAGGTCAGCCACGAGCGCTTTGTGCACTTCGCCCAGTTCTTTGCCACCCGGGATCGCCCGGGCGGGGTCTGGGATCGATCCGTCATCGATGCGGCCATTGCGCAGGCAACCCGTCGGGCACCCGTCAATCCGGCTGCATGAGCGGTACGTTCATGAGCCGCCCGCCTCATCCAGCGCGCGCCGCGGCGACGGCCTCGGCTGGCGGCCCTGAGTCTTCTCCCCTGCTGGAGGTCGAGGGCCTGAAGGTTGGATTCCCTACCCCCGCCGGGTTGGCCCGTGCAGTCGATGGTGTCAGCTTTGGCGTCTCGCGCGGCGAAACCCTCTGTGTGGTGGGCGAGTCGGGATGCGGTAAGAGCGTGACTGCCCTGTCGATCATGGGTCTGGTGGCCCGCCCCCCTGGACGAATCGAAGGCCGGATCCGTTTTGAGGGTGAAGATCTGCTCACCCTCGATTCTCGCGCTCTGGCTGATCTGCGGGGCAACCGTCTGGCCATGATCTTTCAGGAGCCCATGACCTCGCTCAACCCGGCCTTCACGGTGGGTGCGCAGCTGTCCGAGGTACTGATGCGCCATCGTGGCCTGAGCCGGGAGGCTGCGCGCGAGGTGGTCATCGAGATGCTCGGGCGGGTCCGGATTCCGGCACCGGAGCAGCGCTTTGATGAATATCCGCATCGCATGTCGGGCGGCATGCGCCAGCGCGTGATGATCGCGATGTCGCTGCTGTGCGAACCCGCCCTGCTGATTGCCGACGAACCCACCACTGCACTGGATGTCACCATTCAGGCGCAGGTGCTTGGCCTGATGCGCCAGCTGCGCCGCGAATTTGGCACCGCCATCGTGCTCATCACTCACGATCTGGGGGTGGTCGCCGAGATGGCCGATCGGGTGGTCGTGATGTACGCAGGCCAGGTGGTCGAGCAGGCACCGGTCAAGGCGCTGTTTGCCATGCCCCAGCATCCCTACACCGTGGGGCTGATGGGAGCCATTCCAAATCTGGCGGGCGGCGAGGATCGCCTGTCCGCCATCGACGGTCTGGTGCCAGCAGCCACCGACATGCCACCGGGATGCCGTTTTGCAAGCCGCTGCCCGTTTGTAGAGCCGCGTTGCCGCGCCTCGGTACCCGCGCTGCAGGAAGTGGAGCCGGGTCACTGGAGCCGCTGCTGGCGCGCGCCGATGCAGGCGCTGGCCGCGCAGCTCGATCTGGAGCCCGGCGCAAGGGTTGATCCGGTGGTGGCCTCATGAGCGGTATTGCCGAACCCACGAACACCACCCGGCCGCTCCTGAGCGCCCGTGGGCTGGTCAAGCACTTTGCCGTGCGCACCGGTCTGCTGGGGCGTGGCCAGTCCATTGTGCGGGCCGTGGATGGCGTGGACTTTGATGTACACGCCGGGCGCACCTTTGCACTGGTGGGCGAATCGGGTTGTGGAAAATCCACGGTGGCGCGCCTGATCACGCGCTTGATCGAGCCCACGGCGGGCCGCGTCGAACTGGGTCAGGACGATCTGCTGCAGGCCGATGCCGCCCATCTGCGTCGACTGCGCGGCCAGATCCAGCTGGTCTTTCAGGATCCCTACGGTTCGCTCAATCCACGCATGAGCGCGGGCGACATGCTGGCCGAGCCCTTGCGTCTTCATCAGGTGGTGCCAGCAGCTCAGCGTGAGGCGCGGGTGGCTGAACTGCTGGCCCAGGTGGGCTTGCGGGCCGAAATGGCGACGCGCTTTCCGCATGAATTCTCGGGCGGCCAGCGCC
>JBKCEY010000016.1:0-1739 GCA_046304115.1 Burkholderiales bacterium | reverse complement strand
CCCGCCCGCCTGCTGTCGCAGCCGCGCAGCAGGCCGACCGCACTGCGGCGTTGCCCCCCCAGGCAGCCCAGCCGTCGGGCCTGCCATCGTTGACCAACCCTGCCCTGTTGCATCCCGACCTCTGGTCGCGTTTGCGGGCGGGATTTGCTCTGCCGGAGCTGTCCACCCCCCTGGTGGCTGAAAAAGAACGCTTCTATCTGAACAACCGCGAAGCCCTGGCACGGATGTTCACTCGAGGCTCGCGCTACCTGCACTACATCGTCGAGGAAGTCGAACGACGGGGCCTGCCGACCGAGTTGGCCCTGCTGCCCTTCGTTGAAAGCGCCATGAACCCGGTGGCGGTCTCGTCAGCGCAGGCGGCAGGTCTGTGGCAGTTCATTCCATCGACTGGCAAGCACTACAACCTCGCACAGAACTGGTGGGTGGATAACCGCCGTGATGTGGTCAAGTCCACTCATGCGGCGCTGGACTACCTGCAGCGCATCCATGCCATGAATGACAACGACTGGTTTCTTGCGCTCGCCTCCTACAACTGGGGGGAGGGTGCAGTCGGTCGAGCGGTCAAGGCCAACCGGGCTCGGGGCGGCCCGGGCGACTACCTCAGCCTCTCGATGCCCAACGAAACCCGTCATTACGTGCCCAAGCTGATTGCGCTCAAGCGCATCATCGAGCGGGCCGACGAGTTGGGCCTGGCGTTGCCGGAGATCCCCAACAGACCGTATTTCGTGACGATTGAAAAAACACGGCCCATCGACCTCAAGCTGGCCGCCGAATACGCTGGCATGAGCGTGGATGACTTTGTTGCCCTCAATCCGGCACACAACCGTCCCGTGATCGCTGCCAGCCGCAACAACCAGATCAAGATCCCCGCCGATCGGCTGGAGGCATTCCAGACCGCGATCTCGATTCATGATCGCAAGCGCAGGCCGATGGCCTCGTGGCAGCCCTACACCCTGAAGCCCGGCGAAACGCTCGATGAGATCGCTCGCCGCGGCAACGTGAGTTCACAGGAGGTCATCAAGGCCAACGGCCTGCGACCCAGTACGCGCATTCTTGCCGGAACCCGAGTCCTTGTTCCCCAGACCGATGTCGACGACGAGCAGGAGGTCGAGGCCTTCCAGGGGCCTCGCGTCTACGAAGCCGTGTCTACCTCGGCGGTGTATCACCGGGTGCAGCGCAAGGAAACGCTGGCCAGCATCGCGCGAAACTATGGCATCAGCGAGAAACAACTCGCCGACTGGAATGGCGGCTCGGCTGCGGCCAGGCCGGGCGCAAGCCTGATGGTCAGGCCTGCAGGCCAGCAGACACTGCTCACCACCGAGTCTGGCGAGAAGCGGGTGATTCCCAGACTGATGGCCCGAATCGGTGAAGAGACCCGCGAGGCGGCCACGGCCACACGTGAGGCGGTGGCTGCTGCGGGCAGCGCAGTGCTGCGCAAGCTCCCCGCTCCCGCCAATGCCGCATCGGCTCAGGCGGCTCGCAAGCCCGCCGGCGAATCTCAGGCGCGGGTCGTGAAGGCCAAACCCGAGCCTGCCCAGCCGCGCGCCGCGGCGCGCGGTGAACCCCGGGCCGAATCCAGGCGAACAGAAGCGCCACCGCGCAAGCCCGACCAGAAAATCTGAGCCGGTCTGTAGCACGTGAGCTGGTCTGCAACACTTATGCCCGGCCCGAATCTCAACATCCGGGCCGGCCTGAGGGCCCGCAATCAGCCGAGATGGGCGTCAAGCAGTTCCCGGGTG
>JBKCEY010000015.1:0-5465 GCA_046304115.1 Burkholderiales bacterium | reverse complement strand
GGGGGGACGGCGGGATCGGCTCCAACGCGGCCCCCGTCCCGGGCGGCCCCTCCGCCCCGGGCACGGACAAGACGCATCTTCGGGCCCAGGAAATCGCAGCCGAAAACCGGCTGCGATTGCCTGGGCCCGAAGATGCTTCTTGACCGTGACCGGGTAGTAGGTGCCGCCCTTGACGGTGGCATCGTTGCAGACGATCACGCATTCCACACCACTCACCCGCCCGATGCCCGTGATGATGCCGGCGCAGGGCGCCTCGCCGTCGTACATGCCATGGGCGGCCAGGGGCGAGAACTCCAGAAAGGCGCTGCCCGGATCGATCAGGGTATCGATGCGTTCTCGCGGCAGCAGCTTGCCTCGTGCGGTGTGGCGTGCCCGGGCCACCTCGCCACCGCCTGCCGCCGTGAGCGACACCTGGGCCTGCAGATCGGCCACCAGGTCGCCCATGGCCTGGGCATTGCTCTGGAACTCGGGGCTGCGCGGATCAAGCCTGGATTCAATGGCGGGCATGGCGGCTCAGTCCTTCATGACCCGGTCAAGCCCGCGGGTGAGACCGACACGGCCCCGTACGGCGCGGATGGCGAGCAGGGCACCATCGACATAGGGTTCGGCACTGCTGCCCGAGTCGTGGCGGATCTGCAGACGCTGGTCGGGCGCACCGAAGACCGCCTCAACACTGAGCGCATAGCCCGGCACGCGCAGCGCATGCACCGGAATGCCCGACATGGCTGCACCCCGGGTTTCGCGCGGGCCGCGCACCTCGTCGGTGGGTACAGCGCTCGGCTGGGCGCTGCCTCGGGCGGCATTGAGCCGAACGACCAGTTCTCGCACCGTGCCTGAGGGCACATCCACCTTGGAGGCCTTGGCGTAGTCGAGCACTTCGACATCGGGCAGATAGCGCGCGGCCATTTCGGCGAACTTGAGCAGCAGCACGGCCGTGATCGCGAAGTTGCCGCAGGCCAGCACGCCCCGTCCGCGCGCCCTGGCGAGCGCATCGATCTCGGCATAGTCCTCGTCGGTCAGCCCTGAGGTGCCCACCACCACATCCAGCCCGGCCTGCAGCGCGGCCAGCACATTGGCCTTGGCGACCTCGGGCTTGCTGTACTCGAAGAACACCTCAGCCGGCACACCCAGGGCCTCCTGTGCCGTGGCATGCACCCGCGCACCGCCCCCTGCGTCGGACCCCAGAGCCTGGCTGATCGACTGGCCCGCTGCCGTGCGCGCGATGCCGCCGACCAGCGCCAGATCGGTCTGGCTCAGGATGCCGTGGGCCAGCGCTGATCCGGCCCAGCCGGTCACGCCGGACAGAATGACCCGCACGGGGGTGGAGGGGGTTGCAGCAGTGCTCATGGAGGAATCTCGGAAATTGCTGAAGGAAGGGTGAGTCCGAAAGGGCAGATCCAGCGGCAGTGACTCATCGTTGAATCACCGTGGCGCGGATCAGGAGCGTCAATCGGAAGTGATTCAGGCGCCGACGGTCAGATGCTGACCGAAAAAGGCCAGGCTGCGTTCAAGCGCGGTCTGCGCACTGTCTTCATGCCAGTCGGGATGGCCCTGGCGATTGAAACCATGACCCGCCGGGTACACATGACAGGCCGCTGCGGGCTGGGCCTGACTGATGCGCCGGACAGTCTCCATGGGGATGAGGGCATCGGTCTCGCCAAAGTGCAGCATGAGCGGCGCCTGTGCCCGCTCATGCAGATAGGGTGCCGTGCGCCCGCCGTAATAGCCCACCGCAGGCAGGCCCAGGCGTGTGGCACTCAGATAGGCCACCGAACCACCCCAGCAGTAGCCCACCACGCCGGTGGGCAGACCCATGGCCACCTGCTGCTGAGCAGCGCGGATGTCCCGCAGCGGAGCATCCAGACCCAGCGCGTCGACCCGACTGCGGCCCTGCGCAACCCCGTCGGGGGTATAGCCGAGTTCGGCGCCTTGGCCAGCATCGACGCGATCAAAAAATGCAGGCGCCACGGCGAGGTAGCCGGCTGCCGCGTACTGTGCGGCCGCAACCCAGCGGATATGGTCGTTCACGCCAAAGATTTCCTGCACCACCACCACGCAGCCGCGCGGCGGGCCCTCCGGGCGCGCCACAAAGGCGCGAATCTTCGCGCCATCAAGGGCTTCGATCGTGACGGTTTCCATCGCAAGGTCTCCTCGTTTCTTTCAGTGGCCCCGGGAGTCCAGGGCCAGCCGGGTTGTGATCTGCGGGTCTCGATCAGCAGGTCTTGCTCAGACGGAATCCGTCTGAGCCAAAGCACGTCCGATCAGTATCTTCTGGATGTCGCTGGTGCCTTCATAGATCTGGCACACGCGAACATCCCGCCAGATGCGTTCGACCGGAAAGTCGTTCACATAGCCGTAGCCGCCGTGGATCTGAATGGCATCGGAGCACACCCGCTCGGCCATCTCGGAGGCGAAGAGCTTGGCCATGGCGGCCTGAGTGAGGCAGGGCACACCCGCGTCCTTGAGCCTGGCCGCATGGGCGATGAGCTGCCGTGCGGCTTCGATCTGGGTGGCCATGTCGGCGAGCCGGAACTGCACGGCCTGATGTTCAAAGATCGGGCCGCCAAAGGCCTCGCGGTCCTTGGCGTAACGCAGCGCTGCCTCGAAGGCTGCACGGGCCATGCCCAGGCTCTGGGCTGCAATGCCGATGCGCCCCCCTTCGAGACCCGACAGCGCAATCTTGTAGCCTTCGCCTTCATCGCCCAGCCGATGGCTTGCGGGCACGCGACAGCCCTCGAAGCGAATCTGTGCGGTGTCGGATGCACGCTGACCGGCTTTGGTTTCCAGTCGCTCCACGATATAGCCCGGCGTATCCGTGGGCACGATGAAGGCCGAGATGCCGCGCTTGCCTGCGGCCGGATCGGTCACGGCCATCACGATCGCCACATCAGCCTGCTGGCCTGAGGTGATGAACTGCTTGACACCATCGATCACATAGACCGGCTGGCCCTGGTCATCGGTTTCAAGGCGAGCCGTGGTGCGCAGCGACGAGGCATCCGAGCCCGCCTGCGGTTCGGTCAGACAAAACGCGCCGAGCTTCTCGCCGCGGGCCAGCGGCGTCAGCCACTGCTGCTTCTGGGCTTGATTAGCCCAGGCCATGAAGATGGAACACACCGGGCAGTTATTGACCGAAATGATGGTGGAGGTGGCGCCGTCGCCGGCTGCGATCTCCTCGAGGATGACCGCCAGGGCCTGATACGACAGACCGGCACCGCCCCAGGTGTCGGGCACGGTGATTCCGTAGCAGCCGAGTTCGGCGAGACCCTTGAGGGCCTGATGCGGAAACTGGCTGTCACGGTCCCATTGGGCGGCATTCGGCGCAATCTCATCGCGAACATAGGCACGCACCGCGTCGCGCACCATCACCAGGTCATCAGACATCAGCATTTAGTGTTCTTCCTCAGAGCATCTCGATGGCCACGGCGGTTGCCTCACCCCCGCCAATGCACAGCGAGGCCACGCCCCGGCGTCCGCCGGTCTTGCGCAGCGCGCCAATCAGCGTGACGATCAGACGCGCCCCGGAAGCCCCGATCGGATGACCCAGCGCACAGGCGCCGCCATGGATGTTGACCTTCTCATGAGGCAGCGCATGCTCCTTCATGGCGGCCATGGCCACGACCGCGAAGGCTTCGTTGATCTCGAAGAGATCGGTGGTGGCACTGCTCCAGCCGGTCTTGTCGTAGAGCTTGCGAATTGCGCCCACCGGTGCGGTGGTGAACCACTGCGGCTGCTGGGCATGGCTCGCATGACCCACCATGCGCGCAATGGGCGTGACGCCAAGCTGCTTGGCGGTCGAGGCGCGCATCATGACGAGCGCCGCAGCACCGTCCGAAATCGAGGATGACGAGGCGGCCGTGACCGTGCCGTCCTTGCGAAAGGCAGGCTTGAGCCCCGGAATCTTGCTGATGTCGCTCTTGAAGGGGCTCTCGTCCTTGTCGATGATCACATCACCCTTGCGACCGGCCACCGTGACCGGTGCAATCTCGAAGCCAAAGCCGCCGTCGGTGTTGGCTGCGCGTGCGCGCTCGGTGGAGGCGATGGCAAAGGCGTCCTGGGCTTCGCGGGTGAACTGGTAGTGCGCCGCGCAATCTTCGCCATAGGTGCCCATCGACTTGCCCCCGCCATTGGGGGTCTTGTCGTAGGCATCCTCAAGGCCATCGAGGGCCATGTGATCGAAGAGCGTGCCGTGCCCGTAGCGATAGCCCCCACGACCCTTGAGCATGAGGTAAGGCGCGTTGGACATGCTCTCCATGCCGCCCGCCACGATGATGTCCTGGCTGCCCACGGTGAGCAGATCGTGGGCCAGCATGGCGGCCTTCATGCCCGAGCCACAGACCTTGTTGAGGGTGGTGGCGCCCGCCGACAGGGGCAATCCGGCACCCAGCGAGGCCTGGCGTGCCGGGGCCTGCCCCTGCCCGGCCGGCAGTACGCAGCCCATGATCACTTCCTGGACCTGCTCGGGGGCAAGACCCGCCCGCGCGACAGCAGCCTTGATGGCATGGGCACCGAGCTGGTGGGCGGCCAAGCCCGAGAGCTCTCCCATCATGCTGCCGATGGGTGTTCGGGCAATGGAGGCAATGACGATCGGATCATTCATGGCGTTGTCCTCAGGGATGATATCGGTTCCGAAATCGCAGGGATTCGGGGTAAGGGAAGACATCTTCCAGCGCACCCTGGCGGATGCGGGCCTGCCGCTCCTGCCAGAACGTTGCATCGAGCAGGTCGGCATGGTGGCGCATGAAGGCTTCACGCACCCGCAGATCGCCGAGCAGGAAGGTGCCGAACTCCTCCGGAAAGACATCGTTGGGACCGACCGCGTACCAGGGCTCGCTCGCCATCTCGTCTTCCGGGGTGCGAGGCGGAGGAATCCGCCTGAAGTTGCAGTCTGT
Organism: Burkholderiales bacterium; assembly: GCA_046304115.1. Lineage (GTDB taxonomy): Bacteria > Pseudomonadota > Gammaproteobacteria > Burkholderiales > Burkholderiaceae_E > UBA4615. The sequence goes on along the minus strand of JBKCEY010000015.1, from coordinate 576 downwards.
GACATAGGCGACTTCGTCGTAGTCATAGAACACCACCCGGCCCTGTCGGGTCATGCCGAAATTCTTGTAGAGCATGTCACCCGGAAAGATGTCGGCGGCCACCATCTGCTTGATGGCGTCGCCGTATTCCATCATCGCCCGCTCGCGCTGGGCATCGTCGGCCCGCTCAAGGTAGATGTTGAGCGGCACCATGCGCCGCTCGATGTACACATGCCGGATCACCAGCGTGTCACCGCCGTCTTCAAGCAGGGAGGGCGCAGTGGCCTGGAGTTCGGCGATCAGGGCCTCGTCCATGCGCGCGCGCGGCAGCGGCACGTCGGCATATTCCCAGGTGTCGGCCATGCGGCCCACGCGGTCGTGCACCTTGACCCGCTGATACTGGCTCTGGATGAACTCGCGACTGACATCCTTGCGTCGATGGTCCTTGATGATCTTGAACACATACGGAAACGAAGGCAGCGTGAACACCCCCATCACGAGCCCCTTGATGCCGGGCGCGATGATGAACTTGTCGTTGGAGTGCCGCAGGTGATGCAGCAGATCGCGGTAGAAGGCGGTCTTGCCCTGCTTGTGCAG
>JBKCEY010000014.1:0-3182 GCA_046304115.1 Burkholderiales bacterium | reverse complement strand
GGCAGGCGCGACAGCTCACGCCCTTCGGCGTCGCCGGTCTCGGTACGAACGCCCAGCTGAACCGTGGCCTGGTAGGTCTTGTCGGCCTCGAGCAGGTCATGCAAAAACTTGGTGGCCTCACCAAAAGCCAGCGGCAACAGACCCGTGGCAAGCGGGTCGAGCGTCCCGCCATGGCCGCCACTGGCGGCCCGCAGCGAACGCCGCACGCGTTGCAGGGCGTCGTTGGAACTCAGGCCCAGGGGTTTGTCGAGCAGCAGGACGCCATCCAGGGCTCGCCACGCCAGCTTCGGGCGCCGCACGGGATCAGTCATCCGCGCGCCGGGCATTGGCCTGATCGATCAGGCGCGAAAGTTCGACGCCACGACCCACCGAGCGGTCGTGCACAAATCTGAGTTCCGGCGTGGTGTGAATACGCACCCGGCGGCCAAGCTGCGAGCGCATGAAGCCGCTGCTCGCGCGCAACCCCTCAAGGGTGCGGGCCACGCTGTCTTCGTCATCCGGCAGGGTGGTGAAGTGCACGGTGGCATGGGCGTAGTCGACCGTGATTTCGACCCCGGTCAGGGTCACCATGCCGATCCGCGGATCCTTGACCTCACGGGCAATCATCTGGGCGAGCTCCTGGTGGATCTGCTCGGCCACACGGACCGAGCGCTCACCGCCACTTCGACTGTGCCTGTTCATGTCCGGCGGGCTGCACGCCTCACAGCGTGCGGGCCACTTCCTTGACCTCGAAGACCTCGAGCTGGTCACCCACCTTGATGTCGTTGAAGTTCTTGAGCGTCAGACCGCACTCAAAGCCATCGCGAACTTCGCGGGCATCATCCTTGAAGCGCTTGAGCGAATCGAGCTCGCCCGTCCAGATGACCACGGAATCGCGCAGCAAACGAACGCGCGAACTGCGACGCACGATGCCTTCGGTGACCATGCAACCGGCGATGTTGCCAATCCGGCTGACCGTGAAGATCTCGCGGATCTGCACCATGCCGATGGTCTCTTCCTTCTTCTCGGGCGCGAGCATGCCGCTCATCGCGGCCCTCACTTCGTCGACCGCGTCATAGATGATGTTGTAGTAACGCAGATCGATGCCGTTGGCCTCGGCCAGCTTGCGGGCAGCCTGATCGGCTCGCACATTGAAGCCGATGACCACAGCCTTGGAAGCGACAGCCAGGTTGATGTCACTCTCGGTGATACCGCCCACGGCTGCATGCACGATCTGCACCTTGATCTCGTCGGTGGCCAGCTTGAGCATGGCCTGGGACAGCGCCTCCTGCGAGCCCTGCACGTCGGCCTTGATGATCATCGCCAGGGTCTGCGACGCACCCTCGGTCATCTGCTCGAGCATGTTCTCGAGCTTGGCAGCCTGCTGGCGCGCCAGCTTGACATCGCGGAACTTGCCCTGACGGAAGAGCGCAATCTCACGGGCCTTGCGCTCATCGGCAATCACCATGAGCTCTTCGCCAGCGGGCGGCACTTCAGACAGGCCCTGGATCTCGACCGGGATGGAGGGGCCCGCTTCAGCGATGGCCTTGCCGGCCTCATCGAGCATGGCCCGCACACGACCATAGGACGAACCCGCGAGCACCATGTCGCCCCGCTTGAGCGTACCCGACTGGACCAGCACGGTCGCGACAGGACCCTTGCCCTTGTCGAGGCGAGCTTCGATCACAAGACCCTTGGCGGGCGCGTCGACCGGCGCGGTGAGTTCAAGCACCTCGGCCTGCAGCAACAGGTTTTCGAGCAGATCGTCGATGCCCTGACCGGTCTTGGCCGAGACCGGTACGAACGGCGAATCGCCGCCGTAGTCTTCAGGCACGACCTCCTGAGTCACCAGGTCCTGCTTGACGCGGTCGGGGTTGGCCTCGGACTTGTCGATCTTGTTCATGGCCACCACGATGGGGACCTTGGCCGCCTTGGCATGGTGAACCGCCTCGATGGTCTGAGGCATCACGCCGTCGTCGGCCGCCACCACCAGTACCACGATGTCGGTGGCCTTGGCGCCGCGTGCACGCATGGCCGTGAAGGCCTCGTGACCCGGGGTATCGAGGAAGGTGATCACGCCACGCGGCGTTTCGACATGGTAGGCACCAATATGCTGGGTGATGCCTCCGGCTTCACCGGAGGCCACCTTGGTGCGGCGGATGTAGTCGAGCAGCGAGGTCTTGCCGTGGTCGACGTGGCCCATGACGGTGACCACCGGCGGACGCGGCAACTTCTCGGCATCGTGATGCTCGGCCGACTGCTCATCGAGCAGTGCCTCGGGATCATCGAGTGCGGCAGCGATTGCGGTATGGCCGAGTTCTTCGACCATGATCATTGCGGTTTCCTGATCGAGCACCTGATTGATGGTCACCATCTGACCCATCTTCATCATGAGCTTGATGACCTCAGCGGCCTTGACCGACATCTTGTGCGCCAGATCGGCGACCGTGATGGTCTCGGGCACATGGACTTCGCGAACGATGGCCTCAGCCGACTGCGAAGCAGACTGCGACTGCTGGGAACCCCGGGAATCGCGCGATCCGCGTCCACGCGGACCCCGCCAGCCGCCCACGCCGCCACCCGCATCGCCGCGCGTCTTGATGGCACGCCGCTTGGCGGCATCGTCCTGCCAGGTCGAAGACAGATTCTCGGACTTGACGTGCTTCTTGACGGTCGAGGCAGGCGAAGGCGCTGCAGCACCCGGAGCGGGTCGGGCCCCATCGGCGCGGGCCGCGGGCTTGTGCAGCGTACCGGTGGTCTTGGCAGCCTCTGCCGGAGGGGCCACCTTGGGGGCTGGCGCAGCCGGAGGGGCTTCAACCGGCTTGGGGGCCGGCTTGCGGGACGCTGAAAGCAGCCGATTGATGGCTGCGGCTTCTTCCTGGGCCTTGCGCCGCGCTGCAGCCTGATTGGCTGCCTCTTCCTGCGCCTTGCGCGAAACCTCAGCAGCCAACCGGGCTGCCTCGGCAGCCGCGGCGAGCTGGGTATCGGCTTCGCGACGGGCCTGCTCTTCGGTCTGCTCGGCCTGAAGCTGCGCGAGACGTTCCTGCTCTCGGCGGGCTTCTTCTTCGCGGCGTGCTGCGTCTGCAGCCGCCTCTTCGGCGCGACGGCGCTCTTCTTCGAGCCTGGCTTCAAGCTCGCGCGCTTCCTGAGCTTCGCGCTCAAGCGACTCGCGCTGCAGACGCTCGTTTTCCTCGCGTTGACGC
>JBKCEY010000013.1:0-5073 GCA_046304115.1 Burkholderiales bacterium | reverse complement strand
GGCACCATCACGCCCATGTTCACCACTTCAAAGTTGTTGCACTGAAGCACCACCGTCACGATGTTCTTGCCGATGTCATGCACATCACCCTTGACCGTGGCCATCACGATCTTGCCCCGCGCACGGGAATCGCCCGCAGCGGCCTTCTCGGCCTCAATGAAGGGCACGAGATGCGCCACGGCCTGCTTCATGACACGCGCCGACTTCACCACCTGTGGCAGGAACATCTTGCCCTCGCCAAACAGGTCTCCAACGATGTTCATGCCCTTCATCAATGGGCCTTCGATCACCTCGATCGGCCGGCCACCACGGGCGTCAGCCTCCTGACGAGCGGCCTCGGTATCGTCGACCACATACTGGGTGATTCCGTGAATGAGCGCATGGGCCAGCCGATCGCCGACCGGAGCCTCTCGCCAGCGCAGGTCTTCTTCCTTCCTGGCGCCGCCCGCCTTGAGGCTCGACGCGAACTCGATCATCCGCTCGGTCGCGGTCTTGCTGCGCTCGGGGTCATCGGCCGCAAGGTCTGCGGGCATGCGCGGTGGGCGATCGAGCACGATGTCCTCGACCCGCTCGAGCAACTCGGGAGCAATCTGTTCGTACACGCCCAGCTGACCGGCATTGACGATGCCCATGGTCAGACCCGAACGAATGGCGTGATACAGAAAAACCGTATGGATGGCCTCGCGTGCCGCGTCGTTGCCCCGGAACGAGAACGACACGTTGGAGACACCGCCCGAGACCTTGGCATGGGGCAGGTTCTGGCGAATCCAGCGCGTGGCCTCGATGAAATCCACGCCATAGTGGTCGTGTTCGGGAATGCCGGTGGCAATCGCAAAGATGTTCGGATCGAAGATGATGTCTTCGGCCGGAAAACCCACCTGCTCCGTGAGCAGCTTGTAGGCACGCGCGCAGATCTCGGTCTTGCGCGCGAGCGTATCGGCCTGGCCCTGCTCATCAAAGGCCATGACGATCACGGCCGCGCCATAGCGTCGGCACAGCCTGGCCTGGCGCAGGAACTCGGCCTCGCCCTCTTTCATGGAGATGCTGTTGACGATGGGCTTGCCCTGCACGCAGCGAAGACCCGCTTCGATCACGCTCCACTTGGAGGAGTCGATCATGATCGGCACCCGCGCGATGTCGGGCTCGGACGCAATGAGGTTCAGAAAGCGCGTCATGGCGGCGGCCGAATCAAGCATCGCCTCGTCCATGTTCACGTCGATGATCTGCGCGCCGTTCTCGACCTGCTGACGCGCCACCTGCAGGGCCTCGTCGTACTGGCCGTTGAGGATCATGCGCGCGAAGGCCTTGCTGCCCGTGACATTGGTGCGCTCGCCCACATTCACGAAGAGACTCGCGTCTTCGACATTGAAGGCCTCGAGCCCCGACAGGCGCATGGCCTTGGGGCGCTCGGGCACCTGGCGTGGCGCCAGGCCCTTCACACCCGCGGCACTCGCCTCGATGTGTTCGGGCGTGGTGCCACAGCAGCCTCCCGCCACATTCACAAAGCCCGCCTGAGCAAATTCCTTCAGCAATGCCGAAGTCATGGCCGGGGTTTCGTCAAAGCCTGTGTCCGACATCGGATTGGGCAGACCGGCATTCGGATACACGCAGATGAAGGTATCGGCCTTCTTGCTGAGCTCTTCGATATAGGGCCGCATGAGCGCCGCGCCGAGTGCGCAGTTCAGGCCCACCGTGAGCGGCTGCGCATGGCGAATGGCATTCCAGAAGGCCTCGACGGTCTGGCCCGACAGGATGCGACCCGAGGCATCGGTGACCGTGCCGGAGATCATGATCGGCAAACGACGACCCAGCCGCTCGAAGCATTCGTCGATCGCAAAGAGCGCTGCCTTGGCATTGAGCGTATCGAAGATGGTCTCAACCAGAATCAGATCGACGCCGCCCTCGATCAGGGCCTCGGTCTGCTCCAGATAGGCCGCACGCAGCTCTTCAAAGGTGACATTGCGCGCACCCGGATCGTTCACATCGGGGGAGATGGACGCGGTCTTGGGCTGAGGTCCGAGCGCTCCAGCCACATAGCGCGGATGCTCGGGCGTGCTGAACCGATCGGCCTGCTCTCGGGCCAGGCGCGCCGAAACGAGGTTCATCTCGCGCGCGAGCGGGGCCAGGTGATAGTCGGCCTGAGCAACGGTGGTGGCACCGAAGGTATTGGTCTCGATGATGTCGGCGCCCGCCTGCAGGTAGCCTGCATGGATCTCGCTGATCACCTCAGGGCGTGTGAGCGAGAGCAGCTCGTTGTTGCCCTTCACGTCATGCGCATGATCGGCAAACCGCGTGCCGCGATAGTCGGATTCGCCGAGCTTGTAGCGCTGGATCATGGTGCCCATGGCGCCATCGAGCACCAGGATGCGCTCGGCCATCTGCGCGCGCAGACGAATCTCGAGCGGACTGACCGGCAGGGCGCCGCCAGCCGGGGCGACGGAAATCGGTGCGCCAGGCGTCGAGGCGCCTGAGGGGCGGTCGCCAGGAGTGAAGGATGCGTTGGAGGACATGGGCAGGCAGCGCAGGGCGGGCAACCCTTTATTTTATCCGCTCAGGTGGCGCGGGAGGCCACGCGGACACACGCCTCAAGGGGATTGACGACGCCGTGGGCCGAGCGGGCCGTCCATGCGCATCCGTGCAATTTCTCCATTGAATGGAAGAACTGCACGGTTATTTCAGTCCGAGGCGCAATCCTCAAGGTGGAAATCGAAGCGAAGAAAAGACTCGCCCCGCCTGAACAGCACGGCGCTCGATTTCTGCGGAGGAGTCGATCAGGCCCTTGTGCTCAAGAAAAATCAGGAAGGCACGGGTGCTGACCTTTCGACAGTTGTCGGGCACCAGAAAGCTGGCGCGTGCGATCTTGTGATCCTCAAACAGGAAGACTCCGGTCTTCGGGGGAGACCCTAGGGCGAAGTCATTCATCGTTTCCTGGATCGCCAGTTCACCGAGGTTGCGACTTCGGGGCGACGATGACACCGCTGAGACTTGCCTGAAGTGCGCGAAGGTCTTGGTCGGCAAAACCGGGATCTGTGCCTCGCTCACCCATGCCGCGAGCTTGTGACTAGTCGGGGTCTGATTACGGGTGACCTCGTTGAGCACCATATCCACCAGCATGACCGGCCAGCCGGGCTTGAGAAGCACATCCAGTGCATCTGCGTAGGCGAGCGTGATCAAAGGCACGGCTTCGGGCAGCAGCACGATGTCCTGAGTCGATGACACGGCCGCTGAGCGCTGTCGGGCGGGGCCGGCAGCCGAGCTCAACCGGTCGTCAGGGCATTGAGTTGATCCACCATGCCCTGAGTGACTGCATCTGGCAGTCGCGGCATTGGCAAATGCGCCTGCGCCATCAACAGGAAAAGATCTTCGCCATGATCAATGCCCAGGGCCTCCATGGCCTGTTCGTCACCGATACGACCGAGCGAAAAATCGAGCAGAACCTTGAAATTCTGGTTTCCAGTCGACTCCGCAGCCTCGAAGGTCTCAACAAGATGGCGTAACTCGGCATTGAACAGGGCATTAACGGACGTATCGGTCTTGGCCGCGATGACTTTGGCGCGCCTGAGCAAGTCACGATCAACGGATCCCGTGAAGTTGACGGTTGTCATACCAACCTCCGTTCTTTAACACATTTTTAAGTGTAATACACAATTATGTGTTGAACGCGTCATTGGTGCAACTCCCCCACCACCATCCGGTTCTCTGAAGTCGGCCAGGTGCGCATGGCGATGCGCTCGCCATTGAACTCGCCCACCACGGTGCGGGCATCCGCCGGCAGGCTGAGCTTGGCGCTGGCCAGGCCGGCCACGCCCGGGCCGATGCCCGGCAGGGGTTTGCCATCGAGGCTCATGGTGTCGCGCCCCAGGCCAAAGTAGCCGCGCGGCCGCACCACACTCACCACGGACCCGGCCTTGCGGTCAGCCTCGGTCAGGCTGGCCACCCGCAAATGAACGATGTCCGACGACCGGGGAAAGGGGGATCGGTACTGGTGCACGGTGGCAAAACCCGGGGCACCGTACTCAAACTCCAGGCAGCTCTGGGCGTCGGTCTTGAGCGGCCCCCAGCGGCCATCCGTGCCGGTGGTCTTCTCAAGCAAGGGAGCGCCCTGGCGCTCGCCACTGGCGCAATTCACGCGATGCGCGACCACCCGAGCCCCGGTCAGCGGCAGGTTGGTGGGGGAGCCCGCCACCGCGCCATTGATCTTGCCATCGAGCACCACCTCGGTCTGGGCCACGATACCTCGCGCCGGCGCCTTGCCAGTGATGAACTGATAGGTCTGCTCAAAGGCCTTGCCGTGATACGACACCTCACGATGATCCAGGCCCGGCAGCACACGGTTGTCCGCGCCCTTCAGTTCCGGGCCGCGGGCATTGACTTCGGTCGCCCAGCCCGGGCGACCAATCCACTCACCGGTGGGCTGCGCGAATTTGTCGTTGTTATCCGAACGCAGGGTCATCCACTTCACACCCGGTGTCACCTCCAGGCCGTCCGGCCCCTGGGGAGCATTGAGGTTCATCAGCACCGAGCCTGCACCATTGAACTCGTTGCCCGGCCTGAAATCAGCCCGCGCCCAGACCCCATGGTTGGGCGTGCCGCCCAGAACCGCATGCGAGACCTTGGCCGCGTTGCCATTGCGAATGTAGGTACGAATGGCATTGCCGCCGCGCGAATTGCCCACCAGCACCACCTGCTTTGCGCCAGTGCGGGCGAGCACGGCATCCACTTCGCGGGCCAGATACTCGGCATGCTCGGCCGCTGACGTGCGGTTGGCCTGGGCCACGGCGTTGTCGTCACGGGCGAGCGGATTGGGCGCATCGATGGCATGCAGCCGATCGCGTGGCCAGCCATTGGACTCGAAGCGCCACAGGGTGGTCAGCCAGAGGCCCGCGGTATCGCCATTGCCATGCACGAACACAATGGGCGGATGATCAGGCGTGCGCTGCAGGCCCAGGGAGGACAAGCCCGGCAGCCCGGCGCAGGCCGAGAGCGCGAGGGCCAGCGTGGCAAGACCCAACCGGCGCGCGAGCCGCGGGCCGCGAGGCGTGTCTGCGCCGCGAGGTTTGCCCTCGCTGCGAG
>JBKCEY010000012.1:0-3398 GCA_046304115.1 Burkholderiales bacterium | reverse complement strand
ATTGCCCATATCGGGGTCGAGATCTCCGACAGCCCCTATGTGGTGGTCAGCATGAAGCTGATGACCCGCATGGGTCGTGCGGTGTTCGATGTGCTGGGTGAAGACGGCGGCTTTGTGCCCTGCGTGCATACCGTGGGCAAGCCACTCGCCGCCGGTGAGAAGGATGTGGCCTGGCCGTGCAATCCGACCAAGTACATCGTGCACTACCCCGAGACCCGCGAGATCTGGTCGTATGGCTCGGGCTACGGCGGCAATGCGCTGCTGGGCAAGAAGTGCTTTGCCTTGCGGATTGCCTCCAACATGGGTCGTCAGGATGTTGCCGCCGGCGGCATTGGCTGGCTGGCCGAGCACATGCTGATCCTGGGCGTCACCTCACCCGAGGGACGCAAGTACCACGTGGCCGCGGCCTTTCCGTCGTCGTGTGGCAAGACCAACTTCGCCATGCTGATTCCGCCCAAGGGCTTTGAGGGCTGGACCGTCAACACCATCGGTGACGACATTGCCTGGATCAAGCCGCAGGCCGATGGCCGGCTGCATGCGATCAACCCCGAGGCGGGCTACTTTGGCGTGGCTCCGGGCACCAACGAGCGCACCAATCCCAACTGCATGGCTTCGCTGCGCGCGAACTGCATCTTCACCAATGTGGCCCTGACCGACGATGGGGATGTCTGGTGGGAAGGCATGACCAAGGAAGCCCCGGCCCATCTGATCGACTGGCAGGGCAAGGACTGGACCCCTGAAGACGGCAAGGCCGGCCGTAAGGCCGCGCATCCCAATGCCCGCTTCACGGTGGCGGCCTCGCAGAATCCGGCGATCGATCCGCGCTGGGATGATCCGGCCGGAGTGCCGATCGATGCCTTCATCTTTGGCGGCCGCCGCTCCACCACGGTGCCGCTGGTCACGCAGGCCCGCAACTGGGTCGAGGGCGTGTACATGGCAGCCACCATGGGCTCCGAGACCACGGCGGCCCAGGCGGGTGCGCAGGGCGTGGTGCGTCGTGATCCGTTCGCGATGCTGCCCTTCTGTGGCTACAACATGGCCGACTACTTCCGCCACTGGCTCGATCTGGGTCATCGGCTCGAAGCCTCGCAGGCCCGTTTGCCCGCCATCTTCTGCGTCAACTGGTTCCGCACCGACGAGAACGGCAAGTTCGTGTGGCCGGGCTTTGGCGAGAACATGCGCGTGCTGCAGTGGATGATCGGCCGCATCGAGGGCCAGGCCGGTGCGACCGAGCATGTGTTCGGTCATTCACCGCGCTATGAAGACCTCTCATGGTCGGGTCTGGACTTTCCAAGGGGCGAGTTCGACAAGATCACCTCGATCGATGCGGCCCAGTGGAAGCGCGAGTTCGAGTTGCATGCCGAGCTCTTCACCCTGCTCGCACAGGGTCTGCCGCACCAGCTGTCCGCCACCAAGCAGGCGCTCGAGAAGCGGCTCGCGGCCTGAGCCTGGCCGCCCAGAGTTGCCTGTGCTTCCGGGGCCGTTTGTGCCCCGGGGCGGCGTGCTCTCGGGCGATGTTCGCGCCTTGGGCCGAGCCTGGCCTGTGCGCCAGCCCCTGATCCGAGGCCTGCATGAATCTTGTCTTGACCCTGCCCGCGAGCGCCCGCGGCCTGCCCGTGGTTCAGGCGCACGGTCGGGCGTTGGGCGCATTGGCCGGTTTCGATGGCCAACGCCTGCATGCCATCGAACTGGCCTTCGAGGAGGCGTTCACGCTGATTCTTGAGCGGGCGCAAGCCGGCTGTGACGACCCCGTGCGGATCGAATCAGGGCTCGATGCACTGGCATTGACCGTGCATTTCGATGATCGTGCGATTCCGCCAGCGGCGATGCCGGAGGGTGCTGACCCGGACTCTGCGAGCCGGGCTTCAGAAGGGGGGCTGACCTCCGAACAGGCAGAAGAGGGGCTGGTCGAGATCGACCTGGAGATGGTCTCGCGTCGGCTGATCCGGGCGGCGGCCGATGAGGCGCGCTGGACCCCCCTGGGGCGTGGCGGCAACCGCCTCGAAATGCGTTTTCTGCGCCCGGCACAGTCGGTCGATACCCTTGAGGACGCCGATGATCTGGCGCCTTTCGTCGAAGATGCGCCGTTGGCCCCTGAGCAGACCTACACGATTCGTCTGGCGGGTCAGGGTCCTCGGTCTGCCCCAGACTGGCCCTCGATTGCGCGAGCCATGTACAAGACTTACGGGTTTTCGTATGCGCGCGAGGATTTCTACATTCCCGAGCGTATTCGCGCGCTGAATGAGCAGGGCCTGGTGGTGTCGGTGGTGGCGCAGGCCGACCTGACCGGCGAGGTGGTGGGGCACTACGCGCTTGAGGTCGCCGGATTCGGGCAGTTTGGTGTCAAGACCCCCGTGATTGGCGAGCTCGGCAAGGCCGTGGTCGATCCGGCGCATCGGGGCCGGGGCCTGATGGAGCGCATGCGAAGGTTCACTGAAGAGACCGCCAAGGCGCGCGGCCTGCTCGCGCTTTTCAGCGAGCCCACCATGATCCACCCGTATAGCCAGAAGGCCAACGAGTCTCTGGGCGCACGGGCTTGCGCCGTCATGTTGGGCATGTTTCGCACCGAAGACAACCGCATGCGGGCCATCCGCACGGCGGCGCAGCAGCAGCGGGGCAGTCTGCTGATGTATTACCAGCCGCTGCAGCCACCCCGGATCCGCGAACTGGCGTTTCCGCAGCGGCATGCAGACATGCTGTCGCGCACCTATGAGGGCTGCGGTATTCCCTTTACCCGGATTCCCGCAGGCGCGCCCGGCCCGGGTTTGGGTGAGACCGAGCTCGAGGCCAAATTCCTGGCAGGCATCGACATGGGTCAGATCCATGTGCACCGCGTGGGACAAGACATCGCAGCTGCCTTGCGTGCGGCTCGCGACGAGCTGGTGCGCCGCGCAGGCTCACCGATGATGTTGTTGCAGATGCGGCTGACTGATCCTGGAACGCCTTCGGCCTGCGAAGCGGCCGAGCGGTTGGGGTTTTTCTACAGCGGGATGTGCCCGCTGCATGACGACGGCCATGACGTCCTGCAATTGCAGTACGTGGAGGTCGAGATGGACATCACCAAACTCGCCGTGGCGGGTCACTTTGCCCGCGAGCTGGTGGATTACGTGGCGGCCGAGCGCGCACGCATCGACGCGCGCTGAGCGGCACGCCGACTGGCTGAGCGGCACGCGCATTGGTTTAGCCGGCCCTGACGGCAGCCGGCCTGCAGCCCGAGCGCATGCCTGCGCTCCGCGCGCTTTTTACTGCGGCTTGATGCCGGCCAGCTCGTACATCCTGCCCCAGCTCACCAGGTCGCTTTGCAGCTGTTTCATGAGCTGATCGGGAGAGGTCTGGCCGGGGGGCGGCTGGTTGTTCCGATCGCGATAGAAGGTCGCGGTCTCGGGCAGGGCCATCCA
>JBKCEY010000011.1:0-7536 GCA_046304115.1 Burkholderiales bacterium | reverse complement strand
ACTGGGCCAGGCCATCTCGAACGCGCACGAACTGGAGCAGGCGCTCACCGCATCGGACGGGCAGGGGCGAGCACTGGCGCAGTCTCTGAGGGATGCACTGGCACAGGTGTCGCGACGACTCTCCCGCTTTGACCAGTTCACAACCGGGACGGCCACTTCCGGCTGGCGAACCATCGATCTGGCCACCTGGCTCACCCAGATCGCGGCGCGCGCCCGTGACCTGCCCACATCGAGAGGCTGTCTCATCAGCGTTGCCTGCCCGGCCGGCATCATGCTGCACACCAATACCGACACCCTGGAGCGGGTGCTGATGCATCTGATCGACAACGCGCTCAGCCATGCCTTTACCCAGGGCTTACCGCGAGACGGCGCGCGGGTCATGCTCAGGGGCGGTCTGGGCGAGCAGACAGCCCATCTGTCGGTCATCGACAATGGCAACGGATTGCGCGACCCGGTCATCCTGCGTGCGCTGGGTCAATCCGAGGCTGCGTGGCGCTCCAGCGGTCTGCCCGACCTCGGTTTATTTGCCGACCGTCGACGGGTGGAAGAACAACTCGGCGGCCAACTGACGATTCAACCCGCGCCAGGCGGCGGCACCGAATGCAGCGTCCTGCTGCCCTGTCGCAATTCCGATCTGACTCCGGTCTCATGAGCCCACAGCCCACGCAGAAGCTCCTGAAACGCCGTCTGCCCGGATTACTGGCGGTGCTCGGGATCGTGCTGTCGTTGGCTGCGATCGGCATTGTGACCACCCAGGTTCGCGCAACGCTGTCGCTGATGCTCGAGCAATCGGCGCAAGCCTCAGCGCAAACACTCACCCGGGTGTTTGTCAGCGAGTCCTGGGATGGCATCAAGGAGCTGACGCCACCGCCCAACAGCAGCGGGGAGGTCATTCGCGGCAATCCCAACCTTCCCGCCATCGACGTGATCGCCCGACGTTTTGCCGGGAGCGCCGATGTGCTGCGAATCAAGATCTTCAACCTGCAGGGTCTGATCGTCTATTCATCCAATCCGAGCGATATCGGCAAGGACTATGCCGCCTCATTCGGCATGCAGTCCGCCTTGCGTGGTGGCATCGAGAGCGAGATCACACGGGCTCGCAACTTTGTCTCGATTGATGGATCGAGTCGCGACCGCGACGTGGTCTCCATCTATCTGCCTGTGCGCACACCCCGGGGTATCGAGGCGGTTGTGGAGCTGTATTTCGACCGTACCGATTCGGTTACACGACTGGACCACCAGGTCAACGCCCTGATGTTGTGGTTCTTGCCGGTCCTGTTGCTGATGACCCTGGTGCTGCTTGTCGTGGGCTACACGCTGCGGCAACTCGAACGCGATGCCGCCGCCGCCTTGAAGCGGTTGGCCGATGACAGCAATCAGGCACTGGCTGCAGCCTCGCAAGCCAATACGGTCAAGTCGCAGTTTCTGGCCAACATGAGCCACGAAATCCGCACGCCCATGAACGGGGTGCTCGGCATGAGCGAGCTGTTGCTCGATTCCAGGCTCGAACCCGAGCAGCGCGAGCTCGCCAGTCAGGTCCATGAATCAGCCCACTCCCTGCTCGGCCTGATCGACGACATCCTGGATCTGTCGAAGATCGAATCCGGCAAGATGATCTTCGAGGAGTACCCGCTCTCGATCGAGCAGCTCATGCGTGAGGTCGAGACCCTGACCCGGCATACGGCTCTGCGCAAGGGCATTGGTCTGCAGGTCCATCGTGCACCCAATGTGTCGGGCTACTACAAGGGCGACAGCACGCGACTGCGCCAGGTGCTGCTCAATCTGGTCAGCAATGCGATCAAGTTCACGCCCCGTGGTCAGGTGCAGCTCAAGGTCAGTCGCACCCCGCTGGGCCTGCACTTCGATGTCATTGATACCGGCATCGGCATGAGTGCTGAAGAACTCTCCAAGCTGTTTCGCAACTTCAGTCAGGCCGACGCGTCGACCAAGCGGCGCTTTGGGGGCACCGGGCTCGGACTGGTGATCAGCCAGGCACTGGTGCAGGGCATGGGCGGGCAGATCGAGGCGCGCAGCGAGCCCGGGCAGGGCAGCTGGTTCAGCTTCGACCTTCCTCTGGTGGTCTGTGATCCGCCTCTCCGCGCACAGGAGCCCGAACGACTCGTTGCATTGACGGGACAGGATGCCCCGCTTGATGCCCGCGTGCTGATGGCCGAAGACAATCCGGTCAATCAGAAACTGGGCGGCCTGCTGCTCGAGCGTATGGGCTGCCGCGTGACGCTGGCGGCCGATGGACGACAAGCCGTCGAACGGGCGCGCGCCGAGCGCTTCGACCTGATTCTCATGGACATCCAGATGCCGGAGATGGACGGCCTCGAGGCTGCACGCGCACTGCGCACCGAGGGCGGTGCGTCTGCCGGTGTGCCGATCATTGCCGTGACGGCTAATGCCATGGCCTCGGATCGGGCCGACTGCATGGCGGCCGGCATGAACGACTTTGTGGCCAAGCCTTTCAAGGCGGCCGATCTGAGGGCCTGCATGCTGCGCTGGCTCGACCCGCAGCCCCAGACGGAGCGAAGCGCTCAGCAGGCCTCACAAAGCCCGCGCGCCCCGTCGCCGGGGTCAGCGTAAGGCAGACGGTCGCAACGGGCTGGCGACGAGGTCCTGGTAGCGCAGCCAGCCACGGGCTCGCAAGTCACAGGCCGGGCAGGCCCCGCAGCCACTTCCCCAGGCATGGCTCTGGCTGCGGTCGCCCAGATAGCAGGAGTGACTCAGGCTGCGAATGACCTCCACAAGCTCGGCACCACCCAGAGATTCGGTGAGCTGCCAGGTGGCGGCTTTATCCAGCCACATGAGGGGGGTCTCGAGCCGAAAGCGCGTAGCCATGCCCAGACCCAGCGTGACCTGAAGCGCCTTGAGCGTGTCGTCACGGCAATCCGGATAGCCCGAATAGTCGGTCTCGCACATCCCACCCACCAGCACCCGCAGGCCACGGCGCCAGGCAATGGTTGCGGCAAAGGTGAAAAACAGCAGGTTGCGGCCCGGCACAAAGGTATTGGGCAGGCCCTGAGCATCAAACTCGATGGTGCGCGCCTGCGTGAGTGCGGTATCGCTGATCTGTCCCAGCACGGACAAATCGATGCGGTGATCCTCGCCCAGCCGAGATACCCAATGCGGCCGGGTCTGCGCAATCGCCTCACGCAGCGGCGCACGCATCTCGAGCTCGATCCGATGACGCTGGCCGTAGTCAAATCCGAGCGTCTCGACATGGGCGAAATGCTCAAGCGCCCAGGCCAGACAGGTCGCGGAATCCTGGCCCCCCGAAAAGAGCACGAGGGCGTGGTCTGAGGGAGCGAGGGGGGCGGTCATGGCGGCTTGCGGGCGCAGGAGGGTCAGGCAGCCGGGGACGGTACCATGCAGCATGGCCCTGCATCCTGATCCTGAAGTCATCGTCTTCAACCTCAAGCGCCGCTACACCGGCGTGTCGGCCACCATCAATGCGCTGGTGCCCTTGCAGATGCATCAGTGGCGACTGGGCTTTTGCGGCACGGCCATGTCCAATGGACTGGCCGGCATGACGCTGGGCGAGGCCATCGCCCTGTCGCGCAAGCCGCCGGCGGGCCGGCCCTTTCGGATCTGGCACGTTCGCCGCGACCCCGAAATGATGGCGGCGATCTTTGCCCGGGATGTGCTGCGCCTGCCCATCCGGCTGGTCTTCACATCGGCCGCCCAGCATCGACATGGTGCGTTTCCACGATGGCTGATCTCGCGCATGGATGCGGTGATTTCCACCACACCCAAGGCGGCTTCGTTCGTGCCCAACACCACGGCCGTGGTGGCGCATGGCATCGATCTGTCGCGGTTCTCGGCGCCGGCTGACAAACTCGCCGCCTGGGCCGAGAGCGGACTGCCCGGCACGATCGGTGTGGGCAACTTTGGCCGGGTGCGGCCCGACAAGGGCAGCGATGTATTCGTCGATGCAATGATCCAGGTACTGCCCTCCCTGCCCGGCATCACTGCCTTTCTGGCCGGTCTGGCGCAACCTCAGCATCAGGCCTTTCAGGCCGAACTGCAGCAGCGCATCGACTCAGCCGGTCTGAGCGATCGCATCCGGTTCATCGGCGAGGTGCCTGCAGGAGAGGTCGCGCGCTGGTACCAGCGCAGTCTGGTCTGCGTGGCCTGCCCACGCTATGAGCCCTTTGGCCTCACGCCCTTTGAAGCCGCCGCAACCGGGTGCGCGGTGGTCTGCTCACGCACGGGTGCCTTCGAGGATCTGGTGCAACCCGGGGTCAATGGCGAGCTCGTGGATACGGACGATGCCGATGGCCTTGCGCAGGCCCTGCGGCGGGTGCTGAGCAGCCCCGCAAAGGCTGCCGAGATGGGTGAGGCCGCGCGTATCCGGGTCACCGAGCAGTTCAGCCTGCAGCGTGAGGCTGCAGGCATTGGCGAGGTCTATCGGCAGCTGTTCGAGCGAGCCTAAATCAGGCGCCCTCGCGGTAGAGTGCCGTTCATGCCACGTCCCGAACTCGAACTGCTGTCTCCGGCGCGCGATGCCGACATCGGTATCGCCGCGATTGATCATGGCGCCGATGCGGTCTATATCGGCGGGCCGGCCTTTGGCGCGCGTGACAAGGCGGGCAACAGCCTGGCCGACATCGCCCGGCTGGTCGCCCATGCCCACCGGTATCACGCCCGCATCTTTGTCACGGTCAACACCATCTTGCGCGATGACGAGCTCGAAGGGGCCCGGCGCCTGGTGTGGCAACTCCATGAGGCCGGGGTTGATGCCCTGATCGTGCAGGACATGGGCCTCACCATGCTCGATCTGCCGCCGATTCAGCTGCATGCCAGCACGCAGACCGACATTCGCTCTGCCGAGAAGGCGCGCTTCATGCAGGACGCAGGCTTTGCGCAGATGGTGCTCGCGCGCGAACTCACCCTGCAGCAGATCGAGGCCATCGCCCGGCAGGTGGATCGGGCGGTCCTTGAATTCTTCATTCATGGCGCACTTTGCGTGGCCTACAGTGGCCAGTGCTTCATCAGCCATGCCCATACCGGACGCAGCGCCAATCGGGGCAACTGCTCGCAGGAATGTCGTCTGCCCTATACCGTGCTCGATGCGCAGGGCCGCGTGGTGGCCCACGACAAGCATGTGCTCAGCCTGAAGGACAACAACCAGACCGAAAATCTGGCCGCTCTGGTGCGGGCCGGCATTCGCAGCTTCAAGATCGAAGGCCGCTACAAGGATCTGGGCTATGTGAAGAACGTGACTGCGCACTACCGGCAGCAGCTCGATGCCCTGCTCGAGCGGGGCCTCGAAACCGACCCCGTTCAGCCGGCCCTGCGCGCTGCATCGAGCGGGCGCACGCGGCACTTCTTCACCCCCGATCCGGATCGCAATTTCAATCGCGGCGCCACCGACTACTTCGTGAACGGCCGCAAGGACGATATCGGCGCCTTCGATACCCCCAAACACGCAGGCCTGCCGGTCGGTGAGGTCGTACATGTGGGCCGCACCGATTTCGAGGTGCAGGTCCACCACGGCGTGCAACTCAACAATGGCGATGCCCTCACCTGGGTCGACCTGCAGGGCGAGCTCCAGGGCGTGCCTGTGAATGTCGCGCAGTCACTCGGCCAGGATCGCTGGCGCATCGAGCCCAATGCCGAGATCGCCTCGCTCAAGGATCTGCGCGCGGGCCGCGCCCTCAGCCGCAATCGTGACATGGCCTGGGAAAGACTGCTCTCGCGGGACTCCGCCGAGCGACGGATCGGCGTGCGCGCGCACTGGCAGGCCCTTGCTGACGGCTTCGCACTCACACTGACCGATACCGATGGCGTTCATGCCCAGGCCCGCGCGATGCATGCGCATGAACCTGCGAAGGACGCCGTTCGAGCGCAGGAGACCTTGCGGACCCAGCTGGCGCGTCTGGGCGGCACCGAGTTTGAGGTCGACGCCGTGGTGATCGACGAAGGCTCGGGCGCATGGTTTGTGCCGGCAAGCCTGGCCAATGCCCTCAGGCGCGATGCGGTCGCCGCACTGCAGGGCGCACGGGCGCAGGCGTTCGAGCGACTCGCGCCGCTCACGCCGGTCGATCCTCCCGTGGCCTATCCCGACGACACGCTCACCTATCTGGCCAATGTCTACAACAGCCAGGCCGCAGCGTTTTACGCGCGCCATGGCGTGAAGCTGATCGAGTCGGCCTATGAAAGCCAGGAGACCCTGGGCGAGGTGAGCCTCATGATCACGCGCCATTGCGTGCGGGCCTCGCTCAGCCTGTGCCCCAAGCAGGCCAAGGGCGTGACGGGTGTGCAGGGCACGGTGCGCGCCGAACCCATGACGCTGCGCCATGGCAATGACACGATCACCCTGCGCTTTGACTGCAAGCCCTGCGAGATGCATGTGATGGGCGCCATGCGGCCCAATGTGCTGCGCGACTCAAAGCGTGAACGCGCACAGGCGCACGCTGAGGGCACGCCCATGGTTTTTTACCGTTCGGTGTCGCGCGGGCAGACCGATTCGCGATAGGCCTCGGTGTTTCACCGATCGGTATCGCCGGCACAGACGAGTTCGCGATAGGCATGCCAGGTGGCCAGGCCCAGCCAGGGGCCGGCGACCACCAGTCCGACAAACGCGGTGGCAAATCCCGCCACGATCAGCATCACGATGCAGGCCGCCCAGACCATCATGGCGCCCGGATTGCGGGCCACGCAGGCCACGCTCGCCAGCATGGCCGTGATGGCATCGGTGCCGCGATCGAGCATCAGCGGCAGGGCAATCACGGTGAAGGCAAAGACCAGTGCCGCAAAGACCGCACCGACCGCAAACCAGGCGGCCACAAAGCCCAGCTCCTCGCCGCGCACCAGCGCATCGATGAGGAGCGCGGCATCGGGCATGCGATAGGGAAACGAAAACGCGATCACCATCATGGAGCTGCGCGCCCACAGGGCCAGCAACACGCCCAACGCAATGCCCAGAATGGCAATGTTCGACAGGTTGCGCCCCCAGGCGACCGTGGACTCGAACAGATCGCAACGCCCGCCCGCCTCACGCTGGCGGGCCACCTCATACAGGCCCATGGCCAAAAAGGGCCCGAGCAGTAAAAAGCCGCCGGTCAGCGCCATCATGAGCCCGGGCGAGCTGCGCAGCAGCGCGCCGAGCGCCCAGCCCATGGCCGCAAAACACAATCCATAGAACAGGCTCGGCCAGGGCTGGGCCCGCAGATCGCGGGCGCCGCGCGAAAGCCATCTGAACGGCGCCATGACGTTCACATCGGCAAGCACCGGAAATCGTGAGGGGCGGGGCGTTTCTTCTTTGGAGTCGGTCATGGTGACGCAAATTGATTGCAACCTTGCACTGAGCAGGCCTAGCATACGGGCCCTCATGAACCCGCCGGATCTTGCATGACCGCATCCTCAGAATCAAAGTTGCCCGGTCAGTCCCCCGAACACCTCGACGTCCTGATCATCGGTGCCGGCATCTCCGGCATCAGTGCCGGGTATCACCTGCAAAGCATGTGCCCGGAGCGCAGCTGGGCCATTCTCGAGGCGCGCAGCGCCATGGGCGGCACCTGGGATCTG
>JBKCEY010000010.1:0-767 GCA_046304115.1 Burkholderiales bacterium | reverse complement strand
GGTGGAGGGGCCTCGGGTGACTGGTGATGAATTGCGCTCAGGGGTGCGCGGCACAGTGGGTTCGCGTCTGCGTCGCGCCGCCCGTCATCTGCTTACGGGGGTCTGGCCAGTACGACGACAATTCGATGCCCGGGCCCTGGCAGCCATCCAGAGTGCGATCACCCTCAGCGAAACCCTGCACGGTGCAGAGATCCGGTTTGCCGTTGAAGCCTCCCTGACACCCGACGAGTGCTGGGCTCGCCTGTCGCCTCGCGACCGAGCCTGGCAGGTCTTTGCCGAACAGGGGGTCTGGAATACCGAACACAACAACGGTGTTCTGATCTATCTGCTCTGGGCAGATCGCGCGGTCGAGATCGTGGTCGATCGCGATGCACACCGGCAGATTCCTGCCCAGGTCTGGCTTGATGCCTGCAACACGCTGAGACAGGCGCTGCGCTCGGGGCAGGGGCCGCAGGGTGTGGTGACCGCGGTCGAGCAGATCAGCCTCGCGCTGGCCCGCGTTTACCCGGCCAGCCCGCAAGAAAACCCGAACGAACTGCCCAATGCACCGATCGTGTTGCGTTGATGCCATCTCTGGAGCCCGCACTTGAAACGCGCGGCAGGCCTGGTTGTGCTGGTGCTGCTGATTCATGGCGCACTCGGTCTTTGGGTGATGCGAGCGGCACGAATCGGGGTGTCGGCTGAGCCCAAGGCGGGCACCTGGGTCGAACTGCGCCCGGTCGAGCATGAGCGTACGGCGAACGAGACCGCGAGCCGGCCGATTGCAG
>JBKCEY010000009.1:0-2028 GCA_046304115.1 Burkholderiales bacterium | reverse complement strand
GCGCCACGCGCGAGACACTGGCTGCACCTACGGCGGCTGCGATGGCACCGCCGCCCGAAAGAAAACGTCGTCGATTGGACATGGGCCTCTGATCCTCAGTGACCGCCGGCTGCCGCGCCGGCGTGAGGTGAAGTGCCCGCGCCGGATGGCTTGGGGCTCGGGCCCGTTCCGACTGCGCCGGTCATGGCACCCGGTGCCAGCAGGGCCAGGCGCAGGTCTGCATCGGCCAGCCAGAAATCGCGCAGCGTATCGATCGCGGCCATGGATGCGCTGATCTGATCGCGGGCATCGGTCAGCAGTTCGTGCACCCCGATCAGCATGCCGTTGTAGCGCAGCAGGTTTTCGTCGGCGATGCGTCGGCGCACGGGGAGAATTTCGTCGCGCACATGGCGGGCGGCTTCATGGGTGAAGCGCCAGTGTCCCCAGGCCTCGCGGACCTCGGATCGGGCGAGCGCAGCCGATTCGGCCACTCGGGCCAGGCTTTGCAGATAGAGCGCCTCGGCGCGCGCGACCCGCGATTCGCCCCAGTCAAAGAGCGGCAGCTCGAGGCTGATCTCCCACCCGGTCTGGGTGGGTGCGCCGGTTTTGTCATTGCGTACGGCGCCCAGCTCGAGCACGTTGATGAAGCGGGTGGTGCGGGTGAGCCCAAGCGAGCGGGCGGATTGTTCGCTCTGCAGCCGACCCACCAGTACATCGATACGGGTCTCCAGGGCGCGTTGCTCCAGATCGGCATGCCCCGGCAGCTCGGCGGGCAGACCCGGCAGGCGCTCGGGAAGTTTCAGCTCGGGTGGGTTGTGCGCCAGACCCATCGCCCGGATCAGACGTTCGCGGGCGCGCGCAGCGTCATGCACGGCACGGGCGTGGGACAGCGCGGCTTCGGCATGAAAAGCCTGCTCGCGCGATTGCTGCAAACGGCCCACATTGCCGATGGCTGCCGCGCGTCGGGTGAGCTCGGCACTGGCTCTGGCCGCTCGCAGGACATCCTCCATGTAGCGGGCACGTTCGCGCGCGGCCACGGCATCAATGTGGGCGCGCTGCACCTGGCTCACCCGTTGCCAGATCTCGATGGCCGCGGCCGCCCGGGCCTGCTCCAGGCGCCTGGCCTCGAGCGCGCTGACGGCCGGCAGCAGCAGCAATCGCGCAAGATTCAGATGCAGGCCGCGTTCGATCTCGCGCTCGCCGCCTTCGCGCAGGCGGGCCAGCGACAGGCCCGGGTTGGGCAATCGGGAGGCCTGTCGGGCTTCTGCTTCGGTCACGCCCAGACCTGCGAGTGCAGCCTGCAGCCCGGGGTTCATGAGAAGGGCGACCTGCACGGCCCCATCGCTCGTCAAGGGCTCACGCAGAAGGGCCTGCGCCTCGCGTTGGGCGGCGGCCTGCTGCTCGGGCGTGCGTTGCCACTGGGTGGCCTGTGGCCCCACAGCGGTCTGTGTGGATGTGCCCTGGGCGTTGTTGCTCGATGCGGTGTCGGGTCGCGTTGCTGAAGCCCCTGGCACAGGCTGAGGCCCTGAACCGAACAAGGGGGCCAGTGGTGCGCTGGTGCGCCGGCTGTCCTGCAGCACGGATGGCGTGCCGGGTTGCGCTTGCGCTTCCTGCGTGTAGGCCCGCCAGCCGCCGATGCGGCCCACCGTGTCATTGGCCTCACGCCAGCCCTGTAGATCAGGGGACGGCCCGCTGCGAAAGACCGAGAGCGGCGAGGGCTCGAGGGCGGTTGCGCGTGTCTGCGGCGGCACGGCGGCCGTGGGATCTGGCTCGCGACCGTGGCCTGCGGGCAGGGCACTACAGCCTTGCAGCAGTGCGAAGGCGAGCAGGCAGGCAGGAAGGGTCCGCAGGGTCATGGATGGCGTGAGAGGGAAGGTCGGCCGTACGGGTCAGTCAGGGCGGTTCGGGTTTGCATCAGGTTTGCATCAGGCGTGCATCAGGCGTGCATCAGGTAGCCGCGAATCAGCACCGCCTCGCGCTCGGGCCGCAGTGGCTGTAGCGTGCCCACAAAGATGCGTCGGTTCATCCAGGCATGTGGCCCGTCGGGCG
>JBKCEY010000008.1:0-13639 GCA_046304115.1 Burkholderiales bacterium | reverse complement strand
GTAGCCAAAGAACAGCACCACCAGCTTGCCGCGGAAATCCTCGAGGGTTCTGGGCTTGCCCTGCAGGTCGGGCAGATCGACCCGTCGGCCATAGTCGGCGCCCGTGAGGTCGATCGACTTGAAGGGCTTTGCACCGGAAGGTCGATCGCAAGCAGCCAGAAGAGAAGCGAGCCAGGCGCCTGACGCCCCCAGCAGCAGAACTCGGCGGGCGGCACGACGCCCGTGCACCGCGGGCCTTGATGCCCGATGCGGCTCATTCAACGCGACGCGCTTGGGCAGGTTCACCGGGTCAGACCAGCCAGTGATCGACCAGGAGCGCCGCGAAGACCGCGGCCAGATACCAGATCGAATAGGTAAAGGTGCGCTTGGCCAGGGCATCGGAATAGCTGCGCCACAGGCGCCAGGCGTAGTACACGAACCAGCCGCTCAGGCCGACGGCCGATACCAGATAGAGCCAGCCACTCATGCCAATCAGCCAGGGCAGCATGCTGGTCGCCAGCAACAGCACCGTGTAGAGCAGGATATGCAGTTGCGTGAATTGCGGACCATGGGTCACGGGCAGCATCGGCAGGCCGGATCGCTTGTAGTCCTCGATGCGATAGAGGGCCAGGGCCCAGAAATGAGGCGGCGTCCAGACAAAGATGATGAGAAACAGCACCAGCGCCTCGGCGCCTACCGTGTTGGCCACCGCGGCCCAGCCCAGTACGGGAGGCATGGCCCCCGAGGCGCCGCCGATCACGATGTTCTGGGGTGTGGCCGGCTTGAGGATGAGGGTATAGACCAGGGCATAACCCACAAAGGTCGCCAGCGTGAGCCACATCGTGAGCGCATTGACGAAAACCAGCAGCAGCCAGGCGCCGACCAGTGCCAGAGCCGCTGCAAAGAGCGCCGCGCCCAGACTGGAGACCTCGCCGCGTGCCGCCGGACGGGCTCGGGTGCGGGCCATGCGGGCATCGATGCCGCGCTCGACCAGGCAATTGAGCGTGAATCCGGCTCCGGCCAGCAGCGAAATACCGAGAGTGCCCAGGACCAGGATGCGCCAGGGCACTGCGGAATCGGTGGCCAGCACCATGCCAATGACCGCGCAGAACGCGGTCAACAGAACGATACGGGGCTTGGTGAGCTCGAGATACTGGCCAGCAGTGTGTGCGAGCGTAGCCTGAGGGCGGTGCAGCAGGTCCATCAGCGGGGTCGGTAGGGCGCGCGCAAGGCTACCATGAGCGCCACCCCGAGCAGCCCGGCCGCACCCCCCGTGTGGGCGACGGCAGCTGCAAGCGGCCAATCCAGAAAGATGTTGGTCAGTCCGGTGACCAACTGCACGACAAGCAGACCGCCCAGCCAGCGCGCCGCACGCGCATCCTGGCCGCGCAAAAACCAGGCCAGAAGACCCAGCGATGCGAAGGCCAGGACAGCCCACATCCGGTGGGCCATGTGAATGGCCGTCAGGGCCTGGAAGGGCAGTGCCGCACCGTCTGCCGTGCGCCCCAGGGGCCGCCAGACCTCAAAGCCCCGGGCAAAGTCGGCGACCGGCCACCACTGTCCCTGGCATGTGGGGAAGTCTTCACAGGCGAGCGTGGCGTAATTGGTGCTCACCCAGCCGCCCAGCATGATCTGCACGAGCAGTACCAGGGTCGCCGCCCAGGCCAGTCGTCGCAAGCCCGCGCTCAGGGCGATCAATCCGTCCTGTCGGCGCACCTGGACCCACTGGGCAACCAGCAGGCCGAACAACACCATGCCACCGAGCAGATGCGCCGTGACAATCGCAGGCTGCAGCTTGAGGGTCACGGTCCAGGCCCCGAACGCTCCTTGCAACAGAATCCAGGCCAGAGTGAACCAGGCCAGTCCAACGCTGGCCCTGCGCGTGAAGTCACGGTGCGCGAGGACCACCAGCGCAATGATGATCAACCCGAGTCCTGCGGCGACATACCGGTGCAGCATCTCGACCCAGGCCTTGAAGACCGTGACCGGACCATCCGGCAGAGCCTGTGCCGCCTCCCGGATCTGGGTCATGGCCCCGATCGGGCTGGCCTTGCCGTAGCAGCCGGGCCAGTCCGGGCATCCAAGCCCGGCATCGGTCACGCGCACGAAAGCGCCGAACATGATCAGATCAAACGTCAGAAACAGCGCAAAACCGAGCAGCTTGAGAAAGGGCGCGGTTCGTACCTGCCGTGGCAGGGTGGCGGAGTCGGCGTGAAGGGTTGAAGGCACAGCAGATCAGCCGATACGCGAGGCTTTGAGGAGCCGGACGATGTCCTTGTGGATGCGCTTGGGTTCACCCCTGGCATCGAATCGCATCATGAGGTTGCCCTGGGGGTCGATGACATAGAGATAGTCGGTCATCGATCGACCGGGCTCCGCGGGCAACCATTGCGCCAACTGCTGGGCTGAGGCACGCCAGGTCACCAGGCCTTCATGAGCTTCCAGCACAGTGGGCGAGACCGCCGCGTCATCGCTGACCAGCCAGAGCCGGTCGATCCGCTCACGTTCCTTGCCCGTCATGGTGCGATGCTGCCTGAGGGCATACAGCTTGTCGGCGCACGGCGTGTCGCAGCGGCCACTGTCGACCTGCACAAGGACCCACTGACCCAGCAGGGGCTGCCATTGCGTGGGCTGACCCTGCAAGGACTGCAGTTGCAGGGCGGGTACCGGCCGTTGGGGCTCGATCAACTCACCGAAGTTGGTTCGGCCCATGGGCGGGAACACGTAATACGCCAGATAGGACGCAATCACCGGCGAGGCGCACACCAGCAACACAGCCAGCAGCTTGATGCGCTGGATGCGTCGGCGGGCGACTGAAACCGGGGCTGTGGCGGTGCCTGTGGCGGAGGCGGGGCGGTCGGCAGACTTCATGATCAACGCAAATTCTACAGACGCTGAGCAGGCTCAAGTCGGATCGCCTTGTTCGCAACAGGCTCGATCCCATGACCTGCCCAGACCCCGTGCGCAGCGCGGATGACGAGACCCGCCCCCAACGGCTGAGCGCCGCCCGACGGCGCACGCTTGTTGGTCTGGGCACAGCGATCCTCTGCCCCTTTGGCGCCCAGGGGGCCCTGACCGCGTCCGATGATCGGCCACTCGCACAGGCCGGTGGCGCTGGTGCACTCATCCTGCATGACGGCTGGATCCTGCATGCCATGGACCGCTGAACCCGTGATGGGCCCATGCTGAGCACATCGCTGTCAGAGGTGGCCCGGGGCAATCGACTGTGGGACGCCTGCATCATCGGATCAGGGCCGGCCGGCATCACGATGGCGCGCAGCCTGAGTGCCAAGGGCTGGACTGTGCTGCTTCTTGAAGCCGGGCAGGCGCAGGTCGAGCCTGAACTTCAAGCCGACCAGCAGGGCCTCGTGATGAGTGACTTGCCCCTGGATACGCAGGGGTCGAGGTTGCGCTGCCTGGGCGGAAGTTCTCACCACTGGGGCGGATTCTGCAAGGCGCTCGATCCCGTGGATTTTGAACCCAAGGTTGCCGGTCTGCCCACCGACTGGCCGATCCGTGCGAGCGACCTGGCACCCTGGGCCCGCGAGGCCGAAAGCATCCTCGAAATCGGACCCGCTCAAGCTGCCCAGCCCTACGGTGAGCAGCTGCGCCTCGTGCACATGCGCTACTCGCCGCCCGTGCAGTTTGGCCACAAGTATCGCGCCTGGATGGAGCGTGATCGCCGTGCCGTGGTTGTCCTGGGCGCCTGCGCCACAGACCTGAACGAGCGCGCCGGTGCGATCCGCTCGGTGAGCGCAACCGACACCCAGGGCGTGCGATACGAGCTACGTGCCCGGCAGGTCGTGCTCTGCAGCGGCGGCATCGAGAACTGTCGCCTGCTGCTGTGGGCCCATGCCCGCAGCCAGGGGCGGATCGTGCCTGAACCCGCTGCCCTGGGTCGATACTGGAGCGAGCATCCGCATTTCACGCTGGGCGAGGCCTTGCTCGATGAACGGGCCCCCTTTGCCTACGATGCCTGGAACATGGCCTGGGTGATGCCGCAACCGGATGCGATGCGCGACCTGGGCATGCTCAATATCGGGTTGAGACTGGTGCGTCGCGACCGCGAGGGGACACAGCAGATCGCCCATCGACTGGCCTGCTCGGCACCGCAACTGGGTCAGCACCTGATGCGCCGGGTCGGGCGTCGACTGGTCTGCGGTGTTCTGCTGCGGGCCGCATGGGAACAGGCGCCCCGACCCTGGAATCGGGTCGTGCTCAGCCACGAGCAGGATCGCTGGGGGGTGCCTCGACCCGAAATTCATTGGCGCCTCGACGACCAGGACCGGCATACCGCCCGAAGCGGCGCCACTTTGCTGGGAAACGAACTGGCTCGACGCGGGCATGGTCGGGTGCGTCTCGATGAGTGGCTGCTGTCCGACGGGGCCTGGCCCGTCGATGACGAGACGGTTGGCAACCATCACATGGGTGGCACCCGCATGTCGCGCGATCCGCGCCAGGGCGTGGTCGACCCGCACAGCAAGGTGCATGGCATGAGCAACCTGCATGTCGCGGGCTCCTCGGTCTTTGCGGGGTGCGGAGCAGCCAATCCCACGTTGACCATCGTGCAACTGGCCTTGCGGCTGGCCGACCGTCTGATCAGGCAACGCCCATGACCCGGCCTCGGGCGTCCCAAGGGCCTGAGCACTCAGGCCGCTCGAATCATCGTTTGGCGCGCTCGAACAGCCTTTATCGACCTGGCCTGAAGGCCTGGCGCCTGGCGGCTCTCCTCCTGGCCCTGCTCGCCTGCGGCGCGCTGGCGGCGACGCTGCTGGTTCGATCCCGCAGTGCGGTCGCCGGCTGGTCAGAGCGCACACCCCCGCTGGAGCCCCAGGCCATTGCACAGGCCGATATTCAACAGCGCTTTGCCCATGCCGATCAAGGGCTGGGACGGGAGGACTACCGGCTGCTGGCCCTGCATCTTCTCGAAGGCTGGAGCCAGTACCGCACCCCGGACGGAGCACGGGCGCACTATCCGGGCCTGCCCAGCGAAGCCGGCCGGGCGGTCGATGGGATGGAGGGCTTTTCTCGCATGCTGCCTCTGGCCGCCGTAATGCTGGCGCGTGGCGAGGACCCCAGCATCGGACCCGGGCTGCGACTGTCCGAGGCATTGCGGGCGGGTCTGCTTGCAGGCACCGGGCAGGATCAGGCGACCCAATGGGGGCCGGTGAGGTCTTACAGCCCGCAGTATGTCGAGGCGGCGGATCTTGCGCTGGGTGTGTGGCTCGCACGTTCGCAGCTCTGGGACCCACTGTCTGACCCCGAGAAGGCCCAGATCACACGATGGCTTTCCGCCGCCCTGGAGACGCTTCCGCATGACGGCAACTGGATGCTCTTTCCCTTGGTCGTGCATCGCAGTCTGCGCGCTCTGGGCGCAGAGGTGAGTCGCTTCGATGCTCGCATGCAGACCCACTGGGAGCGTCTGTTGCATCTGCATCGAGGCCGGGGATGGTTTCATGACCCACCGAATGGATTCGATTACTACAACGCATGGGGCATTCACAACAGCTTTTACTGGTTGCGTCGGATCGACCCCTCGTTTGGCGGCTCATTCGTCACCGAGATCCAGGGGGAATTCGCGGGGTTCCTGCGCCATCTGGTCGGCCCCCAGGGCCATCCGCCGATCGGGCGCAGCACCTGTTATCGGATGGCGGTGCCTGCACCGCTGCTCGGATCCTTGCTGGTAGCGCCTGGAGCGCTGCCGCCCGGGCAGGCCCTTCGTGCGCTCGATCTGACCTGGGGCTGGTTCATCGGCCATGGCGCCCTGCAGGCCGGCGCCATCACGGCAGGACTGTGCCAGGCTGATCCTGCGCTGCAATCGGCATACAGCGGACCCGCGAGTTGTCTGTGGGCTCTGCGCTCGCTCACGATCGCGCTCGACCTCGATCACCTGAATGCCCTGCTCGATGCACCGCGGGAACCCCTGCCTGTGGAGCAGGAGGCTTACGTGTTGCGCCATGCCAGCACGGGATGGCTGGTGCGCGGGGACTCGACCACCGGACAGATCTCGCTTGAACGGGGCGGTCTTCAGACTTCCCCATCAACAGGGCAATCCAGTCGAGCCGGAACCGCGTACGCCTCTGATGGCGCCAACGATCCACGCACGACGCCTGCGTCCTTGGCCCTGCGGGAGCATGGCCATACGGCCCGCCTGCTGGAGTGGGTGATGCAGCGTCCCAGGCGCCCTGACAATCGGGCTGCGCTGTACGGTCGATCGCATTACGCAACCGACGACGACATCGCCAGGCGATGCGTCCGCGCGACAGTGCCCGTCGAACATCCGGTCGCCTCGACCGTCGATCGGTAATCAGGCTTCAACAGCTTGACAGTAAAGCCCAGCTTGGCAACCAGCCGTCCCTGGATATCGTCCGACCATCCTGGCGACCCCTTCGCTGAACCGACCCCTTCGTTAGCGTGCCGTCAAGGGCTGCAACCGCATCGCCCTCACGCCCCGCAACCGTGGCTCGGGTCTGACAGTCCTGCATGGACTGAGGTCTCGCGGCCACGAAGCGGTTCTCGACCGGCGCTTGCTCATCCCTCGGATCAGCCTTGCGCCGAACGCCTGGATGGACGTTCGACATGCATCACCTTCACGCTTTTTCAAACCGCACGAGCCAGCCTCGCTGGTCACGCACCTTGATTGCCTCAGCCCTGTTTGCTGCACTCGCCGGTTGCGGCGGCACAGACACCACCAACGCCACGCTGCAGTCCGTGGCCAACGCGCTGAACAGCGCAGCCACAGCCCTGACTGCGGGCGGCACGCCCACGACCCCGCCTACCGATGCGACCTCGGGAACAACATCCGGAACCACCTCGGGAACCACCTCCGGAACCACTTCGGGAACCACTTCGGGAACCACCTCGGGCACAACTTCGGGCACGACCTCCGGAACCACATCGGGCACGACTTCGGGCACGACCTCTGGAACCACCTCGGGAACGACGGGCAGCACGACAACCACCCCGGTGGCCGCGAGCACCACGCTCAACACCATCGATACCCTGATTGGCGACATGACCCTCGCCCATGAGGGCACACCGATCGCCTTTGCCGGCTGGGGAACGCTGACCGGACCTGGTCTCGATTGGGGCAACAATCCACCCACTGACTGGAGCTATGCCCTGCCCTGGGGGGTGATCTTCGTGGCCAAGGAAGGCAGCCCGGCCACCAATACCCGGGTGCAGGTGCGCAACATGCGCTTTTATGTGTACAGCAAGAGCGCTCGCACCTGGCGCAGCCTGGGCAGCTCGCCCACGGTCGACGGCTCGATGTACAACGAGGATTTTCGACAGGGCAACGATGTGCTGCCCGCCACGGTGCGTACCGAGTCGAGCGGCGGACTGTCGGTCAAGCCGGTCTGGCCCTATGCCTACCATTTCTGGTGCTGTGGCCGTCAGCCCTTCGATCGGACCGATCTTGGTGGGGTCTATGCCACCTTCCAGGCCCGGCTGGTGGTCGATGATCCGGGACGGCCCGATGACCGATCCAGTGCTCGCTTTCTGGGCTACACCGGCCTGGACTACTGGCGGGATCTGACCTCAGGCTGGGCACCGGGGCAACCCAACAATGGCGAAGCCGGTCACGGTCGGATGAAGTACGTCACCAACGAATGGCGCGCCTTCAACATGACCACGGTCGATGCCACCACGCTGCGGGCTTCACCGCCCCCCCTCGAGTGAGGGTACGGCCTGACTCTCGCGCCAGGCCCGCAGGTCGGCAAACGCCGATTCATGGGCCTGGGCAACAGCCTCCCAGCTGAAGAGCCGGGCCACACGCTCACGTCCGCGCGCCCCGAGCACCTTCAGTTCATGCGGTGCATCGAGCGCGCGGCGCAGGGCCGCCCTGAGGTCATCCACATTGCCGCGCTCGAAGGTGATGGCGCAGTCCTCCACCACATAGCGGTTCTCCCGGATATCGCTGCAGATCACGGGGGTGCCCAACCCCATGTTCTGCAGGATGACGGGCGACAGGCCCTCGATGTCAGAGGGCTGCACATACGCATACGCATGGTGCATGAGCGAACGGGCGCGCGCTCCGTAGACATAACCCGGAAAGACGATGCGCGAATCCCGTGTGGCCCGACAACGTCGCTCGAAGTCCGACGGATTGGGCGACCCGCCCACCAGCACCAGACGCTTGTCGGTCTGCAACCCTTCGAAGGCGGGAATCAGGTATTGCAATCCCTTGTCCGGGATGAACCTTCCGACAAACAGAAAATAGCTGCCCGGCTGCAGACCCAGTTCGTCCAGCACCGAGTCGTCGAGCGTGTGCTGATCCAGATCGGCCCCAAAGGGAATGAAGTCATAGCGTCGGCCGAACCGGGCCTCAAATGCCGATCTCACGAACACGTTGTCGAAGATCACTGCATGGGGTGCAAAGGCCGTGAGCCATTGGGTGAGCCAGAGATAGGCGCGCGCATGCCAGGGCCATTTGGCGCGCTGCCAGTCCACACCGTCTTGTGACAGATAGACCCGCTTTCCTGCCAGCCTCAACAGCAGGGCAAAGGGTGAATTGCCGCCGTTTTGCAGATGAACGATGTCTGCACGATCGTGCGCAACGATATCCCAGGTGCATCGCGCGCTGTGCCAGAGCGTGTCAAAACCCCGCGTGCGCCAGGGCACCCGTATCGAGTGCAGTTGCACGCCCTGCCACACCCCGTCACGGCCAGACTCACCCGGGTACAGGCGGTTGTAGGCCCGCACCTGGTGCCCCCGCGCAGCCAGGCGCGGCAGCAGTTCGGCCGCAAAGGTGTCGGCACCCGCACAACCCTCGCGCAGCGGAATCGAGCGAAACCCGAAGGCCGCAATGCGCATGGGCTGCGTCATACCGATACCTCCTCGCGGCGGGTCGCACCGCTCCAGGCCTCGTGAACATATTCGCGCAGCGACACACGCCAATCGCGCATCAGATTGAGCCCGCGCAAGGCCAGCTTGCGATTGACCAGACGCTCCGAATCCGGGCGTGGCGCAAAGTATTCCTTCTGAAAGTGCGTGGAGTCGACCACGCGGATGCGAACCCGCTCCTGCTCTCCCAGCAGTCGCACCAGTTCCTGCGCCACTTCCACCCGGCTGGTCGCGCCTTCGCAGACCATGTTGTAGACGCCCCAGAACTCGGTATCGAGCAGGGCCCTCACATTCTCGGCAAAGTCGAAGGTATAGGTGGGTGTGCCCAGCTTGTCGCCCACCACCGCCAATTCGGTGCGGCCCGCCTGGATCTGGCGCATCAGCTTGGCAATGAACTTCTTGTCCTTGCGCGGCCCGCCTCCCATCATCCATCCCGCCCGACACACCATGGGACGGCGGGCATGCCGCAGCACATGAACTTCGCCGGCGTATTTCGAGCGGGCATAGTGACCCAGCGGATTGGGCATGTCCCAATCGTCGTACTCCTGCTGCAGACCATCCACGATGCCCGCGGTGCTGATGTAGAGCAGCGGAACATCCAGTCGATTGGCAATGGCCACCGCATTCTCGACCGCCAGCGTATTGGTGAGATAGGTGTCCTCGACATGACGTTCGCAGTATTCAAGGTCGGTGTGCGCGCCCAGATGAAAGAGTGCATCCGGGCGGAAGTCTTCAACGTCCTTGCGGTAGTGATCGAAGTCCCTGAAATCCAGGGGCTCGAGCCAGGTCTCGTTGACATCCTTGTCCGTGCAGCGCAATTCGGCCTCGCGCGAGAACACCTTATGAAAGGCCTGCCCCAGCATGCCGCCGCAACCCGCAATGTAGATCCTCTTCAAGATGCCTCCTTCGGCCTTCAGGTCTGAGGTCTCAGTGTTGCGATGATTGGCAAGCCAGACCATCCGTGTGCAACGCGCCGCCGCGCAAGACGGCATCGACGGCTGTGCTTCCATTTCGCCGATTCCCTTTGTGCGGATTCAGGCCGACCGCGGAGGGCGAAGATCGGCCGGACACAGCCTCATGCGCTGTTCTGTCAGGCCGGCAAACCCAGGGTCTGATAAAGCCCGCGCATCTGGTCGAGATAGCGGGCCCAGCCGTGCTCGGTGAGCACGAAGTCGCGTGCTGTCTGGCCCACTTCGCTCACCTGGGCATCAGGCAGGGCCTTGACCGCCTCGAGCATGCCGGCCAGTGCATCGGTATCGGCAACCGGAACCAGCCAGCCGGTCTTGCCATGAACCACCATCTCGGGCAATCCGCCAATCCGGGTGGCAATCACGGGCTTGGCCGCAGCGAAGGCCTCAAGCACCGAGAGCGGTGCGTTTTCGTACCACTGCGAAGGCACAACCACAGCCCGGGCGCTGCGCAGCAGCGCCTGCACCGATCCGGCCTCGAGCCGACCGAGCCAGCGGATGCGTCCATTCGACGCTTCGACCGCACGGCTCATGACATCACCCAGAGGCCCTTCGCCGGCCACCGTGAGCGTCACGCCGCTGCGACGCACAGCCTCGATCAGGCCCTCCAGACCTTTCTCGGCCGACAGCCTGCCCACGTAGACGAAATCCTGACCGGCCTCAGGCTGGGGCTCGATGTGTGCGGCGTCGACCGGATTGCGGATGTGCACGAACCGGCGAGCATCAAAACCCCAGGCCACCAGCTTGTCGATCACAAACTGACTGGGCGCCACGATCCGGTCAGGGCCCCGGTGCCAACTGCGCAGGCTGCGGTGCACGATCGCTTCGACGCTCACCAGCGCACTTGCCACCACGGAATCGCGAACGCACCGATGAACGAGCGCATTCACGACATTGCCACCGCGGCAACGCTCACACACCTGACCCTGGGTGTACATGCGGTAGTTGGGACAGGCCATCTTGAAGTCATGCGCCGTCATCACGGTCGGAATGCCGGCTTCACGCAGCGTGGCCAGAATCGAGGGCGACAGGTGGTGATAGATGTTGTGCAGGTGGGCAACCTGTGGCCTGAACTGCGTCAGCAGATGCTTCAGGCGCTGCTGGGCCTGAACCGACCAGATGCTGGCAGCCGCCTTGGCGATCCGGTCGGTCGGTGAGTAGGCATGATCAAACTCGATTTCATCGGCGAAGTAGCCTGACCAGGGCGTGGGCCAGTTGCGCGGATGCTTCATCGAAAACCAGGCATGGCGCCAGCCCAGGTCCTCGAATGCGGCACCGTGCGCCAGGTACATCCCATCTGCGCCGCCCCGGGGGTAGTGATAGTTGTTGATCGACAGCAGGGCCCTTGTGTTCACGAAATCCACGACATTCTCCGGGCAGGAATCAGGGGCAGATGGGCGCGATGCAACAGCCAGCCCGCAGCCACCACCACGAGCAGATCGACAGCAACGGCTGCGAGCACGGCCGCATGGGGCGCGGGCCACCATCGAAGGGCCAGGGTCACGGCGGGCGGGCCAGCCAGGCAGAGCAGGCTGGCCATCGCAAATGCCCCCGATGCGCCCGCAAGGTAGGCCATCAGCTCCAGCACCCGGCGCAGGGTATGGCCGATGAGCAGCAGCACCAGGCAGGCGAGCAAAGCCGGCAGCACCGGCACTCGCGAGGCAGACAACCCTGCCAGCACCGTATCGCCCACCATCAGGGTCTGGGCCACAACAACCCGCCCGGCGGCCTGATTGGCGGCGACCATGCGCCAGGCATCCCGCACCAGACCCTGCGGGTCGCGCCCCGCGGCCTGGTGACGTGCAATCACAGCCGGGCGTACCGCGCCCCAGAACAGATCCACCGGCAGATACCGGCGGATCACCTCGAGCCATCGCACGGCAAAGCCGAATGCCGCCGTGGCCTCCGGACCGAGATGTCGGGCCACCTGCGTGATGAGCAGATCGGTACCCAGCAGCAGCATCATGAGAATGCTGAGCCAGGCATGAAACGCGAATCGCCAGGCCGGCCATCCCAGCCAGGCCCTCACCGACCCCGGCATCGGCTGGCGGGGCCGATCCTGCCAAAGGCGCAGGGCCAGAAGACCCAGCACCGACAGCAGGGTGAACCCGCTGGCGAGCACTTCGATGCTCAGCACCTGATCGGCAGCGATAGCGCGCGCCGAATCGACCTGAGACAAGACCAGCACCGGGATCAGCAGGCCCAGAACCCGGATGATCGTGCACCACTGGGCCTGAGCCTGCATCATCAGGATCGGCATGAAACTGTCGCGAAGCAACCGCACCGGACCCTCCAGTGCAATGATCCATCCGGCGAGCCGAAGTTGCTCCGGACTGGCAACCGCCCCGAGCCATCCGGACAGGAGCGGCGCTGCCGCCGCCACGGTCAGCCCGGCCATGGCCTGCACCCCGACAGGCAGCACGATGAAGAGCAGACGCACCCGCTGCAGCTGACGCGGATTGCCTTCAGCCTGGACCGCAACCGAGGTGGTCTGCATCAGCCACTCCAGGCCAAGACCGCCTACCACGATCGTCATCTCGACCACCGCCATGCAGGTGAGCCATGCCGCGTAATCGCCCGAGGGCAGCAAGCGCGCCAGCAAAACCAGCGTGATGAGCGAGAGGGGCGCGCTGAGCAGCTTTCCCAGGGCGTAGTGCATGAAGCCGATGCGAATCCGTGCGTTGGTCTCCCGCCAGTCGAGGTTCACCGCGCCGCGCGCTCCTGCATCCGGCGTTGTGCATGACGGCTCACGCAGGTTTGAAGATCAACGGCGACCCGGGCCCCGATCGCCTGATAGTCACGATGTCGGCGTACCCACTCCCGAGCCACGCGGCTGCGCTCCAGCCAATGGCCTGCTTCGATCTCGCGCAACGTGCGCAGCACGCCCTGTGCAAAGCCTGTTGAGCTCAGATCCACCACATGACCGCCCTGACTGCCTCGAATCACGGCGGCCTGATCGGGCTGGTCATTGCAGACCACCGGAATGCCACAGGCGAGGGCTTCGATGGCTTTGGTGGGCGAACCCACTTCGGTCAGGGGCGTGCGAGGCACCGGCGACAACGCCAGAGCGCAGCGCCGGACCCAGGACAAGGCACGCGCACGCGGCATACGGCCCGCAAAGTGCACCCAGGGCGATGCACCCCGAAGCCTTGCAAACTCCTGCAGTGCACCGACATCACGGGGCTCGTCGGCCTCACCAATCACCAGCAGGCGGAAATCCGGTCGCTGGCGAACCACCCGCAGCGTGGCATCGATCAGTACCTCAAGGCCACGGGCCCGATCGAGCGTTCCGAGATAGACGCCCACCGACCGGCCTTGCAGCGACGAGGGCCAGTCGGTCGCGGGCGCCGGCAGCGCTGCAACATCAACACCCATGGGCACCACGCTGACCCGCTCCTGCGGCAGCCCGATCGGTCGCAGGCTCTCCAGCATGGCCTGCGATTGCACGAAGAGCCAGTCGCTGCGAGGCACCAGAACATGATCGAGGCTGCTCTGGCCGAGCCGGCCGCGAGAGCCCATCCAGACCCTGCGCATCAGCGGCAGATCCGTGCGCTGCGCAAGCCAGCGATGGTGTGCAGGCAAGGGATAGGACATCCAGTACGCAAAGGGAATGCCGGCCTGCCGGGCAGCCAGCCAGCCGATCAGCCCGAGTACGGGCTTGTCGCGAACCACCAGCAGGTCAACGCCCTTCAGACCGGGGCCCTGCAGCCCCGGGCCCAGTCGACCATTGCCCAGCAGGCCGGCCTGCAGCCTCAGATCGCTCACCAGGGCGGCCATCGCACCGCGCCCACCTGGCTGGTGCGCATGCAACACACCACCTGGCCAGGGTGCTGTCGCGGGGCGAGGTG
>JBKCEY010000007.1:0-12084 GCA_046304115.1 Burkholderiales bacterium | reverse complement strand
ACACCGCCGGCACGCCAAAGGGGCGCTGCGGCTCGCGCGAAAATCCGTGATCACGCCGCAGCCTGGCTCGTACCGAAGCCAGCAGCGCATCGGCCCGGGTCAGAGCCAGATCGCTGCGCACCAGCGCCAGTGGATCAGTACGCCCCCCCGCGGCCCCACAGACCTGGATCGCCTGCCCCCGTGCCACACACAGCGCAATCAGGGCTGCCTTGGCGCGGGGCGCATCGATCGCATCGATCACCACCGCGGCCGACTCGGGCACACAGACGGCCACGTTGTCCGGGTCGATGAAATCTTCGATGCACCGCACCTGCGTCGCGGGAGAAATCTCACCAATGCGCGCAGCCATGACCTGCACCTTGGCCGCCCCCACAGTGGACTCCAGGGCATGCACCTGACGGTTGATGTTGGATTCGGCCACCTGATCAAGATCGATCAGGGTGAGGATGCCGATACCGCAGCGCGCGAGCGCCTCGGCCGCCCAGGACCCCACACCGCCCACGCCCACCACGACCCCATGGGCCTGTGCGATGCGCTGGGCACCGGCATCGCCCCAGGTGCGTGCCACCCCCCCAAATCGGCGGTCCGCAAGCGCAGGCACAGAATCAGCAGACAGTCGCTCTGGGGTCATGGATGACTGCGAGATCGAAGGGCGAGCCGACCTGCAGCGGCCCGCACCCGAGGCTCAGGGCAGCAGAATGGTGGAGCCTGTGGTCTTGCGATCCTGCAGATCGCGATGGGCCTGGGCCGCATCGGCCAGGGCATACCGCTGATCAATCTCGATCTTCACCTTGCCCGAAGACACCATCTTGATGAGGTCGCCGGCGATCTCGAGCAGGTTGGCCCGGCGCTCGGTATGCGGCGCGAGCGACGGGCGCGTGATGTAGAGCGAGCCCTTGAGGGCGGTGAGTGCCATGGGAGCTACCGGCCCCGAGGCATTGCCAAAGCTCACCATCAGGCCGAAGGGGGCCAAAGAATCGATCGAGGCCTGGAAGGTGTCCTTACCGACCGAGTCGTACACCACGGGGACCATGGCGCCTTTGGTGATTTCACGCACGCGCTCGGCCACATTCTCTTCGCGATACAGGATGACATGCTCGGCACCGTAACGTCTGGCCAGCGCAGCCTTTTCGGGCGAGCCTGCGGTACCGATGACCTTCACGCCCAGCGCCTTGGCCCATTGCATGGCGATCAGGCCGACACCGCCTGCGGCGGCGTGAAACAGGATGGTCTGACCCTTCTGGACCTTGTAGGTACGGCGCAGCAGATATTGCACCGTCATGCCCTTGAGCATCATCGCCGCACCGGTTTCGTAACTGATCTTGGCGGGCAGCTTGACCAGACGGTCAGCGGGCATGTTGCGCACTTCGCTGTAGGCGCCCAGCGGGCCGCCCGCATAGGCGACACGATCGCCCACCTTCACATCGGTCACGCCAGCCCCCACGGCCACGACATCGCCTGCACCTTCGGTACCCAGACCCGACGGCAACGGCATGGGATACAAGCCACTGCGGTGATAGGTATCAATGAAGTTCAGGCCAATGGCGCGATGACGGACCTGCGCCTGACCGGGGCCAGGCGCACCGACCTCAACATCGACGAACTTCAGAACTTCGGGACCGCCCGTGCGGTCGAATCGGATGGCCTTGGGCATGGTGTAACTCTCCGGGCAAATGGGGATCAGCGGGGTGAAAATCGGTGACAGGGTACAGAGCGAGGCCGCAAGCATGGCGCGCCAGTGCCGGCCAAGGCAAGCGCAGGGGATTGCCACTCAAGCATGAACCCGAACAGGGCCCGCCCCGTGGCCTGCCGCGGCGCAGGTGGATCCGAGGTCAGACTTGTGGTCGGCGGGCCTGCATCCGCAGCGGGTCGTACTCCAGAACCACCGCTCCGTGCTGGTTGCGCACCCGGTTGATCGTGCGGATCAAGCCTCGGCCCGGCTTGGAGGTGGGCCGCATCTCGGTCACCTCAACCTCCACCTGCAGGGTATCGCCCACGAAGGTGGGGCCCTTGACCTTGAGCGTGGCCTCAAGAAAGGCCAGGCCCGTGTGCTGGATGGAGGGCATGATCAGGCCCTCGGCAAATGAATACACCAGGGCCCCGGGCACCACGCGGCCCTGAATCGCCATGCCCTCGCGTGCGTGGGCATTCGTGAACAGCTCTTCGGTGAACCAGGCCTGATTGCAGAAATTGACCAGGTCGGTTTCGGTGATGGTGCGGCGTGGGGTGATGAAGGCATCACCGACCTTCAGGTCGTCCCAGTAGTCACCATGACCCAGCATGCGCAGGGAACTCATCAGCAGATCTCCTTGATTCCATTCAGCCCGATACCCGTCCTGCGAGCCCATCGATCGGATCGGACAGGCTGCATCGACTGAGCAGGCAGGCGTCAGTACGACTTGGGCAAACCGAGAACACGCTCGGCGATGAAGCTCATCACCAGCTGCGGACTGACGGGTGCAATGCGACCGACCAGCGACTCACGCAGGTAACGCTCGACGTGATACTCCTTGGCATAACCAAAGCCCCCATGGGTCATGACGGCCTGTGTGCAGGCCTCGAAGCCCGCTTCGCCCGCCAGATACTTTGAGGCATTGGCCTCGGCCCCGCAGGCCTTGCCCTGGTCGTAGAGCCATGCGGCCTTGAACACCATCAGGTTGGCGGCCTCGAGCGCCATCCAGTTTTGCGCCAGCGGATGCTGGATGCCCTGGTTCTGGCCGATCGGACGATCAAAGACCACGCGCTCGCTGGCGTATTTCGTGGCCCGCCGCAGCGCACACTGACCCAGCCCCACGGATTCGGCGGCGATCAGGATGCGCTCCGGATTCATGCCGTGCAGGATGTAGTCAAAGCCCTTGCCTTCCTCGCCGATCCGGTCTGCAGCCGGAATCACCATGCCATCAAAGAAGACCTGGTTGGAGTCGACCGCCTTGCGGCCCATCTTGTCGATCTCGCGAATCTCGACCTTGCTGCGATCCAGGTCCGTGTAGAACAGCGACAGGCCGAAGGTGGGCTTGGGGCAGTCCTCAATCGGCGTGGTACGGGCGAGCAGCAGGATCTTTTCAGCGACCTGCGCGGTCGAGATCCAGACCTTCTGACCATGCACCACGTAATGATCACCCTTGCGCTCAGCGCGGGTCTTCAGGCGGGTGGTGTTCAGGCCTGTATTGGGCTCGGTCACGGCAAAACACGAACGCTCCCGTCCGTCGATCAGTCCGGGCAGCATGCGGCGCTTTTGCTCATCGGTGCCGAACACCACGACCGGGTTCAGGCCGAAGATGTTCATGTGCACCGCCGAGGCGCCCGAAAACCCTGCGCCCGACGCCGCGATGGTCTGCATCATGACCGCAGCCTCGGTGATGCCCAGGCCCGAGCCGCCATAGGCCTCGGGCATGGCAATGCCCAACCAGCCCGCGCTGGCCAGGGCCTGATGCAGTTCGCCGGGGAAACCCCCCTCCTTGTCCTTGCGCAGCCAGTAGTCGTCGCCGAACTGCTCGCAGATCTTTCCGATCGCCTCGCGAATCGATTCCTGCTCGGGAGTAAATGCAAAGTCCATCAGTGCTGCCTCTTGGTGGTGCTGTGTCGTTCGATGCTGTCTCAGCGCTCAGTGTTGCACTATCCGTCGGTCTTGCTGTTTCGCAGCATCGATTCAGCGGGCGCGGATCGTTCCGCTCGCGGCCAGCGCATCGATTGCGGCATCGTCCAGCCCCAGTTCCTGCAGAACCTCGCGGGTATGTTCGCCCAGCATGGGAGGCGGACGTCGGTAGGACACCGGGGTCTTGCTCAGACGCATGGGGCTGGCAATGCCCGGGGCCTCACCGCCCAGCGGATGCGCAATGCCGATCCGGGTCTTCAGGTGCTGGGCCTGCGGATGGGCAAGCGCCTGCTCGTAATTGTTGATCGGACCCGCCGGCACGCCGGCCTCGGTGAAAACCTCCTCCCAGTGCGCCCGGGTCTGGGTTTTCATGACGCCGGCCAGCATGTCATAGAGCTCCATGCGATGCGCAATTCGCGCGCCGTTGTCCTTGAAGCGCTCATCGGCCGACCACTCCGGATGGCCCAGTGCCGCGCAGATCGCCTTGAACTGACCCTGATTGGCCGAGGCCACGATCAACTGACCATCGGAGCACGGAAAGACGCCATACGGGGTGATGTTGGGGGCATGGTTGCCGGTGCGCACCGGAATGTTGCCACCCACCATGTAGTTGGCGAGCTGACCCGAACTGATCGCCAGCACCGCACCCATCAGCGAGACATCGAGATGCTGCCCTTCGCCCGTGGCATCGCGATGATGCAGCGCGGCCAGGATCGACACCGTGGCATACATGCCGGTGAACAGGTCAACGAGCGGCACACCCACCCGCTGAGGGCCGCCACCGGGCTGATCGTCACGCTCGCCGGTCACGCTCATCAGGCCGCCCATGCCCTGGAAGAGATAGTCGTAGCCCGGCCGCGTGGCCCAGGGGCCATCCTGACCGAAACCGGTCACGGAGCAATAGATCAGACGCGGGTTGACCTTGGACAGCGACGCGTAATCGAGTCCGTATCGCGCCAGATCCCCCACCTTGAAGTTCTCGATGCAGATGTCAGCCTGCTCGGCGAGCTTGCGGATCAGGGCCTGGCCTTCAGGCTTGGCCAGATCGACAGCCACCGAGCGCTTGTTGCGGTTGGCCGACATGAAATAGGCCGACTCACTGGTGGGATTGCCCTCGGGGTCCTTGAACCAGGGCGGACCCCACTGACGGGATTCATCGCCCGCAGTCGGCCGCTCGATCTTGATGACATCAGCCCCCAGATCTCCCAGGGTCTGTACGCAAAAGGGCGCAGCGAGCACGCGGGACAGATCGAGAATACGAATGCCACGCAGCGGGCCGGGCACTTCAGCAGTTGATGCAGTCATGGGGGTCTCCAGGATGTCCGGTCGAGCGGCGCCTGCCGGACAGTTTGGTCAATGGCGAAAGCATGTAAACGGGAAAGCGTGTGAATCGGGATGACTGAGCACTGTGCTAGTGCGTCCCGGGGTAGGCCCCGCCATCAAGCAGCACATTCTGCCCTGTGAAGTACGAGGCCTGGGCACTGCACATGAAGGCGCAGAACTGGCCGAATTCCATTTCATTGCCAAAGCGTCGGGCCGGAATGGTCTTGGTGCGTGCCGCGAGAAAAGCATCGGGCGTGAGCCCTGCCCGAGTGGCCTGTGCCACCAGGTTGCCGCGCAGCCGGTCGGTATCGAAGGCGCCTGGCAGCAGGTTGTTGATGGTGACGTTGTGCTCGATGGTCTTGCGGGCCAGGCCCGCCACGAAGCCGGTGAGACCACTTCGCGCGCCATTGGACAGGCCCAGGATGTCGATCGGAGCCTTCACCGAACTCGAGGTGATGTTCACGATGCGACCGAAACCGCGCGCGATCATGCCGTCGACTGTGGCCTTGATGAGATCGATGGGCGTGAGCATGTTGGCATCGAGTGCGGCCAGCCAGTGCTCGCGGGTCCAGTCCCTGAAATCGCCAGGCGGCGGGCCTCCGGCGTTGTTGATCAGGATGTCGATCTGAGGGGCTGCCGCCAGCGCGGCTGCCTGTACGGAAGGCTGCGTGATGTCGCCTGCAACGGCCCGGACCTGCACGCCGGTCTCGCCGGCGATGCGAGCCGCCGTAGCACTCAGGGTGGCCTCGGTACGGGCATTGATGACGAGGTTCACGCCCTCGCCCGCGAGTGACCGGGCACAGCCGTACCCCAGTCCCTTGCTCGCGCCGCAAACCAGTGCCCATCGTCCGGCAATGCCCAGATCCATCGTGTTCTCCTCCAGCTCTGTTGTTGTTCGTGATGCTCAAGCATTGTTCGTAAGGCTCAAGCCTTGTTTGTGAAGCTCAATCGTGATGCGTGAAGCTCAGGCGCGATGCGTGTTGCACGAGGGCGCCGCCCTTGCGGGGACTTCAGCGCCGGCGCCCGCCGCCCAGCAGACTGCCCAGAACACCGCGCACAATCGCCCTGCCCACGCTGCTGCCGATACTGCGCGCCGCACTCTTGGCCATGCTCTCGATCACGGTGTCGCTGCGCCG
This sequence comes from Burkholderiales bacterium, assembly GCA_046304115.1. Lineage (GTDB taxonomy): Bacteria > Pseudomonadota > Gammaproteobacteria > Burkholderiales > Burkholderiaceae_E > UBA4615. The sequence goes on along the minus strand of JBKCEY010000007.1, from coordinate 6,030 downwards.
TCCTGCGCCCGACGAACCGCCCAGAACATCACCGATCATGCCACCGAAACCCCCGCTCTCGACCCGGTCACGGGAGGACCCCGCGCCTATACCACCCGATGAGCCACCCGATGAGCCACCCGATGAGCCACCCGATGAGCTTCCCGCCTGGCCACCCGGCCCGGCCGATCCACCCGCCCGCATCCCACCGAGTGCGCGCTGCTGCAGCAGTTCGTAGGCGGACTCCCGATCCTGCGTGGTGTCATACACGCCCGCCACCACCGAACCCTTGAGCAGCGCGGCGCGCTCTGCCTCACTGACTGGGCCGATCCGCGAGCCTGGCGGCACGATCCAGGCCCGCTCCACCACCGTGGGCCGGCCCTTTTCATCGAGCATCGAGATCAGCGCCTCGCCCACACCCAGCTCCATGATCGCGCTCTCGGTGCTGAACTTCGGATTCGCACGCATGGTCTGCGCGGCCGACTTGACGGCCTTCTGATCGCGCGGCGTGAAGGCCCGCAGGGCATGCTGCACCCGGTTGCCAAGCTGACCGAGCACGGTCTCGGGCACATCCAGCGGGTTTTGCGTGATGAAGTACACGCCTACACCCTTGGAGCGGATCAGCCGCACCACCTGCTCCACTTTCTCGAGCAGGGCCTTGGGCGCCTCATTGAACAGCAGGTGAGCCTCGTCGAAGAAGAACACCAGGCGCGGCTTGTCGGGATCACCCACTTCGGGCAGCTTTTCGAAGAGCTCCGAGAGCAGCCAGAGCAGGAAGGTGGCATACAGCCGCGGTGAGTTCATCAACCGATCGGCGGCCAGGATGTTGACGATGCCCCGGCCCTGGGCATCGGTCTGCATGAGATCGTCGAGGTTGAGCATGGGCTCACCGAAGAAGCGGTCGGCGCCCTGCTGCTCCAGCACCAGCAGATTGCGCTGGATCGCCCCGATCGAGGCCGAGGAAATATTGCCGTACGTGGTCGTGAAATCGCGGGCGTTGTCGCCCACATGCTTGAGCATGGCCCGCAGGTCCTTGGCGTCGAGCAGCAGCAGGCCTTGTTCGTCGGCAATCCGAAACACGAGATTCAGTACACCCTCCTGGGTGTCATTCAATCCGAGCAGGCGTGCCAGCAGGACAGGCCCCATGTCGGATACCGTCGCGCGCAGCGGATGCCCCTTTTCACCAAAGACATCCCAGAGAGTGACCGGCATGGCCGCGAAGGCTGGCTCTGGCAGGCCGTGGGCGGCCAGGCGCTCCTTGAGCTTGGGCGACAGTGCGCCGGCCTGCGAGATTCCGGTCAGATCGCCTTTGACGTCGGCCAGGAAGATCGGCACACCGATCGACGAGAAGCGCTCGGCCAGAACCTGAAGCGAAATGGTCTTGCCGGTGCCGGTGGCGCCGGTGATCAGGCCATGCCGATTGGCCAGCGCCGGCAACAGGTTCAGGTCGGTCTGGCCGGCACGGGCGATCAGCAAAGGGTTTGGCATGGCTCGAATGATAGAATCCGGGGTCTCGGGTGCGGTCATTGCACCACGGTTGAACAGGGCGCAGCAAGGCACTGTGCCTCGCCCGCAGCACACGGAGTCCTCCCATGGCCGGCCACAGCAAATGGGCCAATATCCAGCACCGCAAGAATCGCCAGGATGAAAAGCGCGGCAAGCTGTTCACGCGCATCATCAAGGAGATCACGGTCGCCGCCAAACTGGGCGGTGCCGATCTCAGCGCCAATCCGCGTCTGCGTCTGGCGGTCGACAAGGCCTCCGACGCCAACATGCCCAAGGACACCGTGCAGCGCGCCATCCAGAAGGGTGTGGGCGGTCTTGAGGGTGTCAATTACGAAGAGATCCGCTACGAAGGCTACGGCATCGGCGGGGCGGCGGTCATCGTCGATACCCTGACCGACAACCGGGTGCGTACGGTGGCCGAGGTGCGGCATGCCTTTTCCAAGTACGGCGGCAATCTGGGTACCGATGGGTCGGTCGCCTTCATGTTCAAGCACTGCGGACAGTTCCTGTTTGCGCCAGGCACCTCCGAGGACCGGGTCATGGAAGCGGCCCTCGAGGCCGGTGCCGAAGATGTCATCACGGATGACGAGGGCGGCCTCGAGGTGATCTGCGCGCCCTCAGACTTCAGGCAGGTCCGGCAGGCGCTTGAAGCGGCGGGTCTGAAGGCCGAGTTGGCCGAGATCACCATGAAGCCCCAAAACGAAACCGTGCTGACGGGTGACGATGCCCAGAAGATGCAAAAGCTTCTGGATGTGATCGAGAACCTTGATGATGTCCAACAGGTCTACAGCAGTGCGGTGATCGACGAATGAAACTGCTGGTCGTTGGCTCGGGGGGCCGCGAGCATGCGATTGCCTGGCGGCTGGCTCAGTCGCCGCGCACGCAGATGGTCTACGTCGCGCCGGGCAATGGTGGCACGGCCCGCGAGCCGAACCTGGTCAACCTGCCCATCACCGACATCGCCGAACTCGCGCAGTTCGTTCAGCGCGAGGGCATCGCCTTCACCGTCGTAGGGCCCGAGGCGCCACTGGCCGCGGGCATCGTCGATCACTTCAGGGCCGAGGGGCTGCGCATTTTTGGACCCACCCGCGCTGCAGCCCAGCTGGAATCGTCCAAGGACTTTGCCAAGGCCTTCATGAAGCGCCACGGCATCCCCACGGCGGAGTACCAGACCTTTACCGATGCGGCGCAGGCCCGTGCCTATGTTGCTCAGCGCGGCGCACCGATCGTGGTCAAGGCCGATGGTCTGGCCGCCGGCAAGGGCGTCGTGGTTGCACAGTCGGTGCAGGAGGCGCAGGCCGCCATCGACATGATGCTGCTCGACAACCGCATGGGTACGGCGGGCGCGAGCGTGGTGATCGAGGACTTCCTGCAGGGCGAAGAGGCCAGCTTCATCGTGATGGTCGATGGGCGTCATGTGCTGGCACTGGCCTCCAGCCAGGATCACAAGCGACTGAAAGACGGCGACCAGGGGCCCAACACCGGCGGCATGGGCGCGTACTCGCCTGCACCGGTGGTCACGCCCGAGGTGCATGCCCGCGTCCTGCGCGAGGTCATCCTGCCCACGGTCCAGGGCATGGCCGCTGAAGGCAATCCCTTCACCGGATTCCTCTATGCAGGCCTCATGATCGATGAGGCGGGTCATGCCCGCACCCTCGAATTCAATTGCCGCATGGGGGACCCCGAAACCCAGCCCATCATGGCCCGCATCAAAAGCGATCTGGTGGGCGTGTTCGAACACGCCATCGCCGGCACGCTGGATCAGGCCACCATTGATTGGGATCGGCGCACGGCGCTCGGCGTGGTGCTGGCAGCACACGGCTACCCCGATGACCCGCGCAAGGGCGATGCGATTGCCGGGCTTCAGGCCGGGGCGGCCGTGGGCGATGACGCGCTGGTGTTTCATGCCGGGACCGCCTTCGACGAGGGCCGGGTCACCACCCAGGGGGGCCGTGTCCTGTGCGTCACTGCGCTCGGCGACTCGGTCAAGATCGCGCAGAGCCGGGCCTACGAAGTGATTCAGAACATCCAGTTCGATGGCATGCAGTTCCGTCGCGACATCGGCCACCATGCCCTGTCACGTCGCCATCCAGGCAGTTCTCCCCCAACCCGCAAGACCTGACTCCGGAGCCCTCTGCATGGCTGCGCCTGCTGCATCCGCTGTTGATGTCGTCGCTGTCCGTGATTACCTGCAGGATCTGCAATCACGCATTGTTCAGGGTCTCGAGCAGCTCGATGGCACCGCCTTTCGAGCCGAGCGCTGGACTCGCCCCGAAGGCGGCGGCGGGATCAGCCGCGTCCTTGAAGAAGGCCGCCTCTTTGAGCGCGCCGGGGTCATGTTCTCGCATGTCATGGGCCAGAACCTGCCCCCCTCGGCCAGTGCCAACCGGCCAGGTCTGGCCGGACGCAGCTTCGAGGCCATGGGCGTCTCGCTGGTGCTGCATCCACGCAATCCCTACATCCCCACCGTGCACATGAACGTGCGCTGCTTCATTGCGGCAGCCCGCCCGGGTGCCGCGCCAGGCAGCGCCGATGCCGAGCCGATCTGGTGGTTTGGCGGCGGCATGGACCTCACGCCCTACTACGGTGAAGAGGCCGACGCCATTCACTTCCATCAGGCCTGCAAGGACGCGCTCACGCCCTACGGGGCTGCACTGCATCCGAGATTCAAGGCCTGGTGCGACGAGTACTTCTTTCTGAAGCATCGCAACGAACCGCGTGGGGTGGGAGGCATCTTCTTTGATGACTTCAGCGAGCCCGGTTTCGAGGCTTCGTTTGCCCTGATGCAAAGCGTCGGCAATGCCTTCCTGGGTGCCTACGCACCGATTGTCGAGCGGCGCAGGGACACCCCCTTTGGCGAACGCGAGCGAGAGTTTCAGGCCTACCGGCGCGGTCGCTATGTCGAATTCAACCTGGTCTTCGATCGCGGCACGCTCTTTGGCCTGCAATCGGGCGGGCGCACCGAATCGATTCTGGTCTCGATGCCGCCCAGGGTGAGCTGGCGCTACAACTGGCAGCCCGAACCCGGAACACCCGAAGCCCGACTCTACGAGATCTTCCTCAAGCCCAGGGACTGGGTCTGAGTGGCGGATTCGCGTCGACGCATCGGCCTGCTGGGCGGCACCTTCGATCCGCCCCATGTGGGCCATCTGGCGCTGGCGCGCTCGGCACGCGATGCGCTGGGTCTGCATGAGATCCGTCTCATTCCCACCGGGCAGTCCTGGCAAAAACCCACATCCCGCACCGCAGCCTCCGATCGTCTGGCCATGGTGCACTGTGCCCTGCAAGGCGTAGCGCCTGCTGAAGGCCTTGTGGCCGATGACCGCGAGGTCAGGCGCTCGGGCCCCACCTATACCGTGGACACCCTGACCGAGCTTCGCCAGGACTTCGGCCCCGACGCCGCCCTGGTGCTGATTCTGGGCAGCGATCAGCTGCATAACCTTGCCAGCTGGCACCGCTGGCGCGAACTGCTCGATCTGGGCCATCTGGCGGTCACGCAGCGTGAACGCGTGGCCTTGAGCGGACTGCCTGCCGAGGTTCAGGACCTGCTGGAGAGCCATGGCCGTGATGCCCTGCCTGATGCCCCGGCAGGCGCCATCGTGCTCTTTCGCATGCCTGCGGTGCCGGTCTCGGCCACGGTCCTGCGCGAGCAGATCAGCCGGGGCGAATCCGTCAGCGGGCTCACGCCGCCCGCCGTTCTCGACTATATTGCCTCGCATCACCTGTATCGTGCGGGTCCTTCTTCTTCTGCCTGATCGACATCCCTCATGGATATCCGCAAATTGCAGCGCGTCGTGGTCGATGCCCTGGAAGACGTCAAAGCCCAGGACATCAAGGTCTTTGACACCACCCGCCTGACCAGTCTCTTTGACCGGGTGGTCATCGCGAGCGCCACCTCCAACCGGCAAAGCCGGGCGCTGGCCGCGAGCGTGCGCGACAAGGTCAAGGAGCGCGGCGGAGATGTGATCTCGGTTGAAGGCGAAGACACCGGCGAGTGGGTGCTGGTCGACCTGGGCGATGCGGTCGTGCACATCATGCAGCCGGCCGTACGCGCCTACTACAACCTCGAGGAACTCTGGGGTGGCAAACCGGTTCGCATGAAGCTGCTGGGCTCATGAGGCCGCTGGGCGTCTGAGCCCGCTGGGCCGCTGAAGAGGTCTGCAGTTCCATGCTGATCCGTGTGATCGCCGTCGGTCAGCGCATGCCGCGCTGGGTCGATGAGGCGGTCGATGACTTTTGCAAGCGCATGCCGCCGGAACTGAAAATCGAGTGGCGAGCCGTCAAGGCCGAGCCCCGCCAGGGTGGCGGTACTGCACGGCAGTGGAAAGACCGCGAAGCGCTGCGCATCGAAGAGGCCCTGCCTGCTCAGGCGAGACTGGTGCTGCTCGATGAACGGGGCAAGGATCTCGACAGCAACGGCCTGGCGCAGCGTCTGTCACGCTGGCAGCAGGACGCCCAGCCGGTCGCGCTGGTGATCGGCGGGCCCGATGGGGTGGATGAGCGTATCCGGCTGAGCGACGACTCGAGCATTCGCCTGTCGAGCCT
>JBKCEY010000006.1:0-1045 GCA_046304115.1 Burkholderiales bacterium | reverse complement strand
GCTTGGCCACGGCCGTGGCCAAGCAATACCTCGGCTACTTTCAGGGCACGCTCAAGGACTGGCAGTGCACCGACCAGCGTCGCCTGCGGCATCTGATCCCCGAGAACCGCCTGCGCGTGTACGACGTGCGCGAAGTGATCGAGACCCTGGCCGATAGTGGCTCGGTGCTTGAGCTGCGTCGCGAGTTTGGCGTGGGCATCGTCACGGCCCTCATTCGCATTGAAGGCCGGCCGATGGGGCTGATCGCCAACAATCCCCGCCATCTCGGCGGAGCCATTGATGCGCCGGCCGGCGACAAGGCCGCGCGCTTCTTGCAGGGGTGCGATGCCTTCGATCTGCCGGTGGTGTCGTTGTGCGACACGCCGGGCTTCATGGTGGGCCCCGAGGCCGAAAAAACCGCGGTGGTGCGCCATGTCTCGCGCATGTTCGTGGTGGGTGCGAGCATGACCGTGCCGATGTTCACGCTTGTGCTGCGCAAGGGCTATGGCCTGGGTTCACAGGGCATGGCGGCAGGCGGCTTTCATGAGCCGGTGTTCACTGCGGCCTGGCCGACCGGCGAGTTTGGCGGCATGGGCCTGGAGGGCTATGTGCGGCTGGGCTTTCGCAAGGAAATGGACGCCATCGAAGATCCGGAGGAGCGCGAGGCCTACTACCAGCGCAAGGTGGCCGAGCTCTACGACAAGGGCAAGGCCACCTCGATCGCATCGGTGCTCGAGATTGATGCGGTCATTGATCCGGCCCGCACGCGGGAGTGGATTCTGGCGGGATTGCGCAATGTGCCGGTGCCTCCACCTTTACATCAGCGCACGGGGCGCAAGCGGCCGTGCATTGATACCTGGTGAGGATTCAGGTCTGAGCTTGCCGCCTCACCGATACCGGGTTGTGCGTTACTGCGCCACCACCCGATCCCACCGCCACGAGGTGCGGTTCGGAATGCCGTTGGCTACATTGGCGGTCACGGCGCCGGCGGGCAACTCCACGCTCATCAGCCGTGCCCCGGCCTCAGGCGTGAGCCGCACGGTGTAGACCGTGGACGATATCTTGG
>JBKCEY010000005.1:0-8012 GCA_046304115.1 Burkholderiales bacterium | reverse complement strand
TCGCGATGATGGGCAGCAATACCAGCGTGGTGGTGAGGCCTGCAATCGCAAAGCCGGTGCTCCTGCCAAAGTGGCGCACCAGCCACAACAGCACCGGCACACCCACCATGGCGCCCACACTGGCGCCCATGATGGCCAGCGTCATGGAACGGCCCTGATGCCGCTCAAACCAGGGCGCCACCGTGGCCGACAGGCCAGTGGTTGAGAGCGCCGACCAGCCGATGCCCACCAGCACAAAGCAGAGCATCAGATGCCAGGGCTCGCGCACCTGGCCGATGAGCGCCACACCCGCGCCCAACGACACCGCCGCAATGAGCAGGACCGGACGAGGCCCGCGCTCATCGATGCTGCGGCCCACCAGGCGCTGCAGGCAGGCACTCGTGAAATAAAAGACCGTGATCGCAAAGGCTACGGTGCCAATCGCCCAGCCGCGCTCGGTGGTCACCACCTGTAGATAGACGCTTGCCCCAAACAGCCCCAGCGACCAGGTGAAGCAGGCAATCACAAAGCAGGCCAGCACCACCCACCAGCCATGAAAGACGGCGGTTGATCGAGACGGCATGCGTGACTGCACGGGCGGTTGCGGCAAAGGAGGGTTCTTCAGAGAAAGATCGTGTTTGGCGGGTCAGGCAGGAATGGCTTGCCTGAGCCGATCAATCCGCCTTCACGCCGGTGCGCTCCACCAGCGCCTTCCAGCGCTGCTGTTCGCTGCGAAAGATCGCACCCAGTTCGTCCACGCTGCCGCCGCGGGGCTGCGCACCGATGGCCAGCAGTTTTTGCGAAAACTCGGGCTCACGCAGCGCGCGATTCACTTCAGCATTGATGCGCTCGCGCAGCGCCAGCGGAGTGCCTGCGGGCGCACTCATGGCGATCCAGGCCACGGCCTCAAAACCGGCAAAGCCCGACTCCGCAATCGTGGGTGTGTCGGCAAAGGCCGGCAGTCGCGCACGCGTGCCCACAGCGAGCAACTTGAGTTTGCCGGAGCGCACATGCGGGGCCAGCACCGTGACGGTATCCAGACCCACCTGAACATTCCCGCCGATCAGATCAACAATCGCCTTGGGGCTGCCCTGATAGGGCACATGAAGGATCTTCACCTCGGCGCGCTGCTTGAGGTCTTCCATCATCAGATGCGAGAGCGTGCCGCTGCCCGATGAGCAATGGGCGAGCTTTTCTGGATTCGCACGCGCATAGGCCAGCAACTCGGCCAGCGTGTTGGCTGGCACTGACGGGTGAACCGCCAGCGCCAGCGGCAGATCGGCCACCATCACGATGGGCGCGAAGTCGCGCACGCTGTCGTAACTCACATTGCGATAGAGGTAGGGATTGACCGAGTAGCCCGCAAGCGCTGAAAGCGTTAGGGTCAGTCCATCGGCGGGTGCCTTGGCCAGCTGGCTCAAGACCAGACTGCCGCCCTGCCCCGGTCGGTTATCAACAATGAAGGGCGAACCCAGTGCCGTGCTCAGGCGCTCGGCCACCATGCGAGCCACCTGGTCGGTGGCCTGCCCCGGTGGAAAGCCCACCAGAATGCGGGTCACCGCGCCCTGGGTGGTCTGGGCCTGAGCTGTCTGAGCACTGACCAAGGCAGCCGATGCGCTCAGCGCAGCGGCAGATGACCCAGAGGCTGTACCCGAGGCCTGGAGCATGCGGGCTGAAGAGCCCAGCCATGAGGCACTACCCCAGAGGCCCCAGTTGCTCATCTGACGCAGGGCGCTACGCCGCAACTTCTTCATGGTGATGTCTCCTGTCCTGTGGGTCTGTCGATACACTGACCATCAACCGTCCTTCTGGCAAGTCCACCGCTCCGGAATTCCAATGTCATGACCCCTGCTCATCACACAGTTGCCGCGGCTCACCCATTGCCCAGACGATTCGTTCTGCGCGCCGCACTCGGGGTGCTCAGTGATATTGGCTGGGGTGGCCTGCTCATGACGCCCTCACACCTGGTGGCGCAAGCGACCGGATCCTCACAGACAACGAGCGCGAGCCCCTCGCAAGCTCAAAAGCAGGGCCTCAACGCAACGCCGCCTCTGGTCGAGGTCTGGAAAGATCCGAACTGCGGCTGCTGCAAGGACTGGATCGTTCATCTGGAGCGCAACGGCTTCAAGGCGCAATCGCATGACACCGGCAACAACGCGGCGCGCGTGCGGCTTGGCATGCCGCAAAAGTTCGCGTCGTGCCATACCGCCGTGGTGGGCGGTTACGTGATTGAAGGCCATGTGCCCGCACGCGAAATTGCGCGGCTGCTGCGCGAAAAACCCCAGGCGTTGGGACTGGCCGTACCAGGCATGCCGGTGGGCTCACCGGGCATGGATGGCGGCATCTATGGAAACCGAAAAGACCGCTATGAGGTACTGCTGGTGGCCAAGGACGGATCGAGCCGGGTGTATCAGGTGTATTGAGCGGGGCCAGGCCGATCAACGCGGTCAACCCAATCAACTAGCCCGCATGGAGGAGTCAGACATACGCATTGCTTGCGGGATGCGATTTATACCTATTTGGATATAATTCACACATGTCTGATGATCTGAAGCCGTTGTACTGGGTAGGCTCCTCAAAGAAGGATCTTCTTGCCATGCCCGGTGATGTCGTTGATGTCTTTGGCTTTGCCTTGCATTTGGCGCAGTCCGGCAAGAAGCATGGCCAGTCCAAGCCGCTGAAGGGGTTTGGTGGTGCCAGCGTTTTGGAGATCGTTGAAGACCATATCGGCGATACCTACCGAGCCGTCTACACAGTCAAGATGGCTGATCGGGTGTATGTGTTGCACTGCTTTCAGAAGAAGTCCACCAAAGGCATTGAAACGCCACGGCAAGACATCGAGTTGATTCGCGAACGTTTGAAGGCAGCGCAAGCGCATGCCAGAGGAGCATGAAATGATCGAGATTGAAAAAGGGGCAGCCAATGTCTACGAGGACCTTGGTTTACGTGATGCTGCCGAGATGCAAGTCAAGGCAACATTGGCTGCCAAGATCGGAGAAATCATCAAGCATCGCCGCATGACCCAAATAGAGGCTGCGGAAATTTTGGGCATTCCCCAGCCAAAACTGTCGGGCATGCTGCGCGGTCAGTTTCGGGGGATCAGCGAGGCCAAAATGCTTGAATGCATGAACCGGCTCGGCCGGGATGTTCAAATTGTGGTGCGCAAGCCGTCAAGGTCGCGGACCACGGGGCGGACCAGCGTGATATTCGCTTGAAGACACGAGACCGTCCACCCGATCGACTCCGCAACTGAACCATGAAAACCATCGGCCTCATCGGCGGCATGAGCTGGGAGTCCACCGTACCCTTTTACCGGGCCCTGAACGAAAGAGTGAAGGCCCGCCTGGGCGGCCTGCATTCGGCGCGTGTGGTGCTCTGGAGCGTGGACTTCCAGGAGATCGAGCATCTGCAGGCCACCGGCCGCTGGGATGAAGCAGGCGCGGTACTCGCTGATGTGGCGAGGCGCCTTGAGGCCGCCGGTGCCGATCTCATCGTGCTCTGCACGAACACCATGCACAAGGTGGCCGATGCCATCACATGCGCAACGTCACTGCCCTTTCTTCATATTGCCGACCCCACCGCCGATGCGCTCCTTGCCGCAGGGCATACGCGGGTGGGGCTGATGGGCACGCGCTTTACCATGGAGCAGGCGTTCTACCGCGAGCGGCTCGAAGCGCGAGGCCTGCAGGTCATCGTGCCCTCAGCCGAAGATCGCGAGACGGTCCATCGCATCATTTACGAAGAACTCTGCCTGGGGCAGGTACTCGCAACGTCCCGCGAACACTATCGTGGTGTGATGCAGCGTCTGGTGCAGCAAGGGGCACAGGCCATCATCCTGGGTTGCACCGAAATCGGCTTGCTGGTGCAGCCCCAGGACGCCAGCGTGCCCGTGTTTGACACCACCGAATTGCACGCGCTGGCTGCGGCGGATTGGGCGCTGCAAGAAAGCTGAAAGCCCGCCGAAGCGGGCTTTGTTCGATCAGATCGCACCCGGGTCAAAGGCCCGGAACGGCCCGACCCGACCGGTCGTCAGACCCTGCAGACCCCGAGGTTCGACAGGAGGTCGACCCCGGGCACAGGCTCAGACTAAGACTCAGGCTGCCGGTGCGGCAGGTGCAGCCTCGGCCGCAGCAGCGGCCTTCATCGACAGACGCAGACGGCCCTTGTCATCGGCCTCGATGACCTTGACGCGAACCGCCTGGCCTTCCTTGACATAGTCGGCCACTTTCTCGACCCGCTCGTTGGCGATCTGCGAGATGTGCAGCAGACCGTCCCGACCCGGCAGGATCTGCACGATCGCGCCGAACTCGAGCAGCTTGAGCACGGTGCCTTCGTAGATCTGGCCGATCTCGACCTCGGCGGTGAGGTCTTCGATGCGCTTCTGAGCACGGCGGGCCGCTTCGGCATCGGTGGCGGCGATGGTGATGTTGCCGTCGTCCTTGATGTCGATGGTGGTGCCGGTTTCTTCAGTGATCGAACGGATGGTCGCGCCGCCCTTGCCGATCACGTCACGGATGCGCTCCGGATTGATCTTCATGGTGTACATGCGCGGCGCGAAGTCCGAAAGATCCGTGCGTGCGCCGCCAATGGCTGCCTGCATCTTGCCGAGAATATGCAGACGGCCTTCGCGGGCCTGCGCCAGCGCCACCTGCATGATCTCCTTGGTGATGCCCTGGATCTTGATGTCCATCTGCAGCGCGGTGATGCCGCTGTCGGTGCCGGCCACCTTGAAGTCCATGTCGCCCAGGTGATCTTCATCACCCAGGATGTCGGACAGCACGGCAAAACGGCTGCCGTCCTTGATCAGGCCCATGGCAATGCCGGCCACATGCTTGTCGATGGGCACGCCCGCGTCCATCATGGCCAGGCAGCCACCGCACACCGAAGCCATGGATGAGGAGCCGTTGGACTCGGTGATCTCGGACACCACGCGCAGCGAGTAGGCAAACTGCTCCACCGGCGGCACCAGTGCAGCCAGACCGCGCTTGGCCAGACGGCCATGACCCACTTCGCGACGCTTGGGCGCGCCAAAGCGGCCGGTCTCGCCGGTGGCAAACGGCGGCATGTTGTACTGGAACATGAAGCGGTCGCGGTACTCGCCGTTGATGGAATCGATGATCTGCTCATCGCGGGCCGTGCCCAGCGTGGTGATCACCAGCGCCTGGGTCTCGCCGCGGGTGAAGAGCGCCGAGCCGTGGGCGCGCGGCAGCACGCCGGTGCGGATGGAGATGGGGCGAACGGTGCGGGTGTCGCGACCGTCGATACGGGGCTCGCCAGCCAGGATCTGGCTGCGAACGATGCGCGACTGCAGCTCGAAGAGCATGTTGCTCACATCGTTGGCATCCGGGGCCGGCTGGCCTGCAGCGGCTGCGTCTTCGGCGATGCGGGACTCGGTGGCACGCTCGATCGTGCGAACCAGATGGGTACGCTCCTGCTTGTTGCGCACGCCATAGGCGGCACGCATGTCGGCCTCGGCGATCTCGGAAATGCGAGCGGCCAGGGCTTCGTTGCGGGCCGGAGGCTGCCAGTCCCAGGAGGGCTTGCCGGCCACTTCGACCAGCTCATCGATGGCCTTGATGACGGCCTGCATCTGGTCGTGGCCAAACACCACGGCGCCCAGCCTGACGTCTTCGGGCAGCTGCTTGGCCTCGGACTCGACCATCATGACGGCCGAGTCGGTGCCGGCCACCACCAGGTCGAGCTGGCTGGCGGCCATCTGCGAGGTGTTGGGGTTGAGCACATAGGCGCCGTCGATGTAACCCACGCGGGCTGCAGCGATCGGGCCATTGAAGGGCAGGCCCGAGATGGCCAGGGCCGCGGAGCTCGCGATCATGGCGGGGATATCGGAGTCGACCTCAGGATTGCTCGAGAGCACGTGCACGATGATCTGGACTTCGTTGTAGAAGCCATCCGGAAACAGCGGGCGAATGGGCCGATCGATCAGGCGGCAGGTGAGGATCTCTTTTTCGGTCGGACGGCCTTCGCGCTTGAAAAAGCCGCCGGGAATACGACCCGATGCATAGAACTTTTCGACGTAGTCGACGGTCAGGGGGAAGAAATCCTGGCCGGGTTTGACACTCTTGGAGCCCACCACGGTGGCCAACACCACGGTGTCGTCCATGTTGACCACAACGGCCCCGGAGGCCTGACGGGAAATCTCACCGGTTTCGAGGGTGAGGGTGTGCTGACCCCACTGCAGGGTCTTCTTGGCGATATCAAACATTGCTTTTCCTTTCTCTCTCTTTTTTCTTCAACAACGCAGCAACAGTGCTTTCACTTCACTTGAACACTTGAACAACGATGCGTCTCGATTGAACAACGATGCGCATCATGAGGGATGCGCGAACGACAAACGCGAAAACCCACCGTGCGTGACACGGTGGGCATCGATTGCAGCCTGATGCGCGAGAGGCGCATGTCGGCCAGGGTTGAGACCGGAAGGATCCGGATCCTCGAACAGGGGTTGGATTACTTGCGCAGGCCGAGGCGCTCGATCAGGGCCTTGTAGCCCTGCGGGTTGCGGCCCTTGAGGTAGTCGAGCAGCTTGCGGCGGCGGCTCACCATCTTGAGCAGACCCCGACGCGAGTGGTGGTCTTTGGCGTGGGCCTTGAAGTGGCCGGTGAGCTCGTTGATGCGGGCGGTAAGGAGCGCCACCTGCACTTCGGGCGAGCCGGTGTCGCCCTGGGCTCGCTGGTAGTCGGCCACGATCTTGGCCTTGTTGATTTCTGCAACGGACATGACATTCCCTTGTTGAGAGCGCCTTTTCTGCCATTGAGCCGGCTTTTGAACCGGCTAAAACAGCGATCGGGCAGGACTTGCGGCACGCGCTGGGAGGCACGGCCGTGCTGGGTGAAGCCCACAATTGTAGATCGGTTGGGTGGGATTGGGCAAGGTGCGTGGCAACAGGCTGGCCTCAGGATCGAACCCGCCCCCTGCCCTCACCCCGGGCCGCCACCGCAATCCCCACCAGCAGCACTGCAAACCCGATGAGCTGCAGCGGGGCCACAGCCTCGCCGAGTAAAAGCCAGGCCAGAATCGCCGAGCCCACCGGCTCGCCCAAAATCGCCAGTGCCACAAAGGTGGGCGTGAGGTGTTTGAGGGAGGCATTGATCAGGGTGTGGCCTGCCAGTTGAGGCCCCAGAGCCAGCAGCAACACCGGCAGCCACGCCACCATGGGCAGGGTCTGCACACCGTGACCCAGCGCCCAGGCGATCAGGTTCATGGCGATTGCGGCAGCGCCATAGACGATGGCCACATACGCCAGCAGTGACAGCTTCAGGTTCAACCTGCGCCCCACCAGCAGATAGCCCGAGATGCTGATGGCGCCCAGCAGTGCGAGCGCATTACCCAGCATCGGATCCCGCCCGGCGGACGCCGAACCGGCGTTTTGCAGATCGGACAGGATGATGAATGCGGTACCCAGTGCAGCCAGAGCAATGCCCACAACCGTGTTGCGACCCGGCGGCTCGCGCAGGATCAGCCAGGCGGCCAGGCCCACCCATACCGGGTTGGTGGTCACCAGGGCTACGCTCGAGGCCACCGAAGTGTAAGCAAGCGACGCAATCCAGGTGGCAAAGTGCACGGCCAGCAGCGCGCCCGAGAGCGCGGCCACACTCCAGTCGGCCCGACGCAACGCGAGCAGCTCGCTGCGTCGTTGCAGCCACGCAAAGGGCACGATCAGCAGCGCCGCCAGCGTGAGCCGCCCCGCAGCCACTGACAGGGGATGGCCTCCAGCGTCGATGGCCCAGCGAATCAGCAGGGCCGCCGTGGAGACAATCAGGACGCCGAGGGCGAGCGCTCCATAACGCAGCATCAGATCTTGAGCAGCATCAGGTCTTGGGCAAGGTGACCCCACGCTGCCCCTGATACTTGCCTCCACGATCCTTGTAGGAGGTTTCGCAGACCTCATCGGATTCGAAGAACAGCATCTGGGCGCATCCTTCGCCGGCATAGATGCGAGCAGGCAGTGGCGTGGTGTTGGAGAACTCGAGCGTGACCTGGCCCTCCCACTCGGGCTCCAGAGGCGTTACGTT
>JBKCEY010000004.1:0-2110 GCA_046304115.1 Burkholderiales bacterium | reverse complement strand
GGCACGCCACCAGTTGGCAGGCGTGGCGGTACCGAATCGTCCGGTGATGTCGACATATCGCCCTCGATCCGGCCCGCCCGGGTTACGGCCCACGCCGCCCTCAAAGCGAAAGGCAGACGCCGCGCCGGATGCGCCAGCCTTGGCCCGGCCTGCGTCCGATGCGCCGTCTTGAGGGCCCAGGGCCGGATCGGTTGCGCAGGCGACAAGGCCCAGGCTGGTCATGCCGAGCGGGGCGGTGAGCCCCAGGCTGCTGATACCCAACAACGACCGGCGACGTTCCGAAGGGCGAGGGCCATTCAGAAACGGGGTGGACCTCGTTGCCGTCGGGTGTGTCGCCTTGCGTTGCATCAGCAGGCCCGGCGCAGGTCAGGCGGCCTTCAGCTGAAGGCGCCTGGCATGCAGGATGGGCTCGGTGTAGCCCGAGGGCTGGGTCGTGCCTTCAAACACCAGATCACAGGCCGCCTTGAAGGCAAAACCGTTGAAGGCCGGTGCCATAGCGCGGTATTGCGGATCTGCCGCGTTCTGGCCATCGACCACGGCCGCCATGCGCTGCATCACCTGCATCACCTGCTCGCGGCTGACCACGCCATGACGCAGCCAGTTGGCGATGTGTTGCGAAGAGATCCGGCAGGTCGCCCGGTCTTCCATCAGACCCACGTTGTTGATGTCGGGCACCTTGGAGCAGCCCACGCCCTGATCCACCCAGCGCACCACGTAACCCAGGATCCCCTGGGCATTGTTCTCGAGTTCGGCCGTGATGTCGGCTGTAGACCAGTTGGTGGAGGGCGCCAACGGAATCGCCAGAATGTCCGACAGCTTGGCACGTCGCCCGCCGCGGGCGATCTCGGCCTGACGCGCCAGCACATCGACCTGATGGTAGTGCGTGGCATGCAGCGTGGCGGCTGTGGGGCTGGGTACCCAGGCACAGTTGGCGCCGGCCTGCGGATGGCCGATCTTTTGCTGCAGCATGGCCTGCATCAGATCGGGCATGGCCCACATGCCCTTGCCAATCTGGGCACGGCCAGTCAGGCCGCACATCAGGCCGATGTCGACATTCCAGTTCTCGTAGGCGCCAATCCAGGCCTGGGCCTTCATGTCGGCCTTGCGCACCATGGGGCCGGCCTCCATGGAGGTATGAATCTCGTCACCGGTGCGATCGAGGAATCCGGTGTTGATGAAGGCCACGCGATGACGGGCAGCACGAATGCATGCCTTGAGATTGACTGTGGTGCGACGCTCTTCATCCATGATGCCGAGCTTGACCGTGTAGGCGGGCAGCCCGAGCAGCTGCTCGACCTTGGTGAAGATGGCATCGGCAAAGCCGACTTCTTCGGGGCCATGCATCTTGGGCTTGACCACATAGACCGAACCCTGGACCGAGTTGCGCAGCCCTGCGGTCTTCTTCAGGTCGTGCATCGCGATCAGCACGGTGCACATTGCATCGAGCAGGCCTTCGGGGGCCTCGAGGCCGTCGCGATCGATCACGGCCGGGTTGGTCATGAGGTGACCCACATTGCGCACCAGCATCAGCGATCGCCCCTTGAGGGTGAGCTTGGAGCCGGTGGGGCTGATGTAGTCGCGGTCTTCAGCCAGGCGACGCTGGAAGCTGCCCGCGCCTTTGGCCACGGTCTCCACCAGATCACCTTTCATGAGGCCCAGCCAGTTGCGGTAGGCCAGTGCCTTGTCTTCACCATCCACCGCAGCGACTGAATCCTCGCAGTCCATGATGGTGGTGATGGCGGCTTCGATCAGCAGATCAGCCACGCCTGCGGCGTCGGTCTTGCCGATCGCATGGTTGCGATCGATCACGATCTCGATATGCAGCCGGTTGTGACGCAGCAGGATGGCCGAGGGCGCAGCCGCATCGCCTCGATAGCCGGCGAGGAGGGCGGGATCCGCCAGACGAAGCGCACCGCCCGCGGTCTGCGCAAGCAACTGGCCCCCCTCAACGCGATAGGCAGTGACATCAGCGTGACTGCCGCCGGCCAGGGGCGCAGCCTGATTCAGAAAATGACGCGCCCAGGCGATCACCTTCGCTCCGCGCACCGGGTCGTAGCCGCCCGGTTGTGGCGCCTCGCCCATGGCATCGGTGCCATAGAGCGCGTCGTAG
>JBKCEY010000003.1:0-1596 GCA_046304115.1 Burkholderiales bacterium | reverse complement strand
GTCTTTCATGCCCGTGTGGCGGCCAACGCAATCGATCTGGTGCGCCGGCAGCTCGAACAGGGTGATGCCCTCGAGGCACAGTCGCTCGGGCGATTGCAGCGCCTGCTGCAGCAGACTGGGGACGCTGAGACGCTTGAGCGGGAGCTCTGCCAGCGCATTCGATCCGGTGCGCTTCGGATCGACACCCCGGGCCTGCTGGAGCATCTGATGGCCGATACGCTGGCCAAGATGTCGATCGATCAGCCGAGCTATGCCAGCTATCGCGCCGAGATCGGAGCGTCCAGGAACTGAATGACGACCGCACCGAACAGAACCCGCTGATCGAAGAACAGAACCCGCAGATCAAAGACAGAACCAAGACAACACGCCAACGAGGAGCACCCCAATGGATTTCAATCTTCCGGCCGACCTGGTCGAATTCCTGCAAAACCTGGATCGGTTCATCGATCAGGAGATTCGCCCGCTGCAGGCGAAGGACGATAACGAGCGCTTCTTCGATCACCGTCGCGAATGGGCCCGAACCGACTTTGAAGCGGGCGGCCTGCCGCGCCACGAGTGGGAAGCCCTGCTGATCGAGTGCAAGAAGCTCGCAGACAAGGCGGGCTTTTGGCGCATGCCCCTGCCCAGGGAGTATGGCGGCCAGGAGATCGGCAACCTCTGGATGGCCGTGATTCGCGATCACATGGCCCAAAAAGGTCTGGGGCTGTTCAACGACCTGCAAAACGAGCATTCGGTGGTCGGCAACTTCCCGGTCATCATCATGCTGCGTGACTTCGGAACCGCGGCGCAAAAGGAAGAGTTCATCCAGGGGCAGCTGAACTTTACGCGCCGCATCACCTTCGGGCTGACCGAACCCAATCACGGCTCCGATGCCACCCACATGGAGACGCGCGCGATCCGCGAGACCCGCAATGGCGTATCGGGCTGGCTGATCAATGGCGAAAAGATGTGGACCACGGGCATGCATGTGGCAACCCACTGCGCGCTCTTTGCCCGCACCACCGGCAAGCCGGGCGATGCGCTGGGCATCACCTGCTTTCTGGTGCCCACCGAAACCCCGGGCGTGAAGATCGAGGAATACCTCTGGACCTTCAACATGCCGACCGATCATCCGCGCGTGAGTTTCACCAATGTGTGGGTGCCCGATTCAGCGATGTTCGGCTCCGAAGGCGCCGGCCTGCCGCTGGCTCAGTCCTTTGTGCACGAGAACCGGATCCGTCAAGCGGCCAGTTCACTCGGCGCGGCCCAGTTCTGCGTGAACGAGAGCGTGAAGTACGCCCGCGAACGCGCACCCTTTGGCAAGGCCCTGGCCACCAACCAGGCGATTCAGTTTCCGCTGGTTGAGCTTGCCACGCAGTGCGAGATGCTGCGCCTGCTGATTCGCAAGACCGCCTGGGAAATGGATCAGATGCCGCATCCGGAGGTTGAAAAGAAGCTCTCCGACAAGGTGTCGATGTGCAACTACTGGGCCAATCGACTGGTGTGTGAAGCGGCCGATCGGGCCATGCAGGTGCATGGTGGCATTGGCTACTCGCGCCACAAGCCCTTTGAGCACATCTATCGCCATCATCGGCGCTATCGCATCACCGAAGGCTC
>JBKCEY010000002.1:0-1983 GCA_046304115.1 Burkholderiales bacterium | reverse complement strand
GCCAGATCCGCCACAACAGGCCGGCCAGCGATGTCGTGGCCCAGAGCCAGCGTGACGGCGGAGGCTGCATCGGCATACACCTGCGAGCCGAGGATTTCGGTCAGACGTACCGACTGTCTGCGGGCATTGGGCAGCTCAAGGCCCATCAGGCTCTTGCCCGGAATGGTCTCCACCACACGGATCGAGGTCAGCGACAGGGCGCGCGCAAGATCCTTGGAGAGATTGACGATCACCGAACCCTTGACCCCGGTGGCAGGCTCGATCTCGTAGCGCGTGATGACCGGCCCGGGATACGCCGCCACGACATTCACAGCCACGCCAAAGTCCGCCAGCTTCTTCTCGATCAGGCGCGAGGTGAATTCCAGGGTTTCGGGAGCCACGGTATCGCGCGTGGGCGCGGGTTCATCCAGCAGTGCAAGCGCAGGCAGTCCGGTGGAGGCCGGCAGGTCCTTGAAGAGGGGCTGCTGGCGTTCGCGCTGGGCCTGCACCGAAGGCTCGGGCGGCATGGCCTGCGGCTCGATCCGTACCGGCTCCGGATCATCGGCCAGGATGCGCCGCTTGACCTCGACCGTTTCAGTCCGCACCGTGGCAGCCCGCTCACCCTCACGACGGTCCCGCAGAGCTTCCCAGGCCCTCAGAAGCCCCAGTGCAATCGCCTCAACACGGGCCCCGGTTCGCTCAAAAATGGTCAGCCAGGACTGACCGACCATCAGCGAAAAGCCCACCACCACCGACAGCAGCATCAGCAGGGTTCCGCCCGCCGCGCCCAGGTGTTCGAGCAACAGATCAGCCAGTGCACGCCCGACGACTCCTCCGGGTGTCAAAGGCAGATCCGCATTGACCCAGGCCATGCGCGAGGCCTCGATGGCGACGCTGCCCGCAAAGCACATCGCAAAACCGATCCAGCGATCCCAGCCGAAAGGCGCAGCATCGAGCACCTGATCGCGATCAGACAGTGCGACCGGGTGCGCCGGATGCAGCTGCCGATAGCCGGTAACCACCCTGAGCAGCAAAAACCCAGCCCACAACCAGGCACTCAGACCAAACAGGTAGAGCAACAGATCGGCCAGATAGGCGCCAAACCGCCCGCCCAGATTGCGGATCTCTCGTGCCGACACCGCATGCGACCAGCCCGGGTCTGCGCTGTTGTAGGACAGCAGAATCAGTGCAAAAAAGATCGCCACGCAGCACTGAAGCAGCCAGCGCGACTCACGCAGCAGCACCACCAGCCGCTCGGGAAGAACCGATGACGGCGGCAGGCCGCGGCCAAAGACCCCGCGCGCCGCAAACGTGCGTGAAGGCAGGACAGCAGAAGATGCGCGGGCCACGATGATCCTGGATGCTTACTGCAGGTAGCTCGAGAGCTTCTCGCGCAACACCAGGCGGCCTTCGTCGTCGCTGCCGATGTAGCCTTCTTTCTCAAGGCCCTTCATGACCCGCGAGACCATCTCGCGCGAGGCGCCGATCATCTTGGCGATTTCCTGGCGGGGCAGACGCCCCCGGATCACCCTCTGGCCCTTGATGTCCTCGGAAAAATCGAGCAGGACACGAGCGACCCTGCCGTAAACATCGAGCAAGGCCAGGGTCTCGATCTTGCGATCGGCCTCTCGCAGGCGCTTGACCAGACCGCGCATGATCTTCATGGCGATTTCGGGGTCCTCGCCCAGAACAGCCAGAAAAGCCTCCTTGTTGATCGCCATGAAGTCGCTCGACTCCAGGGTGATGACACTGGCCGAGCGAGGGGCGTCATCAATCAGGCTCATTTCGCCAAAACACTCGCCGGGCCCGAGAACAGCCAGAATGACTTCTTTACCTTCCGAATCAGAGCGCTGAACCTTGGCACGCCCCGACAGCAGGATGTACATGGCCTGAGAAGACTCGCCCTCTGCAACGATCAGGCGCCCGCGGCTGAACGTGCGACTCACGCTTGCCGCGGCCAGCGTATCGAGTTGCCGCTCGCCGAGGCCGCTGACGAGGGAAACC
>JBKCEY010000001.1:0-14713 GCA_046304115.1 Burkholderiales bacterium | reverse complement strand
ACACATGACCCTGTGCACAGATCCGATCCTGTCTACGGATCCGATCCGAAACGCCATGTCACAGGCCTGCGGATCAAGTCGCTCGCGCTGGCATCGGGCCTTTTGCTGGTGCTGCAATTCGCCCCGCCAGGCCCGCAGCACTGGGTTGCGCCTGCGGGCCCTCCCCTCACGGTGCGACTGTTACAGGGCAATGTTGCGCAGAGCCTCAAGTTCGAGCCGCAACGCACCCTGCAGGCGATGAATGACTACCTGGAGGATTTCGAACGGGGTGATGCCCGGTTCACGCTGTTGCCCGAAATCGCCTGGACGGTTCCCTGGTCCATGACCCCACCCGAACTGGTCCGCCGCATCCTCGATCGCGTGCAATCGGGGCATCACCTGGCGATGGGCCTGCCACGCTGGCGCGAGCCGGACAGCCTGCCCACAAGCGCCACAGGCACCACAAGCACAACAAGCACAACAGGCACAACAAGGCCGCAGGCGCGGGCACTGCCGGCCAACAGCGTCATGCTGATCACGCCGGAATCAGCCCCCCTGTTGGACGGGTTGCCCGATGAGCGCGGCAAGCCCGCACCGGCGCTGCACAGCATCCCGATCTATGACAAGCACCATCTGGTGCCATTTGGGGAATTCATCCCCTGGGGCTTTGGCTGGTTCGTGCGGCAGATGCAGATTCCGCTGGGCGATTTCGCGCGTGGCGCACCGGTGCAACCCCCTTTCGAGGTCGATGGCCAGCGGATCGCCATGAACATCTGCTACGAAGATCTCTTTGGGCAGGAGATCCGCCTGCCGGTGCTGCAGGAGCGGGCCACGATCCTCGCCAATGTCAGCAACCTGGGCTGGTTCGGGCGCTCCAGTGCACTCGAGCAGCATCTGGCGATTTCGCGCTTTCGCAGCCTCGAGACGGGTCGCCCCATGCTGCGGGCGACCAATACCGGCATGACGGCCGTGATCGATCATCAGGGTCGGGTGCTGGGGCGTCTTGAGCCTCATGCCCGGGGTGCACTGGATGCCACCGTTCAAGGCATGACAGGGCTTACACCGTATGTGCGCTTCGGTCAGTTGCCGTGGCTGATCGCCTGTGCACTGGTGCTGGCGCTGATCGGCAGGCTGCCCCGGAGCGGGCTATCCCGGCGCAGGCCGTCCTGGCGCAGGCCACTGCCATGAACGGACTGATTCTGGGCGGCGGTGGCGCGCGAGCCGCCTATCAGGTCGGCGTGCTGCATGCGATTCACCAGATCGCGGATCAGTGTGGCCAGGGCGATCGCAACCCCTATCAGGTCATTGCCGGCACATCGGCAGGCGCCATCATCGCCGCGGCACTGGCCTGCCGGGCGGATGAGCCCCGCAAGGCCATCGAGGACCTGCATGCGGTCTGGTCGGGCTTTCATGCCGATCAGGTTTATCGGGCCGATCTGTTCGGTGTTGCCCGGACCGGTGCGCGCTGGCTTTCAATGTTCACGGTCGGCTGGGCTCTGGCCCGCTGGCGAGCGGCCCGGCCGAAATCCCTCCTCGACAACAGCCCCTTGCGCGGCCTGCTGACCCGCATGCTTCCGATGAACCGGATTCCCGGTTTGATTGCCCGGGGCGATCTGCGCGGTGTGGCCGTCACGGCGTCGAGTTACAGCAGCGGCGACCATGTCACCTTCTACGACTCGGTCGATGCGATCACCCCGTGGTCTCGCTCCCATCGGCTGGCCGAACACACCGAACTCACCATCGACCATCTGCTGGCCTCGTCGGCGATTCCGTTTGCCTTTCCGGCGGTGCGTCTACCCATTGCGGGCACGCCGGAGTGGTTTGGCGATGGCTCGATGCGTCAGTCGGCTCCGATTTCACCCGCGGTTCATCTGGGCGCGCAGCGCATCCTCGTCATTGGCGCCGGGCGCATGCACGAACCCGAATCCCGCCGGGCCGTGCAGGCTGCGTATCCGAGCCTTGCCCAGATCGCCGGCCATGCCATGTCGAGCATCTTTCTGGATGCGCTGGCGGTCGATATCGAACGCCTCGAACGCGTCAATCGGACCCTGGCCCTGATGCATGAGGGCGCGCGCCAGCGCACTTCGCTTCGGCCCATTGATGTGCTCGTGATCTCACCCAGCCAGCGACTCGATGACATCGCTGCCTGCCATCTGCGAGCCCTGCCCACCCCGGTGCGGGCCATGCTGACCGCCACGGGAGTCGGCACAGATGCGGGCGATCCGCGGGGTGCCGCCATGGCCAGCTACCTGCTCTTCGAGGCCGACTACACCCGCGAACTGATCGCACTCGGACAGCGCGATGCCCTGCAGCAACGTGAGCGGGTCATCCAGTTCTTCGGCTGGCGTTAAAATCGCGGATTGTCTGTGCACCACAGCCGTCTAGCGGCACCCTCATCCATGATCACCTTCCAGCAAGTGATCCTGCGTCTGCAGGACTACTGGGACCGCCAGGGTTGCGCCCTGCTTCAGCCTTACGACATGGAAGTCGGCGCAGGCACCTTTCACACGGCCACCTTCCTGCGGGCCATCGGCCCCGAGCCCTGGCGCGCGGCCTATGTGCAGCCCTCGCGCCGGCCCAAGGATGGTCGCTATGGCGACAACCCCAATCGGCTGCAGCACTACTACCAGTACCAGGTGGTGCTCAAGCCTTCGCCGCCCGAAATCCTCGATCTGTACCTCGGTTCACTGCGAGCCCTCGGGATCGACACCAGCCGCAACGATGTGCGGTTCGTTGAAGACGACTGGGAGTCCCCCACGCTGGGCGCATGGGGCCTGGGCTGGGAGGTCTGGCTCAACGGCATGGAGGTCACGCAGTTCACGTATTTCCAGGAAGTGGGCTCCCTCAAGTGCCAGCCGGTCACGGGCGAAATCACCTACGGCCTCGAGCGTCTGGCCATGTATCTGCAGGGTGTGCAAAGCGTCTACGACCTGATCTGGACCGACGGCATCACCTATCGCGATGTCTTTCACCAGAACGAGGTGGAGCAGTCCACCTACAACTTCGAGCATGCGAATGCGGCAATGCTCTTTCGCCACTTCGACGAGTTCGAAACCGAGGCTCGCCGCCTGATCGAGGCTGGTCTTGCACTGCCTGCCTACGAAATGATCATGAAGTGCTCGCACAGCTTCAACCTGCTCGATGCACGAGGCGCCATTTCAGTGACCGAAAGGGCGGCCTACATCGGTCGGGTTCGGGCGCTGGCCCGTGCCGTGGCCCAGGCCTATTTCGATGCACGCGAGCGCCTGGGCTTTCCCATGCTGGCTGCGGCCACTCAGGGAGCCTGATCCATGCGCGCACCGCTGCTGATCGAACTGCTCACCGAAGAACTGCCACCCAAGGCGCTGCGCAGGCTGTCCGAGGCGTTTGCCCAGGGCTTGCGCGACGGACTGGTGCAGCAGGGCCTTTCAAGTACCGATGCCTCGGCCCAGGTCTTTGCCACACCAAGACGTCTGAGCGTGCTGCTCGATGCGGTTGCCGACCAGGGCGAAGATCGGCCCATCGCGCTCAAGGGACCCTCGGTCGCGGTGGGCCTGGATGCCCAGGGCGCCCCCACTCTGGCCCTGCGCAAATGGGCCGAAAAGCAGGGTGCCACGATCGAACAACTCGTGCGCGAGGGCGAAGGCAAGCAGGAAAGCTTCTGGTATCGCAGCACGGCGTCGGGTGCTTCGCTGCAGTGGGTGATCAACGGTCTGCTGCACGACACTCTGGCCCGCCTGCCCATCCCCAAGCTCATGCAGTACCAGCTCGCTGATGGTCGCACCCATGTGAATTTCGTGCGGCCGGCCCATGGTCTGGTTGTTCTGCACGGATCGACGCTGCTGCAGGCCGAAGTGCTCGGCATCCGCTCTGACCGGATCACCCGAGGGCATCGCTTCCAGGGCGAATCCCACATTGCCCTGAACCACGCTACGGATTACGCCACCGCCCTGCGCGAGCACGGCCACGTGATCGCGTCATTCGAAGCCCGACGCGCGATGATTGCCGAGCAACTTCAGGCTCACGCGACTGCGCTGGGCGCCTCGCTCGGCACCGATGCAGCCGTCATTGATGCCCTGCTCGACGAAGTGACCGCGCTGGTCGAATGGCCGGCGGTCTATGTGGGCGGCTTTGAGGATGAGTTCCTGAAAGTTCCTCAGGAGTGCCTCATCCTCACCATGCGCACCAACCAGAAGTACTTTCCGCTGTTCAATTCGGCGGGTGGGTTGTTGCCCCGTTTTCTGATCGTCTCGAACCTGGCGATCGACGACCCGTCGCTGATCATTGACGGCAACGAACGGGTCGTGCGCCCGCGATTGGCCGACGCCCGCTTTTTCTTTGAGCAAGACCAGCGCCAGACCCTGGAAAGCCGCGTCGATGCCCTGGGCTCGGTGGTCTATCACGCCAAGCTCGGAACCCAGGCCCAGCGGACCGAACGGGTACGCCGACTGGCAAGACATCTGGCCGCGCACGCAGGCGCCAATGTGCAGTGGGTCGAGCGCGCCGCGCTGCTTGCCAAGACCGACCTGCTCACCGGCATGGTGGGCGAGGTCCCCGAACTGCAGGGCAACATGGGCCGTCACTCTGCCCTGCACGACGGCGAACCCGCAGAGGTCGCCCAGGCGATCGCCGAGCACTATCAGCCCCGTTTTGCGGGCGATGCGCTTCCAGCCAGCGCCTGCGGTCTGGCGCTCGCCCTGGCCGACAAGCTCGAAACCCTCGCCGGCATCTGGGGGATCGGTGCGCATCCCACGGGTGATCGCGATCCCTTTGCGCTGCGCCGCCATGCACTGGGCGTGCTGCGCATGCTGATCGAGCGGCCTGCCGCCGAAGGCGCGCCGGTCAGCCTGGGTGCTCTGCTCGAGCAGGCGTTTGCGGTCTTTGAGGGCCTCTCGAGCGTCAAGGCCGATGTCCCGGGGCTGGCCGCATTCTTCACCGAACGCCTGCGCAGTTACCTGCGTGAACAAGGCCATGGCGCAGAAGACATCGATGCGATTCTGGCGGTTGATTCCGATCAGCTCGATCGCATCGCAAACCGTCTGCAGGCGTTGGCCCAGTTTCGCACCCTGCCTGAGGCGGGCAGTCTGGCCGCTGCCAACAAGCGCATCGGCAATATCCTGCGCAAGGCGCTCGAGGGTGGCGCAAACCCCGGTCCGCTGCAGCAGGAGCGGCTGGTCGAGTCGGCCGAACGCGCACTCCATGGCGCGCTGATGCAGGTCGAGGCGGCTGCGAGTCCGATGCTGGCGGCACAGAACTACGCCGGAGCCCTGCAGGCGCTGGCTGCACTGCGCACGCCCGTCGACAGCTTCTTTGATGATGTCATGGTGAATGCCGAAGACCCGGCGCTGCGTGCCAACCGGATTGCCTTGCTCGCCCGGGTGCATGCACTCATGAACCAGATCGCCGATCTGTCCCGTCTGACGGCTGCCAGCGCGTGAAATTGATCATCCTCGATCGCGAAGGCGTGGTGTGCGAGCCCGAACGGGGCATGAACTGGTCAACCCAGGGCTTTCGGCTGCTCGATGGCGCCGCTGAAGCCATCGCCCGGTTCAATCATGCAGGCTATCAGGTGGCCTTGTTGCAGGACTGCGAGGCGCTGCATCGCGGGGTGTGCGACATGGATCGCCTGAACCGCCTGCATGCCGATCTCCTGCAGGCCCTGGCGCAGCGGGGCGCACGGGTCGATGTGCTGCTCTTTGCCGATGCGCTCACCCGCAGCATCACGGATCTGATGGACCGGCTGCGCGCAACCGCTGCACAGACCCTTTTCGTCTCGGGTTCGGCGGAGCATCTGGCCAGCGCGCTGGAGGCGGGATGTCGCGCGATCCGTCTGCTGTGCATGGGCCCAACGCTGGCGTCAGGCGCTGATCCCGCCAGCGCGATTCCGGAAGATGCACTGCTGCGGGTCGATCTCGGCGCAGTGGCCCGCGAAGTGGCACACTGAAGCCATGCTCAACGCACTGCGGTCTGCCCTGTTCCTTGCGATCCAGGTCGCAACCGTCATCCCTTACGCACTCTTGCTGCTGCTGCTCGCACCGGCCCCCGTGCGCTGGCGTTACCGATTCGCCATTGGCTGGCCTCGCGCCATGATTGCCGTCGCCCGCGGGGTCTGTGGCATTCGCTGGCAGGTCAAGGGCCTTGAGAATCTGCCCCCCGGTCAGGCGATTCTGCTGTCCAAGCACCAGTCCACCTGGGAGACTTTCTTCCTGATCTCTCACATGCCGCGCGAACTGTGTTTCGTCTTCAAGCGCGAACTGCTCTGGCTGCCCTTCTTTGGCTGGGGCATTGCCCTGCTCGACATGATCCACATCGACCGCTCGCGGGGTCGGGATGCCTTCGAATCGGTCGTGGGCCAGGGCCAGCGCAAACTGGATCAGGGAAGCTGGATCATCATGTTCCCCGAGGGCACTCGCGTGCCTCGTGGCAAACGAGGCAAGTACAAGACCGGGGGCACCCGGCTCGCAGTTCGAACCGGTGCGCCGGTCGTGCCCATCGCGGTCGACAGCGGGCGGTGCTGGCCCAAGCGCCCATGGATCAAGCAGCCTGGACTCATCACCGTTTCGATCGGCCCGGTCATCCAGAGCACCGGACACGACGCCGACAGCCTCATGCAGGAGGTCGAGACCTGGATCGAGTCCGAGATGCAACGCGCCGATCCGCAGGCCTACGCGAGGGCTGCATGAAGCCGCAGACGGGCTCGCCCGTGGCCCTGCAGCTCGATCTGCCGCTGTTCGAGCCGCCGGTCAGCCCCTGCGCCACGACACCGGTTGCGGGCGGAGCGGCCCGGCGCATCCTGATCGAAGGCCAGTGGATTCAATACGAGCTCATTCGCGCGCGACGCCGCAGCATCGGCTTCATCATCGATGACCGCGGCCTGAGAGTGAGCGCACCGCGCTGGATCACCGTTGGGCAGATCGAATCCGCGGTCCACGAAAAATCCCGCTGGATTGTGCGCAAGCTCATCGAATGGCGCGAACACGCCCAGCGACGCGAGCGCCTGGCGGTACGCTGGGAATCGGGCGGCACCGTCACCCACCTGGGTCGCCCGCTCACGCTCTGTCTGGAGGCCCATGCCCGAGGCGTTCGGCTGGAAGCCGATAGCGCCTTGCGTATCGGTCTGCCACCCGGTGCAGGTCCGGTCCAGATGCAGGATGCGGTTCAAGCCTGGTTACAAAAGCAGGCGCGGCAGATCTTTGGCGAGCGACTCGCACACTGGTGCCCTCAGCTGGGCGTACAGCCAACCCGCTGGCAACTCTCTTCGGCACGCACGCGCTGGGGCAGTTGCACCGCCGAGGGCGCTGTGCGCCTGAACTGGCGCCTGGTCCACTTTCCCCTTGAGATCATCGACTACGTGATCGTTCACGAACTGGCGCATTTGCGCGAACTCAACCACGGCCCTCAGTTCTGGGCCACGGTGCAGTCCGTCTTGCCCGAGTTCGAGGTGGCCCGTCGTCAGCTCAAGGATTTTCCTGATGACCTTCACCTGAGCTGAACCATGCGACTGCTTCACACCATGCTGCGCGTCGGCGACATGCAGCGTTCCATCGATTTCTATACCCGTGTACTCGGCATGAATCTGCTGCGCACCACGGATCGGCCCGAGCAGAAGTACTCGCTGGCCTTCGTGGGTTTCGGCTCCAATCCCGATCATGCCGAGATTGAACTGACCTACAACTACGGCGTCTCGAGCTACGACGTTGGCACTGCATTCGGGCATCTGGCGATCGCGGTCGAAGATGCCGCGGCCACCTGCGAGCGGGTCAAGGCGGCGGGCGGGTCAGTCACGCGTGAGGCGGGTCCGGTCAAGGGAGGCAATACCATCATCGCCTTCCTCCAGGATCCTGACGGCTACAAGATCGAGCTCATCCAGCGTTCGTTCGACTGATCCGAAGCCCATCGGCCAATCGGCACCACGACTCAACCGTAATTTCCTCGGGGCGTGCGGTCGGAGGTATCGCCCACGCTGGATCCTCGGGATCGAGGCCCTGCTGGGCGAGCCAGGGCCACAACGTGCCACGCAGCATCTTGCGTCGCTGCGCAAACGCGCGCTCCATGAGGCGCTCAAGCGTCTCAAGGTTGCCGCACAGGGCCTGCTCACGCGGAATCATCCGCACCACGGCGGAATCCACCCTGGGTGGCGGATCGAATGCCTCGGGCGGTACTTCAAAGAGGCATTCAACATGGTGCGCGGCCTGCAGCATCACCGACAGACGGCCGTAGGCTGCCGTACCCGGGGCTGCAACGATTCGATCGATGACCTCCTTTTGCAGCATGAAGTGCTGGTCCTTGATGCGGTCACGCCAGGCGAGCAAGGCAAACAGCAGAGGGCTGGAGATGTTGTAGGGCAGGTTGCCCACCAGCCGCAGGCGCGCACCGTCGGAGCCGATCAGCGTCGAGTAATCGAACTGCAGCGCATCAGCCGCATGAAGGCGAAGGCGCGTTGCAGGCCAGCGGCGCTGCAGAGCGGCTACAAGGTCCCGGTCGATCTCCACGGCATCGATGCGGGGTAGCGCATCCAGCAGATGCTGTGTCAGTGCACCCAGACCGGGACCGATCTCGACCACATGATCGTCGGGCCTGGCCGCGATCGCACGAACGATCGAAGCCAGGACACCCTGATCCACCAGAAAGTGCTGACCGAATCGCTTGCGGGCCTGATGCTTCAATGGATTCTGGACTGACGCATCAAAGGGTCCTGCCCTGCAAGCGCTCAGCGCTCATCAAGGCGGATCTGCACGAAGGCCCGATCGCGGGCGAGCGATACCCACTCCTCGAAGGCCTCGGCCGATTTTCGGGTCCGAATGACGCTGCGCGCCTGCGCACGAAGCCGCTCGGGCGATGCCGAATCGGTGCGCCGCTCGAGAACCTCGATCAGGTGAAAACCAAATGGTGTGCGCACGGGTTCGCTGACTTCACCCGGCTCCAGGGCGTTCATGGCGGCTTCGAACTCGGGTACCGTATCACCGGCATAGAGCCATCCCAGTTCTCCCCCTTGAGCGGCACTGCCGTCGGCAGAGTACTGTCGGGCCATGTCGGCAAAGTTGACCGCACGGGCCTGAATGCGCCCTCGCACTTCGGCCAGCCGACGCTGAACCTCGACTTCCGGGTTGACGGCATCGACCCGCGCCAGAATATGGCGTGCACGGGTCTGTCGCACAGGTGCGGCCATGGTCGCACTCGCCCCCCGCCGCTCGATCACGCGCAGGACATGAAAGCCCACGGGGCTGCGTACGAGGTCGGATGACTCGCCTGCTGCGACACCGCGCACAGCCTGTACAAAGAGTTCCGGGACCATGTCGAGCGGTCGCAGTCCCATCACGCCGCCACTGATCCGCTCACCTGCAGCGGTGTAGCTTGCGATGATCCGGCCAAAATCCGCACCGCTGCGCGCGCCTCGGGCGATCCGTGCGGCCAGCTCAGCGGCTCTCGACTGCTGTTCGGCGGTGGCGCCTTCTGGCACCGGGACCAGGATCTGAGCCAGATTGATCTGAGGGGCAGCGGTTTTCTGTTCTTCGAGCCAGGCATCGACCTCGGCCTCGGAGACCTGAACCCGCGAATCGACATCGCGTTCGCGAATACGGTTCATGGCCAGTTCAACTGCAAGTTCCTGGCGAAAGACCTCCAGCGGAATGCCGTCTGCCGCAAGCCCTTTCTGGAACTCTGCAGGGCTGCGACCCGCGTCAGCCGCAATACGCGACAGCGTGCGATCGATGGTCACATCGTCGATCGTGATCCCCACGCTACGTGCGGCCTGCAGCCGGGCCGAATCGTTGACCAGCTTTTCGAGAACCTGTTCGCGAAGCAAGTCCTCAGGGGGCAGTGCGCCTCCTTCTCGCTGGATCCGCTTGCGGATGGCGTCGGTGCGCATCACAAGTTCGCGCTCGGTGATCACCTCGGTATTGACGATGGCCACGATCCGGTCGACCGAACGCGCCGTACTCGCCACTGCGACCGCCGAACCGGCCCATAACGCAGCAGCGACGCACAGCCCCGCGATCGCGGGCATCCAGGACAGAGACAAGGCCATCATTCGTAACCGTGGAAACGTGACGCACCGGCAGGGCGGGCAGGAGCAGGCCGGTAACCCGGAATGCCTCGGGAGAGTATATCCAAGGGGTCAATGCCCAGTCGGGCAAATCCATTGAACTCGAACTGCAGAAAGACCGTGGTGGTCCGCAAGGCACTGGTGGTCAGGAATCGCTGTGCAACAAATCGGGCGCTCCAGCAATCAGCCTGATATTCAAAACCGAGCAATCCCTCCAGCAACTGAGGCGACACTGGTTTGACAGTGCCGCTGGCGGCATCGAACTGCTCGCGCAGCACCGAGTAGTTGATCCGACCCAGCGAACTCCAGCCACCCGAGACCGGCCAACGCCAGGAGGTGTCGAGCTGGGCATAGTCGCGCGACTGATAGCGCAGGGCCAAATTGCGCAACTGATCAAAGGCAGGCCACCACCGCCAGCCGACTCCTGCACGCGGTACCGCGCCATCGCCCACCGAAAACTGAACGGCCGCGTCCAGGTAGTGGTCCCGGCCCAACCCTCCTGCCATCGCAAGCAGCAGGTCGGAGCGGGTGTCGGAGCGCAGGGCCACACCCGGCAAGCTGACCCGCTGAGGCGTGAAATAGAAACGCTGCCCCAGCGCAAGCCGCAAGCGCTCTGCCCCGGTGTCGGTCTGGATGTAGCGAGACACCGCACCGACGGTCATCTGGTTGGCGTCGGCAATTCGGTCGCCGCCCACATAGAGGTTTTCGCTGAACAGCGAGGCAAAGTTCAGGTTGACGACCGAGGAATCGAAAACCGGCACAGCGCTCTGATCCCGATACGGTGTGTGGACGTAAAAGATGCGCGGCTCGAGGGTCTGTGTCATGGCCTGCCCAGCGAGCATCGTCGGGCGTTCGAAGATCAATCCGGAGTCGATCGACAGGGTCGGAATCGCACGCTGCAGCTCGGTCGGCCCCAGGGGATTTGCGTTCAACTGATAGGCCGACAGATGGGCGCCGATCTTGGGCGTCACGAACCAGGCGGGGCCGCCCAGTCCGTAGGACACCGAAGGATTGGCCGTGAGTCGCCAGCCCTCGGCCGTCGCAGCCAGCCGACGCTGGAACTGGCTGAGGTCTATGGTGGTCAGAAGGTCAAGGCCACTCAGGTCACGACGCGCATGCTGCAGCGTGAGCTGAGGCAGCCTGTCGTAGGGTGGTGCATTGCGGGCCTCCAGGATGTTCTGGTGCTGGAGCACGCCAAGACGCAAGGTCCAGTCGCCCCAGCCACGGGCCATGAAAGCGCTTCTGGGCAGGCTGCGATCAGCACTCTGAGCAATGCTGCGGGCGTAGTCGACATAGTAGTTGTCATCGGACACGCCGCGCAGGGTCCAGCCACCCGACCAGCCAGCCAGCTGATTGACGACTCCGACACTGTTGAGCATCCAGCGGGAGTCCTGAGCCACCGGATCATAGGGCGTGACTTCGAACTGCGTGTCCGTGGTGCCGAAGGGATCGAGGGTGCGAGCGGTTCCGGCAATCTGGAGGCTGCGTCGGGCACTCAGATTGGCCGACCAGAGCAGATCCCGGTTGGGTGCGATGTTCCAGTAATAGGGCACCCGCACTTCAGCGCCCAAGCGGCTCGACTGCGCCAGCAGGGGGGCCATGAATCCGCTGCGACGCTCATCGGTCAGACCGAATTCGAGCCAGGGCAGCCCCAGGACCGGGACATCCTTGAAATACAGCGTTGCGCTGCGTGCCACGCCCTCGTTGGCGGTCTGATCGAAGGTGAGCTCCTGCGCCTTGAGCATCCAGTCGGGATCATCGGGTTTGCACGAGGTATAGACCGCATCGCGCAGGACGGCTCGATGCCGATCGATGAATTCGAGCAACGCGCCCCGGCCGCTGGCCCCGCTCGCGGGCACCGCAAATCGGGGCAACTCCATGCGGCCTGTCATGGCATCAAGACTCAACTGCAGCCGGGGACCTGTGACCACCTGGCCGCCCTGTCGGATGCGCACATCACCCACGGCCACCACCTCGTCGTCGGCCTCGTACCGGGTCAGTCGATCAGCCCGGATGACGAGCTGCCCTTGGCGCAACTCCGAGCCTTCGTGAAGGGTGAGATCCTGTCCGATACGCCCCTCGGCACGCCCGCCCCGAATGAACAGAGGCCGTGGCGTCGGGTCGGTCAGGCTGCTCTCCCGGAGTTCGGTCTCGAGGCGCAATTGCGCATGCGCCCGGGGCAGCAGGATCAGGCCTGCGAGGACCAAGGCGTACACGGTGACGGTCGCAAGCGAAGGCCGGCGACTGAACAGGCTCTTGAACGGGGCATGCCAGGGCATCCCGTATTATAGAGAGCGTGATGGATGCGCGAATCGAACAACTTCAGCAATGGGTATCGGGCCTGTCCGGTGCATGGCAACTCGACGCGGCCTCGATCGCACCGGCGTCGGGCGATGCAAGCTTCCGGCGCTACTTTCGCATCGCAAGCCCGGGCCTGGACCATGGCACGGCGATCGTCATGGATGCCCCCCCCGACAAGGAAGACTGCGCGCCCTTTCTGCTCGCTGCGCAGGTTCTGCGCGAAGGCGGCGTCACCGTTCCGCGCATTCATGCAGCCGATACCGGGCAGGGCTTCCTCCTCCTGGAGGACTTTGGATCGGTCACCTACCTCGATGTGCTGGACGAGCGCACTGCGCCTGCCCTGTACGGTGAAGCCAGCGCCGCCCTGGTCCGGCTGCAATCCGAGGCGCAAGCCGATCGCTTTGCACCCTATGACGCGGTCCTGCTCGAGCGCGAAATCGATCTCTTCGTTCCCTGGTATGTCGAGCGCCACCTTGGCCTGACCCTGACCCAGGCCGAGCAGCAGGCCTTTGACAACGCACGCCGCCAACTGGTCGCGTGTGCACTGGCGCAACCCGTGGTTGCCGTACACCGGGACTACCACAGCCGCAACCTCATGTTGCTGCGCGGCGAGCGCAATCCGGGTGTGCTGGATTTCCAGGATGCCGTTGCAGGGCCCATCACCTACGACCTGGTGTCGCTGCTTCGCGATGCCTATGTCGACTGGAGCGAGGAGCAGATTCTCGACTGGTGCATCCGTCACTGGGAGCGTGCTCGCCGTGCAGGTTTGCCAGTCAACCCTGACTTCGGGGTCTTCTACCGCGACTTCGAATGGATGGGTCTGCAACGCCATCTCAAGGTGCTGGGCATCTTTGCCCGCCTGTGCCATCGCGACGGCAAGCCGCGTTATCTGCAGGACTGCCCGCGCGTCATGGGCTATGCCCAGGCGGTTGCCCGTCGCTATGTCGATCTCGCCCCCCTGGCGGCCCTGCTCGAACGAATCGAGGGTGTGCAGCGTCAGGTCGGGCATACCTTCTGAGCGAGGGGCTTCTTCGTGCGCGCCATGATTCTGGCGGCCGGTCGCGGCGAACGCATGCGGCCTCTGACCGACCACACGCCCAAGCCCCTGCTGAGCGTGGGTGGCAAGCCTCTGATCGTCTGGCACTTGGAGCGTCTCGCAGCGGCCGGATTCAGGCAGGTGGTGATCAACCATGCCTGGCTGGGTGAACAACTGGTCGAGCAGCTTGGCGATGGGTCGGCCTGGGGCCTGCGGATCACTCATTCGCATGAGGATCGGGCCCTCGAGACCGCTGGCGGCATCGTGCAGGCGCTCACAGCGCTCGGGCCCTCACCTTTTCTGGTGATCAATGGCGATATCTGGTGCGACTGGGATGTGCATCGGGCCTTCACCCTGGGCGATCGCCTGGTGGCACTCCAGGCGCAGTGCGCCTGCGTCATGGTGGCCAACCCCGAGCACCATCCAGAGGGCGATTTCGGTCTGCGTACAGGGCGATTGATCAGCGATCCCCAACGGCTGACCTTCGCCGGCATCGGTGTCTATCAACCCAGCCTGTTCGCGAACCTGAAAGCCGGCCAACCCGCGCCCCTTGCACCTGTGCTGCGAGACGCAATGGCTCGTGGTCTGGCGCTGGGCGAAAAGCATGCCGGGACCTGGTGCGATGTAGGCACAGTCGATCGACTGAACCAGTTGCGCGCACAATGGGGTGCCTGATTGGGGCGCCTGATCCGATTCCTGACTGCCTGATTGACCGACTTCTGACCCTGGAGATTCATCCGTGCAGGTTCATGCCCTCCGTCGTAAACGTCTTGCCGAACAGATGCGCCAGCGTGGTGGCGGCGTCGCCGTCCTGGCCACTGCCCCCGAAGTGATTCGCAACCGCGATGCGCACTATCCGTATCGCAGCGACAGCTACTTTCACTATCTCACCGGATTTCCGGAGCCCGAGGCGGTCCTGGTGGTGGTGGTTGATCAGCACCACGAACGCTCCATCCTCTTTTGTCGCGACAAGAACGAGGAACGCGAAATCTGGGACGG
Source organism: Burkholderiales bacterium (assembly GCA_046304115.1). Taxonomy (GTDB): domain Bacteria; phylum Pseudomonadota; class Gammaproteobacteria; order Burkholderiales; family Burkholderiaceae_E; genus UBA4615. Next base: position 374 of record JBKCEY010000001.1, on the reverse strand, counting down.
ATTTCGTTTCGGCCCGGCAGCGGCCCGCGAGCGTTTCGGTTTCGATGAAGCCTGTTCAATCAGCGAACTCGATGCCCGCATGGCCTCCTTGCTGGCCAATCAGCCCGCCCTGTTTCATCCCCTGGGTGAACGGCCTGAAACCGATGTTGCAGCCCAGCGCTGGCTGGCGGCTGTGCGAGCCCAGGCGCGCGCAGGCGTATCGGCGCCGCATGCAGCCTTTGATCTGCACGGGCTGCTCGATGAGATGCGTCTGCTCAAGGACGCCCAGGAAATCGAGATCATGCAGCGGGCCGGCAGCATTTCGGCCCAGGCGCATCGCCGGGCCATGCAGGCCTGCCGGCCAGGGCTGAACGAATATCAGGTCGAGGCTGAAC